>VGRJ01000020.1 GCA_016875405.1 Deltaproteobacteria bacterium | reverse complement strand
GAGGACGTCCTTGCCGCGCAACCCGACGTAGGCTTGCAAGATGTCGAACGCATCGCCGAGGCCGGTGTTGAGCGGTGTGCTCGCGCTCGCCCGGAGGCGCGCGTCCGCGAGCTCTCCGCCGACGACGAGGTGGCGGTAGCGAGCTTCGGCCTGGAGCAAGGTCCGCATCGAGAACGCGGTGGCGTCGCCTGGGTTGACGCTCCGAAGGTCGTTGTCGAGGTGCTCGACCCGGCTGCGGTGCTCGAGGCCGAAGCGCAGCCACGAGAGGCCGACGGCCTCGTGGAGCCGAAACGGCCGCTCCTCGGCCTCGAGGTGCATGGCCTCCGCGGGCGCGCTGGCGCTTGGAGGCGCGGCGGGGCCGGCGAAGGCCGCCGTCGTTACGAGGAGGCCGACGGCTCCCGATGCGGTCGCGCTCGTCGCGCGGACTCGGAGCGGCTGGCGTAAGAGGGACGACATGACTCGAGCGAACTTGATACGGGGCACTGGGCGCCGCAGTAAAGAGGGACCGGCGCTGTAAGCGACGTGTTGAGGACGTGTCACGCACGCCCTGTGGCCCGTTACGGCCATGTGCTGAAGGGCCGCGCGGGGAGCGCATTGTCCGCGAGCCTGCGAGCATACGCGCGTGGAAAAAAAGAAAGGGCCGAGCGAGTCGGCCCCATCCGTTCCTGACCACCGCGGTCGTTGGCGAAAGATTTGAACCCCTAGCGATCGCTAGGTGGGACGCTTGGGGCCGCTTTAGGCCTCTCGGAGAAGTATTCCGAGTGGACACACCACGACCATCGCTCGTGTCCCGGGTTCCAATCTTACAGGGGGTTCATGAATCGTCGCCTGACGGAGAGCAGTAGAGGGAACCTTCCTACATTAGCGCGTCTCACCGCGTTGGCCGTACGAATCGCGCGGTGCCGCCGAACTTCCTTCCGCGCCCCACTTCCGGTAGCTTTTTTGGCTCCTCATGACGCACGTCGCTCGGTACGCATCCTGCCTCCGTCCCCGCTTTAGGCTCGCCGCCGTCGCCTCGCGCAGCATGGCGCTCGCGCTCGTCGCGGGCGCGGCGCTCGCTCCTGACGCTGCGCTCGCGCAGGCGAAGAAGGTGGCGCTCAAGGGAAAGGTCCAGGGCGGAGAGACGCTCCTCAACCCCGTCTGGGTCGAGGCCAATGACGCGAAGAGCCACCGCTACACCTTCCGGACGCGCTCGACCTCGGCGGGCAAGCAGCAGCGGCCGACCTCCTACTTGCCGCGCGAGCTCTGCGTCGCGCTGCTGCGGCGAGACGGCGCGGCCGAGTCGCGCGGGACCCCGGTGACCGTGGGCGTGAGCGGAGGTCGCACGACCCCGGTCACGATCGTCGTCCCCGAGGGCCAGCCGCTCCAGTTCGTGAACCACGACCCTTTCTCGCACCGGCTGCTTGACGTGAGCTCGGGCGGCCTCGGCCCCGAAGAGACGAAGGCCGGCGGCAATCGCACCTGGAAGCCGCCGAAGGCGGGCGTCTTCGAGCTGCGCGATCAACTCGCGCCGAGCCTCCGCTCCTGGGTGGTCGTCGAGTCGCGGACCATCGCGAGCAGCTACCCGAAGCTCAACGGCGCGTTCGTGATCCGCGACCTCGAGCCCGGCGCCTATGACCTGCAGGCGTACTTCATGGGGAAGCCGGTGGGGAAGGCGCTGCCGGTCGACGTCAAGGTCGGCGTCGAGGAGCAAGAGGTCCGGGATCCGCTGGTGGTCTCGGAGCCCAAGAAGTCCGACGGCGAAGGCAAGTAGGAGCGCGCGTGATCTTCTCTCGATTTTGGTACCTCGTGCTCGGCGTCGCCGTCGCCGGCGCCATGTTCGTCCTCTTTCTCGCGATGGGCATCGCGAATCACGCCGAGGAGCGAAGCGCCGCCCGGATCCTGAACTCCGGTTCGGTCGCGGTGTCGCTCTATCTCAAGGACGACGCGTCCCGCCGCGCCACCGCGCTCACCCCGCTCGCGGTGAACGGCGACGTCGGCGACGCGCTGCGCAAGGCGCAGTCGACCGACACGGTAAAGGAGCTCGACTCGCCGGTTCGCGACAAGGCGAACGTCGCGCTCCGCAAGTTCCGCGAGCAAGCGCAGGACTTCGTGGGGTTCGACGCGCTCTTCGCGGTCGACGTCCACGGCCGGGTCGTGGCGAGCGAGAACTTCGAGCGCGCGACGGGCGCCGAGGGCTTCGAGCTCGGCGGCTATCCGGTCGTGGCCGACGCGCTGCACGGCTACATCCGCGACGACTCGTGGCTGTTCGGGGACGACCTCTACCGCGTCGTCGCTCGACCGGTGGAGACCGAGGCGGGCGCGGCTCCGGTCGGGGCGGTGGTCGGGCTGAAGAAGGTCGACGACGCGTTCGCGCGCGACGTGGTCGAGCACACCGGCGTGTCGGTCGTGTTCTACGCGTCGGGCAGGCCGATCATCAAGGCGACGCCGCCAGCGTCCGAGACGCACCTCGTGAACCTCACGCCCGACGACCTCGCGAAGCTTGCGAAGCTCGGCGCCGAGGATCCCTATCAGGCGGAAGGCCGCAGCAAGCCGATGCTCGTCCGCGAAGAGGCGGCTTACGACGTGCGCGCTCTCTACGTGAGGCTCCCTGGCGAGGCGTGGGACCTCGGGGCAGGTTACGCGGTGATGCACCAGCACCAGCGCCTCGGCTCGCCCGCCGAGTTCTACGCCAACGCGACCAGCGAAGAGAAGCGCGCCGTCCCGCTGCCGCTGCTCGGGGCGGTCGCGCTCGTCGCCGCGCTCGTCGGCTTCGTGTTGACGAGCTTCGAGCACTCCGCTCCGCTCGCTGGCTTCCGTCGAGGCCTCGCCGAGCTCGCGAACAAGGGCAACGCCGTCGACGTGCTGCGGCCCGCGACCTACCGCGGGGGTTACAAGGAGCTCGCGGCGCTCGTGAACGACGCGCTCGACAAGGTCGCGTCCTCGGCGGGGGTCGATCGCGGCCCAGCCGATCTGGCGCGCGTGCTCGGGCCGCTCCCCACGGAGCCGACCATGAGCGCGTTCGCGGCGGTGAAGCCTGCGGCGGCGCCAAAGGTCCAGCCCGCCGCGGCACCCAAGGAGGAGCCCGCACCAAAGCCGAAGGCCGAAGCGCCGGCGGCGAAGCCGCGCCCCGCGCAGGTCCTCGAACCGGCGGCGTTGCCCGAGAGCCTCGCGCCCATCGAGGACGACGCCCCCGCCGACGAGCCGCCCCACGACGAGGCCGGCGAGAGCGACGCGGGCGAGGACGAGCCGCTCGCGTCCGCGGGTCCGGAGTCGGACGAGCCCGAAGACGAGGAGACCGAGTGGCGCCGCGTGTTCGAGGAGTTCCTCGCGATGAAGCGCGAGCTCGGCGAGCCCGTCGAGAAGCTCACCTTCGACAAGTTCCGCGGGACCCTTCAGCGCAACAAGGACGCGCTCGTTGCGCGGCACGGCTGCGAGCGCGTGATGTTCACGGTCTACGAGAAGCAAGGGCGCGCAGCGCTGAAGGCGTCGCCCGTCAAGTGATCGGCGCGCAGAGAAGACACCCCATGTTCAGGAATCGAATTCGGCTGGTCGGCGTGCTCGCGGGCGCGCTCGTCACGGGTCTCGCGGAGCAAGCCAAGGCCGATGGCCTCGACACCCCGGCAGGCGGCGTCAGGCAGGTCGGACGCGGCGGGGCTTGGGTCGCGCGCGCGGACGATCCGCTCGCCGCCTTCGTGAACCCGGCCGCGATGGTTCGGAATGCCAACGGAGTCCACGTCGGCAGCCACCTCATGTTGCGTGAGCACTGCTTCGAGCGTCTCGGTGACGGTGGTGTTCCGGTCGCGCCTGGCCCAAGCCTCGCGGCTGCGCAGGGTCCGGTCTGCGCGGACATCGCCCCGTTTCCGAACCCGCAGCTCGCGATTCAGCACCGCATCGCGGACCGAGTGTGGCTCGGCTTCGCCGCCGTTGGCCCGCACAAGCACGGCAAGGCCAGCTGGCCCGACGTCATCCGCTATCAGAACAAGGTCGGCGTGCCCAATCAGCCGCACCCTGCGCCGCAGCGCTACCTGATGCTCGACGACGACGCCCTGCTCGTCTACCCGACGGTCTCGGTCGCGGTCGCGCTGCGCCGCAACCTCTCGCTCGGCGTCGGCCTCGTCTGGGGGATCGCGAAGTTCCAGTTCTCCAACATGGTCGCGGGGACCGGTGTCGCGCCCGAGGGCTTCAATCAGGACATCAAGTCGACGATCGACGGCTTCGACGGGTTCATTCCCGGGCTCATCCTGAGCGCGCTCTACTCCCCGACGAAGCGCTTCGACATCGCGGGGACCTTCCGGTACTCGGACGCGATCCGCGCGACGACGAACCTCAAGGTGCAGCCGACGTACTATTCGTCGGGCGGCGACGTGAACGCGGCGGCGCTGTCGGACCCGAGCCTCGTCACCGAGCGCGAGCGCGCGGGCACCTTCCGCTTCGACATCCCGATGGAGGCCCGCCTCGGCTTCCGCTATCACCAGCCTCGCGCGTCCGCGGGCTACGGTCAGCCATGGGTCGCGAAGCATGGCGAGCAGGTGCGTGACGCCATGAGCCAGGACCTCTTCGACGTGGAGGTCGACCTCACCTACGCCAACACGAGCGCGGTCGATCGCATCGAGATCCGGCTCGGGAGCGACATCCCGATCAACCTGGGGGACGGCCTCACCGTCTCGGCGCCGACCAACGCGGACATGCCGCGCAACTGGCGCGACACGCTCGGCGTGCGCCTCGGCGGCGAGCTCGTCGCCATCCCCGATCTGCTCGCGGTGCGCGCGGGCGGCTTCTTCGAGTCGAAGGCTGTGGCCGATGCCGATCTAAGCCTTGATTTTCATCAAGGCTACAAGGCGGGCGTCGGTGGCGGCGCGACCCTTCGGCTCTCGCGCTTCGACATCTCGGCGGCGTACCAGCACACCTTCTACGGAGCGCTCGACAACGGCGGTGCGGGCAACGCGCGCGGGCTGTCGGGCAATCCCGACAAGGGCTTTCGCACCGATTTCGTCGTGAACGGCGGTCGCGCGACGGGCAGCCTCGACGAGGTCGCGCTCGGCCTCACCGTCCACTACTAGCGCTTGGCCTCTCCGTGCGGGGCGAGGGCCTCGTCGTTAGCCCGGCGCGCCACGAGCTTGGCGGCGAGCTCGCGATGCAAGCGGGCCGCGAAGCTCGGGCCTCCGTAGACGAAGCCGGTGTACGCCTGGAGCAGTGTCGCTCCGGCATCGAGTCGCGCGAGGGCATCGTCTGCGGTCTCGATCCCTCCGGCGGCGACGAGCGCCGCGCGGTCGCCGAGCTGCGCCGCGAGCCGTGAGAGCACCTCGAGGGCGCGCGCCTTCACCGGCGGGCCGCTCAAGCCTCCCGCTCCGCAGCGCAGGACCTCCTCGACGGGCGAGGCGAGGTCGCGTCGACCGACCGTGGTGTTCGTCGCCACGATGCCGTCGAGGCCCACCTCGAGCGCGAGGGCTCCGACGGCGTCGACGTCCTCGTCTGCGAGGTCGGGCGCGACCTTGACGAGCAGCGGGACGTGTCGCGTCGGGCTCGCGGTGTCGAGAGCATCGCGGACTCGGCCGAGGATGGGGCGCAGCGCGTCCGCCCGCTGGAGCTCACGCAGCCCAGGGGTGTTCGGCGAGCTCACGTTGACGACGCAGTACGCTGCGTACGGCCCGAGCAGGCGCGCGCTCTCGGCGTAGTCGGAGGCCGCCTCGGATTCGGGGGTGACCTTCGACTTGCCGAGGTTCACGCCGACGATCGTCGGGCCATCGCGCTTCGCGAGGCGCCTGGCCGCGGCCGCAGCGCCCTCGTTGTTGAAGCCCATCCGGTTGACGAGCGCTCGATCGGCCGGCAAGCGAAAGAGCCGCGGCTTCGGGTTGCCAGGTTGCGGCTTCGCCGTGACGGTGCCGATCTCGACGAAGCCGAAGCCGAGCGCGCCGAGCGCATCCGGGCCGCGTGCGTCCTTGTCGAAGCCCGCCGCGAGGCCCAGCGGCCCAGGGAACTCGAGGCCGAGCGCCTTCACCCTGAGCTCCGCGCTTCGCGGGGCGAGCCTTGCCCGCACGAAGTCCTCGACGCGGGGCAGCGCCATCATGGCTCGCAGCGCGCCAAAGCCGAGGTGATGCGCAGTCTCGGGCGATAGGCGTGAGAGGACGTGACGGAAGAGGAGCTCGTACACGACCCGCGAAGGCTTGCACCGAACCGCGCTCGGCGCGAGGTCTGCGAGGCGTCGGCGCCGGCCTCCGCGAGCGGCTCGACCCCTCGACGCCCTTTCGCAACGGCGCTAGGACCTCACGCCATGACCGAGCCCACCGTCCGCAACGTGATCATCATCGGCTCCGGCCCCGCCGGCCTCACCGCGGGCATCTACGCCGCGCGCGCGAACCTGAAGCCGCTGTGCTTCGAGGGCTTCAACGCGGGCGGTCTTATCCCGGGCGGTCAGCTGATGTTCACGACCGAGGTCGAGAACTACCCGGGCTTTGTCGAAGGGGTCACCGGCCCTGAGCTCATGGGGCGCTTTCGCGGCCAGGCCGAGAAGCAGGGCTGCGAGCTCATCACGCAGGACGTCGACAAGATCGATTTCTCGGAGCAGCCGTTCAAGGTCTGGTCCGAAGGACAGCTCTACCTCGCGAAGACGATCATCCTCTCGACCGGCGCGCGCGCGAACTACATCGGCCTCGAGAGCGAGGAGAAGCTGAAGAACCGCGGCGTCTCGGCGTGCGCGGTGTGCGACGGCCCGCTCTACCGCGGCAAGGCGGCGGTCGTCGTCGGCGGCGGTGACACGGCGATGGAGGAGGCGAGCTACCTCGCGGGGATCTGCTCGAGCGTGCTGCTCGTGCATCGACGCGACGACTTCCGCGCGAGTAAGGCCATGCAGGATCGGGTGCGCGCCAACCCGAAGATCAAGCTCGCCCTATCGTCCGCGATCGTCGAGGTGTTCGACCCCGCCGAGAACAAGGTGACCGGGGTCGCGGTGAAGGACCTCAAGACCGGCGAGGTGACCCGCCACGCGACCGATGCGCTGTTCGTCGCGATCGGCCACACTCCGATGACCGACCTCGTGAAGGAGCAGCTCGAGCTGCAGCCGAACGGGTACGTCAAGGTTCAGCCGGGGACGACGACCACCAGCATCCCCGGCGTTTTTGCGGCGGGAGACGTCGCGGACTGGGTCTATCGCCAGGCGGTCACGGCGGCCGGGACGGGCTGCATGGCAGCGCTCGAGGCCGAGCGCTGGCTCGTCGCGAATGACTCGGCCCACTGACGACTCCGCGCGGGCCGAGCTGCGGGCGCTCGTCCGCGCGGCGCAGGCGCACCTCGAGCTCTTGCGCGACAGCGGCGTCGACGACGTGCACGGCGCGATGCCACGCCCTCCCGTTCGGGCCGTGGACTCCCGAGGTCCCGACGAGTCGGGCCGCGCGCCGCTCGCTGACCGCGCGCCTTCCGTCTCCCCCGCGGCGGCGGCGGCGGCGGCGCGACCCAAGCCGGCGGAAGATTCCCTCGCTTCGGGGATGGTTGCGCGCACGAGCGCGCTCGCCGAGGTCGCGGCGAAGCCTGCCTCGCCGAGTGTCCCGGTGGCCCCGCGCGTCGTCCTCGAGAGCGGCGAGCGACGACGAAGGCTCGAGGTCCTCGCCTCCGAGGTGGCGTCATGCACGCGCTGTCCGCTCCACGAGACCCGCACACGAACCGCGTTCGCGCGCGGAAACCCCGCTGCGGAGCTCGTGTTCGTGGGCGAGGGGCCTGGCACCCAGGAGGACCTGCAGGGTGAGCCGTTCGTCGGGCCAGCGGGGCAGCTGCTCGACAAGATGATCGCAGCGATGGGCTTCGGCCGCGACGACGTCTACATCTTCAACGTCGTCAAATGCCGCCCGTCCGAGCAGGACAACCCGAGCAAGGACCGCAAGCCCGAGCCCGATGAGCTGGCCGCTTGTCGTCCGTTCTTCGACCGCCAGCTCGAGCTGCTCGAGCCAAAGGTGATGGTCGCGCTCGGCGCGACCGCGGTCCAGGCGCTCACCGGCTCGACGACCGGGATCACGCGCCTGCGCGGGACATGGCGGCTCTACAAGGGGCGCATCCCTCTGATGCCGACGTTCCACCCCGCGTACCTGCTGCGTTCACCCGACAAGAAGCGCGAGGTCTGGGAGGACCTGCAAGAGGTCATGCAGCGCCTCGGTCGTGAAGCTCCGAAGAAGGGGCGATGAGCGACGCCGCTCGGCGGGCACGAAACACGGCGGTGGTGGCCCGCGCGGTGCTCGTTCTGGTCGGGCTCGCGCCCTGGCTCGTCGCGCTCTTGACGGTGTCCGTGGGGCCCACGCTCGGTGAGTGGCTCGGCCTCCCGTTCGCGCTCGTCTGCCATCGTCGCCCCGAGCGCTCGCTCGCGTTTCTGGGTGTCGTCATGCCCGTGTGCAGTCGATGTGCGGGGCTCTACGCGGGGGGCGCCGTCGGTGCGCTCGTCGGCCGGCCGCGCCTCGGGCTCGGGAGGGCGCGCACCCTGCTCGCGGTCGCGGGCTCGCTGCTCCTCGTCGACATCGTCACGCAGGACGCGGGGGTTCATCCCCCGTGGCATGGCACCCGGCTCGCGACCGGCGCGCTCCTTGGCTACCTCGCCGCGGTCACGCTCGTCGGGCTGATGCGGCCCGCCGAAGACGCCGCCTCTTGAGCGCGACGGGGAGGAGCGCGTCGCCCGCGTCGCACCACGCCACTCACACCCGAGCGGCATCAGTTCGAGATGCCGATGCAGCCGAACAACACCTTGATCTTGCCGTTCTTGTCTTGGCTCACCACGTCGCAGGTATCTTCGCAGAGCCGGATCTCGCCGTTCGACAGGTAGAAGCGCTCGGGAGCGCACTCGGCTTCGGTCGCGACCTGGGTGAAGTTCTTCGGCCCCGACCCGTCGCCCGGCGTAAACCGAACCACGATCGTGGCGGGGTCGATCATCTGCCCCGGAGGCGGCTCCGGGATCGGGAAGTTGCAGCTGAGTGCCGCGCCCGAGATGACGCCCTTCGCGAGCTCGTTGAAGATCGCGTCGTAGTGGTTAAGCGAGCAGATCGGGAAGCGAAGCCCGCCGGTGAGCACGCTGAGCGCCTGGTAGCCGAGCCCCGGCGCCGGGTTGTTCCCGCACTTCGAGGTGTTGAGGTCATCCATCGGCGGCCATGGCGTCGCGGGGTTCTGCGGGTCCTTGTCCGCGATCGCGACGATGCTGTGCATGACGTACTTGCGCTTCATCGCGTCGCCGAACTGCGTCGGGTCGAGCGCGAGGAGGGCGGCGTCGAACGCCGCGGCGGTCTTCGTGGCCGACGGCTTGTCCGTGTCGTTGTCGTCGTAGTTCGTGTTGCCGAACGAGCAGGTCGCGCTGTCGTCGGTGATGACGACGAAGAGCTTCACGGCCTCGGGGCGCAGCCACTCCTTCCAGCCGTTTGGCGCGAGCTTGTGCTCGTCCGGAAGCGTGTAAGTGCGAAGGATTTGGCAGAGCGCGTTGTGGCTCGAGATCTCCTCGCTGTAGTGAAAGAACTTGGGCGGGTTGTTGCTCGGCGTCGCGGGCGGGCTCGCGCATCCGCCTTGAGGGATCCCCGAGAGCGGGGACTCAATGCACACCGACTGGTTGCCCTTCGCGCTGCCGTGGCGGGCGAGCATGATCACGCGGTAGTCGACCTTGCTCGCCTCGATGATTTTCGCGAAGTTTGCGTTGATGTTGTCCTGCACGCCGCCGATCGACTCGGTCATGCTCCCCGAGTTGTCGATGACGAAGACGATGTCGACCGGTGCGTAGGTGAGGGTGGCCTCCGCCTCCTCCTTCGCGCACGCGGTGTTGTCGTCTAGGCCGCCGCCGCTCCCCCCTGCGCTACTCGTCGAGAGGTTGATGCCGCCACCTTCACCGCTCGAGGCGCTGCCCCCCGAGCCTGCGCTGGCGCTCGACGAGAACGTGCCGTTCTCGGAGGTGGTCCCGCAGGCCGCAGCGAGGGTGAGGGGCAAGGCGATGGCGAAGGAGAGTGCGAAGCGACGCATGGGGAAGGCCTCGAGGATCGTCATAGAAGGTCACCACGGTTGCCTCGGCCTCCGCAAGCCGAGGTATGCTCGTCCCAGCGGTTGTCAGGGCGCTTACGACCGCAGCGCGCAGACGAGCGGCCTCGCATGGTCGCGGACGAGCGGGGCGTGACCGACGGCGATCCGCCCCGAGCCGAGCGTGTCGTCGAGGGCTGGAGCTCGCTCGAGGGCGTCCTTCACCGTGAGGTACGCTGGGAGGTACACGATCTCTCTAGCGAGCCCTCCGCCACGGTGCGCGCGCGCCGCGAGCCGGAGCGACTCGCCGAGCGGTGCGCCTCGATCACGAAGGAGCGCCACCGTCTCGACGAAGTCCTGCTCGCGCTCCACCGCTCGAGCGGCGAGATGGCGCAGCGCGAGCTCGCGACGGCGCGAAGGGCCAAGGTGGCCGTGCCGCTCCTCGAGGACGAGCGCGCGCCCTTCTTGGTCATCCGAGCCCTTCGCCGTGCCGACCCTGAACAAGCCGGGCGTGAGCCTGTGTGCGCGCTCGCGCGGCATCACGTGCCCTTCGATCTCGTGAAGCACCGTGCGCTCGACGTCCTCGAGCGAGAGCCATCGTCCCCGCGCGACGACCACGAGGCCATCTCCCGTCGCTGCGAGCGCGGCGATCCGATCGGTGGTCGCGACGCGCACCGGAAGTCGTCGCGCGCCGAGCTCGGCGGTGAGCCGCGACACGAGGCTTTGGGGCTCGCCCTCGTCGTCGCTTCGCACGCACTCGCTCGCCGCGGCAGCTCCCGAGGCCGGCGCCTCGAGCCACCGCGAGGCGACCTCATCGGCGGCCTCGCCGAGCGCAGGCGAGGTGCGGTAACGCTCGCGGGCCAACCGCCACAAATCGCGCGTCCCGACGCGCGTCGTCATCCGATGCTCGAGCGCGAGCTCCTCGGCGCGCTCGCGGTAGAGAGCGGCGAGCGGATGGGGCTCCCTCGCGAGCACGTCGGCGAGGCGCAGCAGGTCCCCCTCCAGCGCGTGGGGCGGCGCCGGCTCGTACCGAAACCTGGCAGGCCGCGGTCGCCCGGCGGCGAAGTCGGCCTCCAGCGCCTCGAGCTCGGTCTTCAGATTGACGGGCGTCGCGCGCGCCACCACGGCGATGTGTCGCTCCGCCTCGACGAGCCTCGCGGTGATGCGAGCGTCCCAGTCGGCCAGGGTGGTGTCACGTCGGCTCGACGGCGCGTCGACCCGCGGGATCTTCACAACAAGTTCGTCGCGAGCTCGGCGAGCTCGCTTCGCTCGCCCTTCGTGAGCGTGACGTGTCCTGCGAGGCGCTCATTCTTGAAGCGCTGCGCCACCACGGACAAGCCGTTCGACGCGTGATCGACGTACGGATGGTCGATCTGTTGCGGGTCGCCCGTGAGCACCACCTTCGTGCCTTCGCCCGAGCGCGTGATGATGGTCTTCACCTCGTGCGGAGTGAGGTTCTGTGCCTCGTCGACGATCAGGTATTGGCGCGGGAGGCTGCGGCCGCGAATGTAGGTGAGCGGCTCGACCTGGATAACGCCGCTCTCGATCAGTGCGGTGTAGGTCCGGGCGCTGTCGCGTTCGCCGCGTCCGCCGCTCGGGCCGGAGGTGAAGAGCTGCTCCAGGTTGTCGAAGATCGGCTGCATCCATGGGTTCAGCTTCTCTTCAACGCTGCCGGGCAGGAAGCCGAGGTCGCGCCCGAGCGGCATGATCGGCCGACTGACGAGCATGCGGCTGTAGGTGCGATCCACCGTGGTGCGCGCGATGCCCGCGGCGAGGGCGAGCAGCGTCTTCCCGGTGCCCGCTTTCCCGAAGAGCGACACGAGCGGCACCTCATCGTCGAGCAACAGGTCGAGCGCGACGCTCTGCTCTTTGTTGCGCGGCCGAACGCCCATGAGCCCCTCGCGCGGGACGCGGAGCGCTCGCACGCAGCGCCGCGCGCCGTCGTAACGGCCGAGCGCGGTGTGGTTGCGGGACTGCTCGTTGCGCAGCAAGACGCCGACGTTGGGGTACAGGGCTTCGTCCTCGAGCGGCAGCTGGCCGTCGCGGAAGAACGCCTCGATCTGCGCGGGAGAGACCATCCACTCGAGCACCGTCTGCTCGAGGTCGATGTCGTGAACGCGGACGTTCTCGTAGGTCTGCGACGTGACGCCGATCGCGTCGGCGCGGATCCGAAGGTTCGTGTCCATCGTCACGAACACGGTGGGGATCGAGGTGTTGCGATCGCGGATGTCGATCGCCGTCTGCAGGATCGCGTGGTCGAGCGAGTTGGACTCGAGGCCGACCCCGAGCTCGTGGCGCGTCTTCGGGAGGGCGATCCAGAGCGTTCCACCCTGCTTCATCGGCACTGGCTTCGACAGCGTTCCGCCGCGCGGTCTCACCTCGTCGAGCACGCGGGCGATGGTGCGCGCGTTCCTGCCGCGCTCGGTCTGCTCGCGCTTGAACTTGTCAATCTCCTCGATCGCGTAGATGGGAATGATGACGTTGTTGTCCTCGAACTTGAAGACCGCGTGCGGGTCGTGAAGGAGGACGTTCGCGTCGAGTACGTAGTTTTTCTTCATCGGCCTCTTCGTCGCCGCCGAGGGATACGCGTCCCCGGCCCCCTGGTCATGGATTCAGGTATCACGGCTCGGCGCGTGCCGAACCTCGATTCTTGGTTGCGGGACACCCGCGGTCGCGAGGGGTGACGAGCTTGCACTCGAGCGGAGCGTGTCGTATGACGCGCGTCCTTTCGAGGAACCGACATGTACCTCCTGATCTCGAAGAAGCCCCGCAAGCTCGTCCGCAACAAGTCCTCGCGCAACCGCGCCGCCAAGGCTGCGAAGGCTGCTAGCCGCCGCGCCCGCATCTACCAGCGCGCCCGCTGAGCCTCGACCGGCGCTCCTGCTGAGCCGAAGGGCCAGCGCGCCGGTTGCACCGAGCCAGGGACTCGCCGGCTGCGCCGTCGAAGTCCTTCGCGTCTGTGCCACGCGCGGCCGCGCCGTTCGAGTCTTGGGGGCCGTGCCGGAAGGTCGCGCGGGCGCTCGGTGTTCCCCGCGCCAGTCGCCTCCGACGGGAGCCTGTCAGCGTCCGAGCAGCCAGCCGATGCCGCCGACGGCATCGCCCGACGGGGGCGCCCCGTGCTGCTCGCGTAGCTTCAAGAAGACCTGGCGCGCGACCGCCTTGAACGTCTCCGAGACGCCCACGCCCCGGCTCGCGATGGCCTCTACGTCGGGAACCCCAGCCGGGTTCAACGTGCGACGCATCTCGTCCAGCGGCAGGATCCCGGGCAGGTCTCGCTTGTTGTACTGGATGACGTAGGGGAGGCTCGCGAGGTCGAGCCCGTAGTCGGCGAGGTCCTCCTTCATCTCCTCGAGCGACTGCTCGTTCGCGTCGGCCCGCGCGCGCTGCGAGTCGGCGACGAACACGCAGCCATCGACACCCTTCAGCACGAGCTTCCGGCTCGCGTGGTAGTAGACTTGACCGGGCGTCGTGTAGAGAAGGAAGCGCGTTCGGAAGCCGCGCACCTCCTTCAGCTCGAGCGGCAGGAAGTCGAAGAACAGCGTCCGCTCCGTGTCGGTCTTCAGCTTGGTCAGCTGACCGCGCGCTTCCGGCTTCGTCGTGTCGTGGATGCGCTCGACGTTCGTCGTCTTACCGCCCAGGCCCGGGCCGCAATAGACGATCTTGCAGTTGATCTCCCTCGCCCTGAGGTTGATGAACGGCATCTTCGGTTCGAGTCCTCGTCGTTGGAGGGTAGGGCGCGCGAGGCGCGTGGTAGTCGAGAAGCGAAGCCAGGGGTGGCCTCGGTCGTTGAAGCGCTCAGTCGCTGAACAGGTTGTCGATGTCCTGATCGGTGAGCTCGGCGAAGGGCGAGCCCTCGTGTCCTGGGGGCGGGCGTCGGGATATCTCGTCGAAGATCATCGCGAGCTCGTCGCTCGTCTTGCGGACCCGCAGGCGAACGAGCCCTAGGCTCGATTTCGCGTCGAAGATCACGACCAGGATCACCCGGTTTTGCACGACCTGAATGTGGACGTGCGCGTCCTTGCCTTCGTGGTACTGCGTCGCGAACTCGTTCTCGCGAAGGAGCTTTGCGATCCCGCCGGTGGCCGCGATGTTGCCTGCCGTCAGCGAGGCCAGGGAGGTTGTGTCGAGGCTCGAGTCGGTCCCGCTCGCGGCGATGAGCTGCCCGGCCTTGTCCACGAGGAACACGACCTTCGCGTTCGCGCTCCGGACCAGCGCGTCGACGGTGGTCTGGAGTCGGAGCTGGTCTTCCTCGCGGAGGACGGTGGTCGGCAGCAGCATGAAGGCCAAGAGACGCTAACCGACGCGCTCACGGCTCGCAAGCGCACGCGGGGGGCGCGCCACGCAAGGCGCGGCTGGCGGCTGGGCAAAAGCGGTGCTTAAGTCTCGCACCGCGATGATCGCCCTCTTCGTCATGCTGGCGCCGCTCGTCGCCGGCCTCATCCTCATCCTAGTGGTCGCGCGCTTTGCCCCGAACGTGCAGCGCGAGACGCAGTCCCTCACCGGCGCGCACGCAGACGACAGGCCCGAAATCACGAGCGACGAGTTCAAGGATTTGGTCGAGGAGATCGTCGGCTCGCTTGGCCTCGAGACCGTGTTCTCTTCGATGGGGACGGGCGGAGTCGTCGAGATGACCCTTCGTGATCCGAAGCCGCTCACCGGCGGCCGCATCTTGCTCTACGCGACACCGGTCATCTCGGGGCCCGTCGACTCGGTCGAGGTGCTCGGCTTCGCCGAGAGTGTCCGCGCGGACATGGGGGCGTTGAAGGGGATCTACGTCGCGCTCGCGGGCTTCAGCGACGAGGCGAAGACCGCCATCGGCTCGACGCCCGCGCCGGTCGACTTGCTCGACGGGGCCGCGCTGCTCGAGCTCGTGCGGACCCAGCTGTCCCCCGAGCGCGCGGCGTTCTGCGCCGAGCATCGCGGCTTCGGGCGAGCGCCGGGGGCTGCGTGAGGAGAGTCCTCGGGGCCGTACTCGCCCTCTCGCTGACGGCCGCAGCGTCGAGCGCCCTCGCCGCCGAGCCCGAAGCGGTGCTCGAAGCGCGGACGACGGAGCTCGCGCGACGTCTCGAGAGCGCGCGCGGTCCGGAGGTCTACGCGGCGCTCCGCGAGCTGTGGCGGGCGTGGGACCTCTCGGATCCCGACGTCGTGGAGGCGTCGATCGCGGCCTTCGCGCGCGACCCGCGAAAGCCGGCACACCTCCGCGCCTACGCGGGGCTCATCGAGGCCTACGCGCGCCGTCGACGCGGCGATCTCGACGGCGCCGAGCGACGGGTAGCAGACCTCGGTTACGTCCGCGATTGGCTGATCGTCGGGCCCTTCGAGAACCAGAACCGCACCGGGCTCGGCGAGCGCCATGGCCCCGAGCTCGAGCTCGACGCCCCGATCGTCGAGGGCCGTGCCTACCCTGGCAAAGTGCGCCCGGTGAGCCACCGCGCGGCTCCTCTCGTGCATCGACTCGGCTGGATCGACCTCGGCAGCATGGTGCGCCCAACGAAGGACGTGTGCGTGTTCGCGACCACCTTCGTGAAGAGCGAGCGGGCGCGCACGCTGTCGATGCGCGTCGGAGCGACGGGAGCCTTCAAGCTCTTCGTCGGCGCCGACGAGGTGCTCGTCGACGGCGGCTATCGCGAGCTCGACGCGGAGCGGTACGCGGTGCCGCTCGAGCTCGAGGCCGGCGAGTTTCATCGCATCACCGCGAAGGTCTGCGGTGCGGACAACGGCGCAGCCTTCTCGCTTCGGCTCGCCGAGCTCGACGGCTCTCCGGCGCGAGGGCTGACCGTCGAGGCGAGCGAGGTGGCGAGCACGCTCGCTTCGGCGAGACTTCGTCGAGCCCGCACCCGGACGACGCCGTCGAGCCACGCCGCCCGCCCGCGCCTCGCCGCGCGCGAGGGCGTCGTTGGCGCGCTGCAGGAGTTCGATCGCTGGCTCGCGCGCTCGCCCGAGGACCCGCGTGCGCTCGAGGCATACGCTCGCTACCTTGCGGTGACGGGCGGTGACGCCGAAGACGACCCCAAGGCGCGCGACCTCGCCGAGCGCGCGGCGACGCGCGAGCCGACCTTCTCGAGGACGATGCTCGCGGCCACCGTCGCGCTCGATCGCAACGGGCGAAGAGAGTGGCTCGCGCGGGCCGAGGCGCTCGCCCGCACGCCGAGAGAGCGAGCCGACCTCGTCGCCGCGCAGGCAGCGCTCGCGGCGAGTGGGCCCGGGGCATCCGACGTGCTCGCGCTTCATCGCTCGCTCGCGCGCCTCGACCCTGAGGAGCCGTCGGCCACCCTCGCCCTCGCCGAGCACCTCAGCGAGGCGGGGCTCTCGCGCACGGCCGAAGCCGAGCTCTCGCGCGCGAGCGACCGGAGGCCTCGCGCGCCCATTTTGCTTCGAGCCCGAGCGGCTGCGCTCCGGGCGATCGCTCGCGACCTCGACGCGAAGCGGGTCGAGGCACGGTACGCGGCGCTGCGCGCGGACGACCCTGCGCCCGTCGAGCAGCGGCTCGAGCTGGCGGTGGCGCGGGCCGATCGTGCTGCGGTCCTGCGCGAGGCCGAGTTGCTCCTCCGCCTCCAGCCGACGAACGCCTGGGCCCACGACCGCGCGGCGCGGGCCCTCCGCGCCGTGGGCGAGCCGGAGCGGGCAACGACGACCTACGCGCGGCTGCTCGACAACGCTCCCGAGGACACCGGGACGCTCCGCGCGCTCGCCGAGATTTACGCCGATCGAGGAGACACGACCAGGGCGCTCGCGGCTCTGCGGACGATCGTTCGCCTCTCGCCCCAGGATCCGACGGCGCGCGACTACCTCGAGCGCCTCGAGCCGGCGCGCGCGAGAGAGGACGAGCTCCTCGCCTGGCCCGACGACCGATTCCGTGAGCTCGCCGCAAAGCCCGCGCCATCGGGCGTGACCTCGCGCGTCCTGCGGAACCTCGTCGCGACGACGGTGTGGGACAGCGGGCTCGCGTCGCGGTTTCACCAGCGCGTCGTGCAGCCGCTCACGGCCGAGGCGGCCCAGCGCGCGCGGCGCTTCGCCGTGAGCTACCACTCCGATCGCCAGGTGGTGGAGGTCCGCGGCGTGCGCGTCTTCCGAAAGGACGGACGCATCGACTCCACGGTGACCACCGGGGAGGCCCCGCTCGATGACCCGTCCTTGCAAATGTACACGTTGCAGCGGCTCTTCTACATCCAGCTTCCCGAGGTGTCGCCCGGGGACGTGATCGAAATCAAATATCGCGTCGACGATGTCGCGCGCGAGAGCGAGCTCGGGGACTACGTCGCGGAGCTCGAGTACCTGCAGGAGGCCGATCCGGTCGCACACGCCGAGTACGTCCTGTCCACCCCGACGGGGCGCCCACTCCTCGCGCGCGCCACGGGGCTCCCGGGCCTCGCGGAGTCGACGCGGACCGAAGGCGGGCGCACGACGAGGAGCTTCGTCGCGCGTGACCTCCCGGCGGCGACACTCGAGGCCGGTGGGCCGCCGCTCGCCGAGGCGCTCGGCCTGGTCCATGTGACCTCGCTCGCGGATTGGCGCGCGGTGGGCTCATGGTACTGGGGCCTCGCGAAGGAGAAGCTCGAGCCCGACGACGAGATCCGGCGACTCGCGGCCGAGGTCGTCCGCCACGCCGCCGACCTCGAGGCCAAGGTCGCCGCGGTGCACCGCTTCGCCTCGACCCAGATTCGCTACGTCGCGCTCGAGCTCGGCATCGAAGGGATCCGCCCGCGACGGGCAAGCCTCACCCTCGCGCGCGGCTGGGGTGACTGCAAAGACAAGGCGGCGCTCATCGTGGCGATGCTGCGGTCTCTCGGGATCGAGGCGGAGCTCGTGCTCGTACGCACGGGGTTGCGCGGGCGCTTCGATGTGGCGACCGCGAGCCTCGCGCCGTTCGACCACGCGATCGCCTACGTCCCCGCGCTCGACCGGTACCTCGACGGCACCGCAGAGGACTCGGGCTCGAACGAGCTCCCGGCGCTCGACCGCGGCGCGCTTGGGCTGCGGGTGAGCGGCGGCGAGGGGAAGCTCGTGACGCTCCCCGAGGTCGTCGCGACGCCCGCGCTCGACGAGCAGGACTTCACGATGTCGCTCGAGCCAGATGGGGCGCTGCCGTTTCAAGCGATGTCGCGTCATTCGGGCCCGGAGGCCCCGATCGTCCGGCGCCGTTACCACGCCGAGGGGACGCGCGCCGAGCGGCTCCGCGCCGACCTGTCGCAGGCGCTCGGCGCGCTCGAGCTCGAGCCCGGCTCGGTCGAGGTCGAGAACGTCGACCGCTTTGAGTCGCCGCTCGTCCTCCGGGCTCGCGGGCGCGGGACAGCCGTACGCGATGGCGTCGGTTGGTCGGTTCCGATTGGCGGCAAGAGCCAGCTCGTTGCGAACCTTGCCGCAATGGCCGAGCGCACGACGCCGCTCTTGCTCGGGCCGGTGCGGACGGCGGTGGTTCGCTTCGCGCTGGAGCTGCCGGCAGACGCCCGGGTGTTGTCGCTCCCCAAGAGCGTGACCCTCGAGCATCCCGCAGCCCGCTTCGAGCTGCGTGTCTCGACCGAGGGGCGCAAGATCGTCGTGACGCGGACCGTCGAGCTGCGTCGCTCGAGGGTCGAGGCGAGCGAGTACGGCCCTTGGCGAGCGTTTTGCCGAGACGTCGACGCTGCGGGTGCCCCGCGGGTGCTCGTTGCTCGCTGAATAGGTGACCATCCGCGAGCGATCCACGCGACAATACGGACGAGACGATGACGACGGACGGAGACGAAGACAAGACCAAGGCGCGCAAGGGACTTCGTGTCGCGAGCCGCGCGATCCGACGTGGACGCAAGCTGCGCCCTTCGCTCTTGCCGGGGGCCCCGGTCGAGACTGATGGGACGGCGGAAGACGAGCCTCTCTCCGGGCAGGAAAAGGACGACTTCGGCGCGGTCGAGCCGAGCATCGGCGAAGACGAGATCGCGCCGAGCCTGTCGTTCTGGAACGAGCCTCGCCCAGAATCGAGCGACTCGCCCTTCGACGCGCCGAGCATGAGCGACCGGTTCGACGCGGCGCACGAGGACGACGAGGAGCCCCTCCCGCTGAGTCGCCCTGCAGGAGCCGACGAACTTCGAGCCCCGGCAAAGCCGAGGGACGGGGCGACCTCGGGCGAGTCTCCCAAGATCGAGATCCACGAGAGCGCCTACCCGGGCGACTCGGCGAGCGCCCTCGACGAGCCGAGCATTCGCGTGAAGGAGTCCAGCGCGCCGGCGGATCTCGACGATGCGCTCTCTCGCTCGCCGCGTTTTTCGCGGCCCGCCGCGCCTTCCTTTGCGCTCGGGAGCGCTCCGAAGACGCGCGAGGCGAAGCCCATCCCTCGCCTCGACGAGACGCCGGAGTCCGAGCGAGACGCAGGCGACGACGACGAGGCTCCGTTCTCCGAGGCTCCGTTCTCCGAGGCTCCGTTCTCCGAGGCTCCGTTCTCCGAGGCTCCGTCCTCCGAGGCTCCGTCCTCCGAGGCTCCGTTCTCCGAGAACGACGCGGGCGACGACGACGCCGCGCCGTCGTCGGACCATGCGAGGTCGGTCTGGGGCGTCGACCCGATGACACGCACGGCCGCTTCGAGCATCACGGCGCGTCAATCCGCGCTCGACTCCGACCGACCGCGTCCGTCCGAACACCGCCGCGACTCGGAGGCGCCGCCTTCTTCGAGGCGGTCCTCGGGAGATGATTTTCGACCGCTCGTCGGCGCCGAGAACCGCCGCTCCATCGGCGTTCCGTTTGCGGTCGGCCTCGTCGTCCTGGCCGCCGTCGCGGGCGGGCTGTGGGTGAAGCGGTCAGTGGTCAAGAGCTCCGTTCGAGCGAGGCCCGCTCCGAGCGCGACGGCGACGCCAACCGCGGTCTCCGCGGTCACTTCGACCAAGGCGGCTGCGACGACGAGCCCTCCTGCCGCTTCGATCGAGCCGACGGCTTCGCCGGACGCCTCCGCAGCGCCGAGCGCGTCGGCCTCGTCGGACGAGTCGACCTCCTCGGAGGACTTCGACGCGCTCCGGAGGGAGTTCGTGGATCTGCACAGCAAGCGGAAGCTGAAGGAGTCGGAGGAGATCGCGCGCAAGCTCGTCGCGCTCCGGCCGAACGACGCGACCGGCTACCGCTGCCTCGGCGCGGCCCTTCAGGACCAGGGGCGCATGCGCGAGGCGAAGGCGACCTACAGCGACTGCGTCTCCAGCGCGAGCGAGGGCGACGTCGCCGAGTGCGCCCAGCTTGGCGGCACCTTGCGATCGGTCAAGGACTGACGGCCCTCCCGATGAGCGGCTCGCGCGACGTCTCTGCACCGGAAGCCAGCGTGAGCTCGGAGCCGGCGTGGAGCGAGTTCGACCGCAGCTTCGCGCGCGCCGCCGCTCGAGTCCGGGCCA
This sequence comes from Deltaproteobacteria bacterium, assembly GCA_016875405.1. Taxonomy (GTDB): domain Bacteria; phylum Myxococcota_A; class Polyangia; order Polyangiales; family Polyangiaceae; genus SYFR01. The sequence goes on along the minus strand of VGRJ01000020.1, from coordinate 34,478 downwards.
AGCTCGCGCTCTCACGGGCGCTCGGAGGTGCGACCATCGGAGGCGCCCTCACGGTCGCAGCCGCCGGCGTCGCGTGGTGGTTGCGGCGGGGGGACCTTCGCCTTTGGAGCGTGTCGCTCGTCGGGGTCGGCGCTCTCGCCGCGCTCGTTGGCTCGCGCGCGTGGCGCTGGTCGGACGAGGAGGTCGCGCTCTTCCTGGACGAGGCGCACGCCTCGAGCGAAGCCATCGTCACGGCCTCTGGGGTCGCCGATCGCTCGTCGGCGTCGGCGAGGACGGTGCTCCTCTCGGCGCGAGCGGCGCTCGAGCGACCCGGGGCCTCGCCGCGCGCGCTTCGGCCTTGGCACGCGCTGCTCCCGGTAGCGCTCGCTCTCGCTGCGTGGCTCGTACGACTCCCGCTGCCGCCCTCGCCGGCGGACACCACGCCACGCCCCTCTGGAGTCGAGGCCGTGGCGCTCGAAGGGCTCGAGGGCCTCGAGGAAGTCAAGGCGCTCGCGCGGCTCGAGGCTCGCGACGAGGAGCAGCGCCGGCGTCTGCGTGAGCTCGCCGGGCGCGCGGAGCGTCTCGAGAAGCGCCTCGCGGAGGGCATGCCTCGCCGTGAAGCGCAGGCCGAGATCGCTCGCCTGCGGCAGGACGTCGCCGCGGAGCGACAAAAGCTCGGGGCGGGCGGCGCGCGGGCCGGCCTCGAAGCCGCGCTCGGTAAGCTCGCGAAGGAGCCCCGCCTCGCCGACGCGCAAAAGGCCCTCGGCGATCGGGACCTAACGGGCTTCGACCGTGAGATGGCTGAGCTCGCGAATCGGCTCGAAGAGAAGGACCGCGCGCGCGCGAGGGAGGCGCTCGAGGAGGCAGCCGCGGCTGCGCGCCGCGAAGGTGCGCCGGAGCTTGCGCGTGAGCTCGAGGAGCAGGCTCGTCGTCTCGCGGACCGCGGCGCGGGCGCCGAGGCCCTCCGAAAGCTCGCCGACGCGCTTGGTGACGACCTCCCCAAGGAGGGGCGCGATGCGCTCGAAGGAATGCGACGCGAGGGCGGCGAGCGAGAGCGCTCGGAGCTCGGTCGTCAGCTCGCGGAGGCGCTCTCGGATCTCGACGACGAGGAGCTTAAGCGACTCGCACGGAAGCTCGCCGCGGCGGCGAAGGAGAGCCCGCCCGGCGCGGCGGGGGAGGCGTCGCGCGAGGAGCTCGAGCGCTTGCAGCGAGAGCTGGCGACGCCCGAGGGGCGCCGTGAGCTCGCGGCGCGGCTGCGAGAGCTCGCGCGCGCGCCCGAGGAGAGCCCCGAGGCCCGACGCGACCGTGGGCTCGACGAAGCGGAGCGTGGCCTCGGACGCGGAGAGGCTCGACTGCAGGGGACGCCCGTGCCGACGCCGGGCGCGACACCCGGCCAGGGGCGGGGGAAGCCGGGACAGGGCACGCCTGGGGCAGGGCGCGACGCTACGTCCGGAGGAAAGCCCGACTCCGGGACGCCCAGCGCGGGCCGAGGTGGTGGCGCTGGGACGCACGGCGGCGGCACGGCTCCGGTCGACGGGGATTCGCTGCGCGCGCACGCGAACGCGCCGCTCAACGCGGCGGCGCCGAACCCAGGCGGGGTCGTCGGTCGCGCCCCGGGCGTCGCGGGTGAGACCGCGCGGATCGCAGGCGAGGGGCGCCTCGGCGAGGTCGCCCCCGGCGCGGTCGAGGGTGCGAGCCGGAGCGAGATCCCGCGCGAATACCGAGAACAAGTCGGCCGCTACTTCCCTGCTCGGTGACGGCGTCGCGGGCGAAAGTGCTAGCCTCGCGGACCTGAGGGAGAACGGAGCGATGACGGAAGGGCTCGAGTCGCGTCTCAGCGAGGCGCAGCGCACCACCGAGGCGCTGCTCGACGCGATCGGCCGCGTGATCGTCGGGCAGGGGCCGGTGGTCGAGCAGACCCTCTGGGCGATGATCGCCGGCGGGCACGTGTTGCTCGAGGGTGCGCCGGGGCTCGGAAAAACGCTCCTCGTCAAGACCTTGGCGCGGTGCCTCGATCTCCACTTCTCGCGCATTCAGTTCACGCCCGACTTGATGCCGAGCGACGTCCTCGGGACCAACGTGCTCGTCACCGATGAGGCGGGCAAGCGTAGCTTCGCGCTCCACAAGGGGCCGCTCTTTGCTCAAATCGTCCTCGCCGACGAGATCAACCGCGCGACGCCGAAGACGCAGAGCGCGCTCCTCGAGGCGATGCAGGAGGCGGCCTGTACGATCGCCGGGACCCGTCATGTCATGACGCCGCCGTTCTTCGTGCTCGCGACCGAGAACCCGATCGAGATGGAGGGCACGTACCCGCTACCGGAGGCTCAGCTCGATCGCTTCCTCCTCAAGGTGCTCGTACCGAGCCCGACCGAGGACGAGCTCACCGAGATCCTTGTGCGAACGACGGCGCAAGAGGGCGCGCCTCCCCAGCCCGTGCTGACTCGCGAGGCGGTTCTCGAGCTGCGCGCGCTCTGCCGTGACGTGCTCGTCGCGGAGCCGGTCATGCGGTTCGCTGCGCGGCTCGTCGGCGCGAGCGATCCTGCCTCGCCCGCGGCGCCCGAGCTCGTCCGACGCGCGCTCCGTTACGGCGCAGGCGTTCGCGGCGCGCAGGCGCTCGTGCTCGCGTCCAAGGCGGTCGCGCTCTTGTCGGGACGTGCTCACGTCTCGTTCGCTGACATCGCGAAGGTCGCGCGGCCGGTGCTTCGTCATCGGCTGATTCGCTCTTTTGAAGGCGAAGCCGACGGCGTCTCCACCGACGTCGTCGTGGACGCGCTCCTCGCGCACGTGCCCGAGCGCCCCCCGAGCGTGGAGCGTGCCTCCCGGTGAAAGACGCGCTCGCCGTCGTCTTTGCGGTCACGCTCGCGCTGGTATCGGGGCGCGCCGCCGCGATCAAGCCGGTCCCGTCGCCCGCCGCCCCGCCCGCCGAGACGAGCGTTCGCGCGGAGGTTCGTGGTCTCGACGTCGCGATCTCCGGGGTGTTCGGCGAGCATTCGTTCTCGGCGGGAGGCTTCACTGAGGTGACGGTCTCGCTTCGCAATCGCGGCCAAGAGCTGCAGCGGGGGACCGTCTCGGTCCTCGCCGGGCGTGATTTTCGCGGCCGCTCCGTCGGGCTCGTTGAGGCACCGTTCGAGGTTGCCCCGTCGGGGGCGGTCGAGCTCCTCGTCCCGACGGGCGTGTCGTTCGTCGGGGATCCCGTGGTCGCCGTCCGCGATGAGGCGGGGAAGCTGCTCCTCGAGCGCTCTCTGGGTAGGCAGAGCGGCGACGGCGCGTTGCTCGTCGAGCTCGGCCAGCGCTCGGCCCTCGCTACGCACCTCGACGGCGCCGTCCTCGACCTCGGGCATCCCGTCGTGTTCGACCGGGCGAACCCTCACCCCTACCTGTCGCCGTCCGGGAGCGCGCGCCTGCTCCCGCTGTCGCTCGCGCCGGTGCCGAACGTGACCTTGTCGGGTGAGCCGGTCGCGCCGCGCGTGTCAGCCTCCTACGCGAGGGTGGCTGCGGTGCTCGCGCGATCGGACGCGCTCGTCCGTCTCGGGGCGCCCGAGCTCTCGGCGCTCGCGGGGTGGCTCTTGTCAGGAGGGACGCTCGCCCTCGCCATTTCGCGCCCCGAAGACCTTCGCCACCCCACGGTCGTGGCGCTCTTGGGCGGCGAGCTCGCAGAGGGGCCCGTAGACGGGGTGACGCTCGCGCGCTTGCCGGCGTTGCCCTCGGCGCCGCGGACACCTTCGGGCACGGAGTCGGGGAAGAAGGAGCTGCCGGTCGACCCTCCGGTCTCGCCGACGCTCTCGGCCGTGCTGATCGGTCACCGTGGTGGCAACGTGAGCCCCTCGCCCTTCGGTTCGACCGCGGTCTACGGCCTCGGCGAAGTTCACGTCCTGCCGTTCGATCCCACGGCGCGACCTGCCGTCGACGAGCCCTGGGTGCATGTTCGCCTCGCGGCGATGGCGGCGCGTTCGCTCCAGCGCCGGCTCTCGATGCTCGCGCGCCCCGGGGACTTCGGCGGGGAAGGCGAGGCCGTCGGAGTCCGCCGCTACCTCGATCCGAACGAGGGCTCGCGCTGGGCCATCGTCTTCGCGGTGCTGTTGCTCTGTGGGTACGCCATCGCGGCCGGCCCCATTAATTTCTTCGTGTGGCGACGCCGCGGCGCGCCGCTTCGCGCGCTCTCGACGCTGGGGGTGCTTTCGGCGACGACCTTCGGCGGCGTTGCGATCCTCGCCGTGGCGGTGAAGGGCGTAAAGGAGCGGGCCCGTCACCTCACCTTCGTCGATGCCGGCGCGGGCATGTCGATGGGAGCGGCGCATCGGTACCGCGGATTCTTCTCCCATCGTGCCCGCTCGCTGTCGGTCGAGGCGCGCCACGCGGCGGGGCTCGTTCGTTCGGACGGCGTCGATCCCTTCGACAGCGATGAGCGGTGGCGCCTCGAGCGAGATCGCCATCGGCTCGTCGGGATCGAGCTGCGCCCCTGGCAGACGCACGTGGTGCGTGAGGACGGGGTCGCGTCGCTGGGGGCCGGGATCGCGCTCGTACGCGGCTCGGATGACGAGGTCACGGTCGTCAATCGCTCAGGGCGAGCGCTCCTCGGGCTGATGTTGCATCGGCCCGGGAAGACTCCGGGCTGGCTCGCGCGCCTCGAGCACGGCGCGCGCGCGCGCCACGGCGATCTCGAGGCCTTCTCTGTTCGGAGAGCGCACTTCTTCGGCGGGCTCAAGGTGAGCTCGCTCGACCTCCTGGTGAACGAGGAGACCCTCGACACGCGGCTCCCGGGTCTTGGCGCGGCTTGGCGGGCGCTCGCGGATCGCTTCGGCGATGCCGCAGACGTCTTTCCAGAAGACGTCCCTGTGCTGCTCGCACAGCTCGACGGAGGCGAGGGCATCACCGAGGACTTGGGGATGCGCGTCGAGCATGACCGAACGCTCGTGCGTGTCGTCGGCTACGGAGGCGAGCCATGAGCTCTCGAGCTCCCATCGAGGTGAGGCGCGAGAGCACTCCTGCCATTCGGGTGCGGCACCTCTGGCAGCGGTACGGTCAGCGGGACGTGCTGCGCGACGTCACGTTCGACGTTTATCCCGGAGAAATCTACGGCTTCATCGGTCCGAACGGCGCCGGCAAGACGACCACCATCCGCGTCATGGCGACGCTCCTCGAGCCGATGAGCGGGCGCGTCGAGCTTGATGGCGTCGATGTCTCGATGGACCCCGAGCGCGTGCGGAAGACGCTCGGCTACATGCCCGATCACGCTGGCGTTTACGAGCGCGTGACGGTGCGCGAGTTCCTCGAGTTCTTTGCCGATGCGCACGGCATTCGCTCGCCCGGCGTCGTCGAGGCGGTCCTCGAGTTGACGGATATCAAGAGACTCTCGAGCGAGCTGGTCGCGACGCTCTCGAAGGGGCAGAAGCAGCGGCTGCAGCTCGCGCGCATCCTCCTGCACGACCCCAAGGTCTTGATCCTCGACGAGCCGGCGAGCGATCTCGATCCGCGCGCGCGCATCGAGATCCGCGATCTGCTCCTCGACCTCCAGTCGCTCGGGAAGACCATCTTGCTCTCGTCGCACATCCTGAGCGAGCTCAGCGACATCTGCACCTCGGTCGGCATCATCGAGCAAGGGAGCATGGTCGTCTCGGGACCCATCCAGGAGATTGCTCGGCGCTTCGCGGGGCGCCACGGTGGACGCGCGGCGCCTCCTCTCGGGACGGGGGCCGAGTCCTCGCTCGACGGTGGCGTGACGCAGCCTGCCGCCGCCGCACCGCTCGTTCCCGAGCTCGGGCCGCGACGCGTCGTGCGGGTACGGGTCCTCGGCGACCTCGCCGCCGCGGCCTACGCGCTCCACGGCGGGCCTGGAATCCTCGACGTGAACGTCGTCGGCAGGAGCCTGCACGTCGGGTACGTCGGCGGCGACGAAAAGGTGGCCGAGCTCGCGAGGTATCTCGTGTATCGAGGCTTTGGCGTCGTCGGGCTCGAGCACGAGCGCAGCGAGCTCGAGCGGATCTTCCTCGAGGCGACGGGGACGACGGGGCGAGGGGGTGGCGCATGAGCGATTCCATCCACCGCTCGACCTCGGGCCGCTCGCTTGGAGGGCGGATGTGCGCGTACCTCGCCGAGCTTCGTGACGAGCCGAATCCTCTTTGGCTCCGCGAGATGCGCCAAGCGGCGCGAGTCCAGCTCACCCCGATCGCGCTCGCCGCGCTCACCATCCTGATGACGCTGTTCATCGGTGGGATCGGCGGCATGATGGCTGCTTTCAAGCTCAGCCCCGCGTCGATCGGTGGCGTGCTCTTTCAGACCTTCTTTACCCTCGCGTACTTCATCGTCGCGGTGGTTGGGCCCGCGCTGGGCGCGAACACCATCGCGTCCGAGCGCGAAGGCCGCACCTGGGAGGTGGTGTTGCTGACGGGCATGCGGCCCGCGACCATCGCCCGTGGCAAGTTCGCGAGCGCCTACACCTCGATCGCGATCTACATCGTCGCGCTCGCGCCGGTCGGGGCGCTTCCCTTCATCTTCGGTGGCGTCACACCCACCGAGGTCGTGGTCGCGTTTTTGGTCTTGTTCGTCTTCGCGCTGCTGTCGGTGGCCTTCGGGCTCGCCTTGAGCGCGCGCATGCAGAGCCTTCGGGGCGCCATCGTCGTGACGTTGCTCGCGGCGTTCCCGCTCGCGAGCGGGCTCTTCGCGGTGGTGGGGCCGATGGCGTCCACGCTCGCGCATCGCGTCTGGCCCGGCGTGCAGGAGGGGACGCCGTTCTGGTATCCGGTCGCCTGGGGCGTCGCGCCGTTCGGTCGCGAGTTTCTGCTCTTCCTCGTCGCGATCCCGCTCGCGGTCGTGGGGCTCCCCGCGTGGTTCTTGTTCGAGGTCACGCTCGCGAACCTCTCGAGCATCACGGAGGATCGCTCGTTCGGCCTGAAGCGCTGGCATCTGGTGGCTGCGCCGGTGACGCTCGCGTTGCTCCTCGTCCTCTCGGGCTACGTGGACTCGCTCGCGCCGAGCGAGCTTCACGCGCTCGTCTCGTTCGGGTTCGTGGCGTACGCGGTGTTCGTGATTTACCTGTTTGCGACCGAGGTGTTCGGCCCCTCGCGGCGCGTCCTCGTCGACCTCGCCGGTCGTGGCTTCTTGCGTCAGCGCCTCGCGCCAGGGCTCGCCCCGACGCGTCGCATGCTGCGGCTCACCCTCACGCTCCCGCTCATCCTGGTCACGCTCGGGTGGATGCTCGCGACGCCATCTTCCGGCTTGCCGACGACCCGCGCGGGCGCCCATTTCGTCCCGACGGTCGAGCTGACGCAGATCGCGCTCGTGGGGGTCTTTCTCGCCGCCTACGTCGAGTTCTTGATTGGCCTCACGACGTTCCTTCGCGTGCGGTCGGCGGGCGGCAGCGGGGTTCGTCCGCTGCTTATCCTCGCGCTCTTCGTCACTGCGGTCGGCCCGTGGATCGTGGGCGCGGTCGCTGGCCTTCTGTCGAGCCGCAGCGATCCCGGCGTCGTGGTCGCGGCTCCCTCACCGGTCTTTCTCTTGCTCGTGACGCACGACGCGCTCGTCACCGGGGGGGCTCTCTCGTCACCGCTCGTGGCCTGTCCGCTCGTCTTTGCGCTCCTCTACGCCGCGGGTGGCGTGTGGCTCGGCCGTCGTGCGACTGAGCGGTGCCGCGCCGCGATCGACCAGCACACCGCCTTGCTCGCCGATGCGGACCGACGCCTCGCCGAGGAGGACGCGGCCCTCGAGCGAGACCGCGCGACGAATGTCGCGCCCCACGCCGACATGGCTCTGCGCGCCGAGGTGGACGCTCCGACGGAGGCCCCGCCGTCTCCCGAGAGCGTTGCAGACTCCATCGCGGACGTCGACGTGCCGCCCGAGGCGTGACGAGTCGCCGTCGCGCGCCCCCGTCTCTCGTGCGCTCAGGGGCGGAGGCGTGCGAGGCGCTCTCGGACCGAGCCGCGCGGGTCGCCGTAGTTCGGGTCGAGCTGCACCAGCCACTCGAAGAAGTGGGCGGCTTGCTCGAACATCCCCTTCAGCTCGTAGGCGTTGCCGAGCTCGTAGCCGACGGCGACGTCTTGCTCCCGCGTGCGTACCGAGGCGCCGAGGGCCTGGTGCAACACCGCGATGCCGGAGTCCAGGTCGCCGAGCTGGAGGTACATCGAGCCCACGAGCGAGCGGCACACCACCTCGAGGTTCGGATCCCGCGCGGCGTAGCTGAGCGACGCGATCGCCTCGTTGTAGCGGCCCGCCTCGAGGTACGTCATGCCAATGTCGTACTGAGACTGGAAGTCGGGCACGTGCACCGCGGGGTACGCTCCCGACGATGTGGGCACGCCCGACGCCGGGCTCGGGCCTGCGACGGCGGGGTAGTTGCCCGAGGACGCCGCCGGGCTCGAGGTCGCGCCCGCGAGCGCGGGGTAGTTGCCCGAGCGCGACGAGGAGTGCGGCACTTGAGAGGCGCGGCCCGGGAAGGCCCCCGAGTCGCGGTTCGGGCCTGAGTCCGGCGCGACTGGGAACCCGCCTGTCGAGTAGAGCGCGTACGTCGACGGGTCGAGGTTGGCCCAGCTGTGCGGCTCCTCCTCGATGAACTCTTCGGGGAGAGGTACCACTTCTTCAGGCCCCGCCATCGCCTCGATTTGCCGAAGCGCATCGAGCAGGAGCGGATGGTCGGCGAGGTTCTGCAGGTGCGACCGCACGAGCGCGCGGGCCTCCGCGAAGCGTCCGAGATCGGCGAGGAGCTCGACCTCCTCGAGCGCACGCTGGACGATGCCGCCCGACAGCGTCTCGAACGGCGTCGGCTGGTGGCCGAGCCCCGCCTTCGTCGTGTACTGCACGACGACGTCCGGGTTGTGCTCGACGTGAATCCCCTGCGCGGAGTGCAGCGCCGCGTCGACGCCTCCCGTCTCGACGTCGTACGAGTCGAGCGGCATGTCGAGCAACATCGGCTCGCTCGGGTCGACGTCTTCGACCTCCATGGTGTCGAGATCTGCCTCGCTGAGCTCGAGCGCCTCTTCGATCGCGACGCTCGTGTCGAGGATGTCGGGCGCCTCGATCGCGATCGAGGCGAACGTTTCGGGCGCGCTGGGCTGAGTCGTCGCGGGCGGGGTCGTTAGCTGCAGCACGAACGGGTCGTAGGGCGCGCGCTCGACGAGCAACGTCACGATCTCGGACAGGCGCTCGGACTCTTCGCGATCTCGGGCGATCCTGGCGGCCTCCTTCAGCACCTCGACCGCCTTGCGGGGCTGGGAGATGGCGTCGAACGCCCGCGCGAGCACCTCGAGCGTGTCGAGGTCCTGGGGGTCTGCCTTGAAGGCGATCTGCAGCTTTGAGAGCGCGCTCATCCCGTCGGTGGGGCCGCCTCGCTCGAGGTAGGTCTCGCCGCAGAGGCGCGCGTATTCGGGCGAAGGGTCGTGCTCGAGCAGCCGCTCGAGGACCTTGATCGCGTCGTCGTGACGCCCTAGCCGCAGCATGATCTCGGCGGCCTCGGCGAACGCTTCGGCGGCCTTCTCGATATCGCCGAGGCGCACGCGCGAGTCCGCAACCCGGAGCTTGGCGATCGGGTTCTCTGGGTCGAGCTCGACCAAGCGCTTGAACACGTCGAGGGCGTCGCGTTCGCGCCCCTGTTGGCGAAGCTGCGTCGCGACCTCGTCGTACGCTGCGAGCGCATCGCTCGTCAGCCCGAGCTGCGAGTAGATCTCGGCGAGCCGCGGGAGGATGTGGCCGTACTTCGTCTCGAGCTGCGGCGCGTGGCGCGTGATGATGCCGCGCAACTGCTTGTAGACGGCGATCGCCTTGACCGCGAAGCCCTCGCGGAAGTAGTGCTCCCCGACCTGCTCGTACGTCTGGATCGCGCCCTCGAACTGGTCGAGCTTCAGGTGCAGGTCGCCGATCTTCAGCAGCGTGCGCACGTCGTTGGGGTCGACCGCGACGAGCTTCCGGTACTCGACGATCGCCTTGCCGTATTTGCGCTTCTCGACGAACGTCTGAGCAGCCTGCTGGATTTTTTCGCGATCGATGGCCACGCGCTCGGACCCCGGGAGGTGTGGGCGAACTTCCCTGGCCGCGCCTCTCGCCGGGTGAGGTGGGCTCGCCGGCGACGGAGCGGTCCTACGTTGTCGTTCGAGACACTAACGGCATTCGCATCACTTCGGAAGCTTGAAAATCGCGGTGAACGCGGCCAATGCAGCGGACGCGATCAGCACCCCGAGGAGCGCCTTGGTCGGGCCTTCGTCGCGGACCTCACCGCTCGCGAGCTTCTTTGCGCGGGCACCGATGACGTGATGCAGGCCGATCACGATCACCGCAAAGAGGAGCTTCGCGTGCATGAAGTGGGTCGCCTTGAAGTAGTAGGCGGTGTCCGAGAAGAGCCGCGCGGCCCCCGCCAGGAACGAGACCACGAACGCCGGTGCGGCCACTTTTTGATAGACGCCCGCCGCGAGCGCCCCGCGGACCTTCGGGTCCGTGCCGGTCGCGAGGACGAGCGCAGCGACGGCCGTGATGGCGCCGATCCAGAACAGGTTGGCGGTGAGGTGGAGCCAGATGAGGGTCGTGTCCCCGGTCATGCGTACCTCGTAGCTGCCCGAGACCGGGTTGTCCACCTCGGGTTCTCGTCTATCGATGCTGCTTTGCACGTGGAAACGCCCCGTCGGTCGATGCATGCTCTCGGATATGGCTCACCAAGGCCCCTTCCTCGCTCCGTTTGCCCCCGGTGGCTCCGCCGGCATCGACGCCGCGCTCTGCGATCGCGTGCTCTCGATCGCGCTCGCCCACGGCGGTGACTACGCGGATCTGTTCTTCGAGTACCGGAAGGGCTCCGGCTTCAGCTTCGACGAGGGGATCTTGAAGACCGCCTCGCGCAGCACGTCGATGGGCCTCGGCGTTCGCGTCCAGCGCGGCGAGGCGACCGGCTACGCGTACACCGAGGACCTGACCTTCGAGGCGATGAAGCGCGCCGCCGAGACCGCCGCGCGGATCGCCTCGGGTGGGGTGGGCGTCGCGCCGGTGAAGGTCGAGCCGAGAGAGCTGCCGAGCCGCTACGAGCTCGACGCCTTCAGCATCGACGAGCCGGCGCTCGAGAAGCGAGCCTTGCTCGAGCGCGCGAGCCTCGCGGCGCTCGCGGCCGACCCGATGATCGTCCGTGCCGAGGCTGGGTTCGCGGAGGCGGTCCGCGAGGTGCTCGTCGCGACGAGCGACGGTCGCCTCGTCTTCGACGTGCAGCCGATGATCCGCTTCACCATCCGGGCGGTCGCCGAGCAGAAGGGGAAGCGGCAGGCGGGCTCGTCGGGGGGCGGCGGGCGCATGACGATGGGCTACTTCGACCAGCGGGCGCCCGAGTGGCACGCGCGCGAGGCGGCCCGTCGAGCGATCGCGATGCTCGACGCCGAGGAGGCGCCGGCAGGTCAGATGCCGGTCGTGCTCGCGCCGGGGGACAGCGGCATCCTGCTTCACGAGGCGGTCGGACATGGCCTCGAGGCCGACTTCAACCGCAAGGGCACGAGTCGCTACGCGGGGCAGATCGGCCAGCGCGTCGCGAGCGATCTCTGCACGGTGATCGACGACGCGACGCTCCTTCAGTCGCGCGGCTCGATCAACGTCGATGACGAGGGCAACGAGCCGAGCAAGAGCGTGCTCATCGAGGACGGCGTGCTCGTCGGCTACATGCACGATCGGATGTCGGCGCGCCACTACGGCCGCGAGTCCACCGGCAACGGCCGGCGCGAGAGCTACGCCTCGAGCGCCATGCCGCGCATGACGAACACCATCCTCGTCGCCGGGCCGCACGATCCGGAGGAGATCGTCCGCTCCGTGAAGCGCGGCATCTACGCGACGAGCTTCGGGGGCGGGCAGGTCGACATCTCGAACGGCGACTTCGTGTTCTCGCTGACCGAGAGCTACTTCATCGAGGACGGCAAGCTCACGAGGCCCGTCAAGGACGTCAATCTGGTCGGCAATGGTCCAGAGGTGTTGACGCGGGTCAGCATGCTGGGCAACGACGTCGCCGTTTCCGACGGGATCTGGACGTGCGGCAAAGATGGCCAGAGCGTGCCCGTCGGAGTGGGCTGCCCGACCGTGAAGATCGACGAAATTACGGTGGGCGGCACCAAGCTCGGCTGAGTCACTCCAGCCCGGCAAGCCCACGGGAGGCCGGTCGGTCCCCCAACAATTTCATGACTTCCCGACCTAACCGGTAAGATGTTTTTAGGGAGAGACGATATGACGAAGCTTATCTTTGGGTTCGGCGCCTTCGCGGCGCTCGCCGTCGTGGGCCTTCAGGCGTGCGGCGACGACGCCCCGTCGCCACCGACCGGTTGCGTGCCGAACCAGCCGACCGTGTGCGACTGCAACGGCAAGCCTTCGACCGGCGTCACCAAGTGCGTCGTCGGTGATCCCAACGTCTACGTCGACTGCGACTGCGACCCGTCGGCGGCGAGCTCGTCTTCGGCGAGCAGCGGCGGCGGCCCGAACTGCCTGGATGGTGAGACCGCGTGCGGTCAGAAGTGCGTCGACCTGACGGTCGACGACGCGAACTGCGGCAAGTGCGGTACCGCCTGTCCGAAGGGCACCGCGTGCAAGGACGGCGTGTGCGATTGCCTGATGGCGGTCGAGGCCTACTGCGATGGGGCCTGCGTCGACATCTACACGAGCGCAGAGCACTGCGGTGGCTGTGGGCACGCCTGCCTCGACGGGACCTGCACGGGCGGCCTCTGCCCGAGCTTCGAGCTCGCGAAGAACCAGGAAGAGCCCTACGGACTCGCGGTCGACGAGACCTACGTCTACTGGACGACGTCCGGCGTCACCGACAGCGTGTTCCGCAAGAAGCTCGCAGACGCGTCTGCTCCCGAGCTGATCGCCAACAATCAGAAGCGTCCCCGTGAGCTCGCGCTCGCCACCGAGGCGAACTTCACGGGGATCGTCTGGGCAAACAACGGGCTCGCCGACCTCGGCGCTGCGATCGTCGGCGCGAAGGCCCCCGCCATGCCCACGACGCTCGCGACCTCGATGAAAGACGGCGTCTACGCGATGACCGTCGTCGGCAAGAACGTCTACTGGCTGAACCGCGACGAGGGTGAGCTCTGGTCGGCGGATTTCACGGCGCCGGTCGACACCACGAACAAGAAGCTCGCGTCTTTGCTCGGGCTGCCTTGGGACCTCGTCGCCAACGCGGCCTTCGTTTACCTCACGTCCTACGAAGCTGGCGAGGTGCGACGCATCCCCGCGGGCGGTGGCGCGCCGAAGGTCCTCGCGAAGGGGCTCGGTAACCCCACCGGGATCGCGGTCGACTCGAAGTTCGTGTACGTCGCGGCCGAGAACAAGGGCGAGATCGCGCGCGTCGCGATCGACGGAAGCGCGACCCCGACGGTGCTCGCCACGGGGCAGCTGAAGCCTGCGCACCTCGCGGTCGACGACAAGTACGTCTACTGGACGAACTACGGCTCGACCGACACCGACGGCTCGGTCGCGAAGGTCCCGGTTGGCGGCGGCGACGTCGTGGTGCTCGCGGCCGCGCAGAACAAACCGCTCCAGATCGTCGTCGACGCCAAGTACGTCTACTGGTCGACCGTCGGCGGCAAGACGATCACAAAGGCACCGAAGTGATTGGGGTGGTGGATTCGTCGGGGCCTCGCCCCGCGCGATGAAGCCGCTCGTCGTCTCGGTCGGGTGCCCGAGCGGCGTGGGTCCCGAGGTGTCCCTCGCGGCGCTCGCATCGCTCCCCGACACCACCGCCGTGCTCGTCGGCGATCCTTCGTCTCTGGAGCGGCTCGGCACTCGCTTCGGCCTCGAGGCGCGCATGCGTCGCGTCGATGAGCGTGTGCGCCTGCGACGCGGCGAGCTTGGGCTCTACGCGACGAGCCTGAGTCTCTCGCGCGCGGCGAAGCCCGGCGAGCCCGACGCCGAGGGAGGTGCAGCGCAGCTCGCGTGGATCGACGCCGCATGCGACCTCGTCGCGAGCGGGGTTGGCGCTGCGCTCGTCACGGGCCCGGTCTCGAAGGAGGCGATCGCGACGAGCGGCGCGCGTGGGGCGAGGCGGTTCCGCGGCCACACCGAGCACCTCGCCGAGCGGCTCGACGCCGGGCCGGTGGTGATGGCGTTCGCGATGCCGCGCGGCTCCGGGTGGTTCGCGACCTCACTCGTGACGACCCACCTCCCGGTGGCGCGCGCGGCGCGGGCCTTGTCGAGCGAAGGCGTGGCGGTCGCGACGACGCGGCTCTGCGAGCTGTTCGCGTCGCTCGGAGTGCGTCGGCCGAGGGTCGCGGTGACCGGCCTGAACCCGCACGCGGGCGAGGGCGGCCTCCTCGGACGAGAGGAGCGGGACGTCATCGCCCCAGGCGTCGAGCTCGCCAAGGAGCGCCTCGCGCGTCAGCGTGCTCGCGTCGAAGGTCCGCTCGGTGCGGAGAGCGCCTACCGCCTTGCGGCCGAGGGTGCGTTCGAAGGAGTCGTCGCGATGCTCCACGACCAAGCGACGATCGCCTGCAAATTGCTTGGATTTGGGGAGGCGGTGAACGTCACGCTCGGGCTCCCGATCGTGCGGACGAGCGTCGATCACGGCACCGCGTACGACCTCGCGGGGACGGGGCGCGCCTCGCACGAAGGCATGGTGTCGGCGCTGCGTCTCGCCGAGCGGCTCGCGCGTCGACGAGGTTAGCGGCCGTCGGGCAGGCGCAGAGGACCGCGCACGCCGTCGGGCCGAGCTCATCCAAGCTTCGCGAGCTCGCTGCGGATCGCCTCGACCTCGTCGGCCGAGCTCCAGTCTGCCGCGCCGTTCCACCACACCATGTGGACCCCGTCCGGTGCGGCCTTCACGCGCGTCGCCACGGCCTTGGCCGAGAGCCCTTCGGTGCGCTGCATCCCGTTGTCGTAGACGTAGACCGTCCCGAGGCGAAGCGGCGGTGGGCCGCCGGGGGCACTCGCTGAAAGGGGTGGTGGTTGCGGCATTGACGGTGGGGCAGCATCGGGTACGGGCTCTGGGGCCGGCGCAGACGTTTGGACGTCGCACCCGAGCGCCCGCGCACGAATGGTGACGTACTGCCGAGCGGACTCGTCGTCCTTTGCGAGGTTCGCTCCTACCGCGAGCATGCTGAGGAGGTCGAGCTCGTCGACGGTGAGCACCTTGTCGGCGACGGCCACCGTGAGCGCGCGCTCGAAGGCATCCGTCGGTGAGGGCACGACCCCCGCTGCCGTGGGGGAGCTTACCGGAGCGTGGGCGAGGCGCTTCTCGAGCTCGCGAGCGATATCTGGGATGTCGGCGCCGATTTCCCAATCGGTGGCGCCGGGTGCTCGGACGAACACCGTGTCGGCCTGGAGCTTCAGCGAGGCCGCTCGCAGCGCGACCTGCCTTGGAGGGTAGGGGCCTTCGACGCCTCCCGGCCCGCGCAGGTAGTACTTCGTGGAGGCGCCGCCTGCGAGCCGGGGCGCGGGGGCAGCCGGGGTGTGCTGGCTTGAGCCGTGGCTCGAGGTGGGGGCGATTGCGGCCGCCAGCATCGGGCCGCCAAGCCCAACGCCTCCGAGCGGCGCGAGGGCGGGGAGCCCGTGGACCGCGGCCCCCGTCGCGACGCCGCGCATCAGGTCGGCCTGGCCTTTGACGAGGTTGTACGCGGCGAAACCTGCCTGATTGCCGACGTCGGCCTGCTCACGTTGCACCGAAAGGTCCGCGAGCTTTCCGCCAAACTGCCGCAGCTGTGCCTCGGACGACGCGTCGAGCTGCAGGTCGAGCGCGAGGAAGCGCGTCACTTCGATGCCGTCGTTCGCGAACTCGGCCCGTGTCCGCTCGATCACGGCCTGGCCGAGCTCTTCGTTGTACTGGTTTGACGCGATCTGCAGGATGGGCTCGGCCGCTGCTTGGCGTCCGACCGCCTGCTGAAGCATCGAGCGCACGCGGCCCTCGAGGAACTGCCCGAGCGCCCCCATGACGTCCGAGCTCATCCCCACGAGGCGCGTCATGAGCTTCTCCGGCGAGGTCACACGTACGGTGAACTGCGCGGAGAAGCCGAGCGTCACCATCAGGCGCGACGCAAGGTCTTGAAAGGTGCCAAGCTTCACCGGTCCGAGCGCGTACGGGTGCTCCGTACGGCGGATGAAGAAGACCTCGGTGATGTAGTGGTTGTCGTTCGTCAGCGGCGAGACGATGAGGTCGCCGAGAAATGGCATGTGCGCCGAGTCGATGACGTGAGCGCCGGCCTCGAGCTGCCCGACGAGCGCCCCTTGCTTGAAGAACAAGGCGCACTCATCGGCGCGGACCGTGAGCTTCGCCCCGTTTGGGATGCTCTGGTCCGGCCAGCGAAAGACGATCTGCTGCGTCGCGCTTTCGGGCCTCGCGATGAAGAGATCTGCGATGGGCTTCTTCAAGAATCCGAACATCGTTCAAGCCTCCTGCGGGCCGCGGCCGAGGGGACGCCGGGGAGCAGGAGCTTCCTTCGTCGTCGGCTCCTTCGATGGAGCCTCCTTCGATGTCGCCCACTGCAAGAGCTTGAGCTCGTCCGGTCGGCAACGCTCCCGCCACGCGGCCTCTGTGCGCGTCTGGTTCACCGGCGAATAGTGGTCGTATTCAATGGCCGTCTTCAACAGCCACGTCACGTGATGCAGCGTCGGGACGATCGCCTGAAAATCGAGCGCGCGACCGCCGAGGCTGATGATGTAGCGCTCCGAAGGGACGAGCTCCTCGACGACCTCACGTCCGCGTAGCTTTCGAACTGTGGTGTCGACCGGGTGCTGCACCCAGTCGACGGGGTGGAGCCCAGAGCCCAAGACGCCGGCGTCGCCCGTCGAGAGGTCCTCGGCCGTCGCCCGCCACGTGCTGTCGCTCGCTGCTCCAGTCGTATCGAGCCGCGGCCTGAAGACCAGCGCCTGCGACCCCTGAGCGAGCAGCGCCGGAAGGAACATGACCGAGCAGCCGAGCTCGAGCCCGGTCTCATCGACGCCAGGGACGAACGCGGGCGCCTCGACGCTCGTACCCATGGGGAAGATCATCGATGACGGCCCCTCGAAGCGCACCTCGCCTTTCGAGTCGTAGCCGATCACCGTCGAGCTGCCGATGACCGCCCCCTCCTCGGCGATCACGTTGCCGAACACGACGCAGCGCGTGAGCCGGACCCGCCGCCCGCGCACGTTTCCGAAGACGACGGCGTCGACGAGCGAGACCTGGTCGCCGATCACGTCGCCGCGCACCACGACGCCCGTGTTCTCGATCGACGCCATCAGCGAGCCGCGATAGCCGCTCTTGCGCGCAGCGCAGCCGATGTTGCCGCTCGCCGTGTGAAGGCCTCCGAGGAAGCGCTGCGGCCCTTTGCCCTCGGACGGCTCGAGCGTGATGTCCCCACGACCGAGGACCGGCCCGAGCACGGCACCGGGGCCTCGGAAGCGCATGTCTCGGCCGTAGATCGAGCCCTCGATGTAGAAGGGGCCCGCGCTCGTCGTGCCGTCGGCTTCGTAGCGCTGGTTAATCGCCTCTTGCTTGCGCGGGAAGTGGCTCCCCGAGCTTCGACCGGTGACGACCAAGCGGTCGCCTTGCATTCGCTCCGTCATTGCGCCTTGACTTCCTGCTTGGTGACCACTTCGAGCCCGTGCATGTCCAGATAGTGTCCGTAGGCGCCGACGAGGCTCGCGTCGATCCGCCCTTCGTTGCCGAGGCGTTCGAGGGTCTTCTTCAGCGTTTCCCGCTGGTCCGCGGTGAGCGCGACGGACTTGATGCGTGCGGCGACGGGCTCGATCCGAGAGGCGATCGCCGCGCGGGTGCTGGCTTCACCGACGGGCTTCAGGTTGACCCGTCGCTGGCCGCTCGGTGCGGACTCGACATCCACGCGCACGCTGCCGAGCACCTCGACGCCGCCGCTCACGCCGATTCGGAGGGCAGCCGGCAAGGCGATCTCCTCGCCGCTCGCCTCGATAGGGGCCGTGAACTGCGACGCGAGCGTGTGTTCGAGGGACCGATGCGCCTCAAGCAGCGGCTCGATGAGGTCGTCGCCGAGTTTGTCGAATCGTGCCTCGAGCGCCGTTCGACGTTCGGTCAGCCGCAGGTCGTCGAGCGCGAGCGGAAGCTCTACCGTACGGCCCGAAGGCATCGCGAGCGGGGTCTCGGCCGCCTTTTGGAAATCGTCCTCGAGCACCCGGTAGATGTGCTCCCCGATCACGCGCAGCTTCGCGTCGTACTCGTTCATCGCCGTCCCGAGCAGCTGGTCGTATTGCGACCGGACCATGAACACGCTCTCGACGGTCTTCGCGAAGCGCTCCTCGATCTCGCAGGCGAACGTCTTCACGCGCTCGGTGGGCTCCTTCGCCTCGTACAGGAGGCGGATGACCTCGGTCTGGACGAGCGCTTGTGCCATCCGATCGATGCCGACGTCGAGGGTTTGGAAGCCGCGCGTGCTCGTGTCGTTGATGACGCCGAGGTTGTTGTTCGTCGTCGCGATCTGGGCGTTCGCGGTCATGAGCTTCGTGTTGGCTTCGACGAACTGCTCGAGCGTGATCTTCTTCGTCTGCTGCTGGACGTCGAGCAACTCCTTGTTGGTGCTGCGGAGCTGGTTCAGCTCGCCCTGCAGGCCACGGTGCATCTCCCTTACGGCCCCTTCGACGTTCGCCATGTCTCTCTCCAGTTGGTCGAGTCGTTGATCAAGAATCTTGATGTCGCGCTCGAGCGGACCGAGCTTTCGGTCGATCTCCGAGCGCACGTCGCTCAGCGTGATGCCGCCCCCGTTGCTCACGGTGCGGCTCCCTTCGCTCCGAGTGACGTCTTCTCGGCGTCGGTGGCGCTCTCGCGGAAGAGCTGATCGGGCGTCATGAGGACGTTGATCGGGTCGCGTGCCATGATGCGCCTGCTCATTGTGGCCTGCGGCTCCTGGTTGAGGAGCGTCTCCTTGGCCTCGGCGCGCTTCTTGTGTTCGTCGAGGTTGCCGCCCGTCTGCGTGCCGAGCCGCCCCATTGTCTCGCTCGCGCGCTCCTCGGTGATGACGCCGAGCGCGCGGAGGCTCATGACGGCAGACTCGAGCTTGTCCCGCGCGGAGACCGCCTCGGTGGTCGCCAGCATCAGGTTCTCGCGCACGGGCCGCATGTCGGCGCGGTACTGCTCGGCCACGTCTCGAAGCGCGCCGGTCTCCTTCTCGACGAGGCGCTGGATCTGCTCATTGGTGCGGAAGAGCTCGCTCTTTCGGAAGTCGTCCTTCTCGGCCCAGAGGGCGTTCCACATCGGCATCAGGAGCTCGTCCTTGATTTTGAGGAGTCGACCCATGCGCGCGAGCTCTTGATCGTCGACGTGCAGCTCGCACAGCGGGCAGTCCCACTCGCCGGTGTCGGGGTCGAGCTGGAGGCGCGCTTGCCGCGAGAGCTCGAGGACCGGCCGAGCATTTCCGGTGACGATCTTCCGCAGGATCGACTGGTACTGGAGGATGAGCTGGTTTTTCTGCGAGAGGAGGGCGCGCAGGCGCGTCTCGGTGATCTGGACCTCGCGAAGGTCGG
Organism: Deltaproteobacteria bacterium; assembly: GCA_016875405.1. Lineage (GTDB taxonomy): Bacteria > Myxococcota_A > Polyangia > Polyangiales > Polyangiaceae > SYFR01. The sequence continues at coordinate 15,095 of VGRJ01000020.1, read as the reverse complement.
GCTGCGCCATCGTGAGGCTCTGCGCATGGACGCTCGCCTTGAGGCTCGTGATCGCGGCGTCGAGCTCGTGAATGCCCTGGTAGACGTTCGACATGTCTCCGAGGAGACCTTCGTCCGCCACGATGCGTTGGCGCGCCTGCTCGTTCTCTTGCAGCGCGTGCAAGAGCTCGATCGGGTTCGCGAGATGTGCCGTCTCGATGTCGACGCCTAGCTGCTGGAACAGGTACTGGGGGACGCGATTGCAACGAGGGCAGTAGTAGGTGACGTGGGCGTAGTCCGCGTGTCCGAGCACCTCGGTGACGGCTCGGTGGGCCTCCTCGACGGCCTCGGCGCGCAGGCTGCCGTAGCGCACCAGCGTCGTCCGCAGGTCGTCCCGAATTCGGCGAAGGGTCTGCTCGATGTTCTTCCCGGTGCCCCGCATGTTGTCGGTGTAGCGCTGGACGAGCGCGAGGTTCGTACGGGTCGCCTCCTCGTTGCCTCGGATGACCGCGCCAGACGCGCTCTTCGCCTCGGCCTTCGCGCGCAGGGCTCGCATGATCGGGGTGTCGGCGTTGACCAGCGGCACCTCGGCCGAGAGCACCGGTACCGACTCGAGCAGCTCACCGAAGGTGTCGATCGCTTCGCCGAGGTCTCGCTCCTCGCCGTGGATGTGGTCCACGGCGCTGGGCCCATCCCCGGTGGGCCGCAACAGGATGGGCGTGCGTTTCGCTCGCTCGACAGTGTCTTGCACGCGCGCGAGAGTGTCGCCGTTCGCGGCGAGATCCGGCAGTGAGAGCGTGGTCGCGGCGGTCGCGCCCGTCCCGTCGACCATCACCGTGTAGCCGGCGAGCTCGATCGGCAGGAAGGGGAGGTACGCGCGGCCGAGGGCTTTGACGACCTTCTGCGGTCGAAGAGCGCGCCGACGCTCCTCGAGGCCGCGAATCGCGGCAGCGGTGGCCTCACAGCTCTGGTGGAGGCCCGCGAGGGGCGCCTCGAGTTGAGAGCGCTCCCACTGCAAGCCTGCGACGGCGCGGTCCTTTGCGGCCTTCTCGTCGCTGCGCTTGCCGCGCGTGTGAAGGGCCCAGATGACTCCAAAGACCGCAACAAATAAGAGGGGGATGATGCCCAGGAGCCCCCCGACGACCCCAACGACGAGGCAAATCACCGCGGCGGCCTTGTGGGCCTTCTCCGACTCGGTGAACGGTCCCGGTGAGCGGGCCGTCGCGTGCTCGAGCTCGACATCTTTTGCCTGGAGCGCGGCGCGCGCAGCCTCGTATTGCGCCTGCGAGGTGGCGAGCGCGTGCTGAGCTTGCGCCATTGCGCCGTCGAGCTCCTGGACCTGCGTCACGATCCCGCGCGCCTCTTCTTGCACCGTAGCGGCGAAGAGCAGCGCGAGCTCCTCCCAGTCGTCCTTGGCCCCTTCAACGGTTTGACCCGCGATCCTCATCACTTCCTCCCCGCGTCACGGCGACGCCTGAGGAAATTGTGGAGCCGAGGGGTTTGGCGGCTGTCAAGAGGTACCGTTGGCGACGCGCGCGTTCGAGCCTCCGACATGTGTCGTCAACCGCGGGCTTCGCGGCGGTCGCTCAACGAGCCTGATACGCGACCCCGGCCGCGTCGAGGCGCCGCCTCGCGGTCTCGATCGCGACCGCGCTCGCGTCGCCGCCGATGAAGCGGCGGCCGAGCCGCGCGGCGACGAGCAGCGTGGTGCCGCTGCCGCACATCGGGTCTGCCACCGTGTCGCCCTCGAGCGTGGTAGCCCGAACGATCCGCTCGAGGAGCCGCTCGGGCTTCTGCGTCGGATAGCCCGTTGCCTCGCGACGGAGCGGCGTGTTCGCGGTCATCGCGGGGATGTCGGTCCAGACGCTCCCGAGTCGTCGCCCTTCGTCGGCGTAGTAGCGGTAGGTCTTCCCCGCGACGACGCGCTCCCGGAAGGTTCGCCCGTCCGCGTCGACCTTGGTGAAGTGCATCTCGCGGCTCGTGGGTGCGTAGGGCTCACGGAGCAGCGGATGGTCCACCCGATGACGGGCGCGCTTGCGATCGTCTCGCGCGTAGACGAGCAGCGTCTGGTGCGTCACCGCGAAGCCGCGCGCGCCGCGGCTGCCGTTGCCTGGCGTCCAGATGACCTCGCCGACGAATGCGCGTCGCCCGAACACTCGATCGGCCGTGACCTTCGCTTCGTGAACGGCGCGCCAGTCCATGTGAAGGTAGAGAGACGCAGTCTCGCTCATGCGGTCGCGGCACCCAGCGAGGACCGGCTCGAGCATCGCGAGGAGCGCGTCGACGTCGCGGCCGTCGACGTACGCCGCCCGCCCGCTCGTCCGGTGCCGACGCCCGCGCGCCTCACCCGGCCGCTCGCGCATCGCCATGACGGCTCCGACGCCGTAGGGCGGATCGAGGTACACGAGGTCGAGCGCCTCGCCGGCCGGAAGGTCAGCGAGGGTGGCGAGCGCGTCGCCATGAACGAGCAGGTGCGGCCCGCGCATCGCTGGCCGCTCAGCCGCCGCTCATGGACGTGGGGGACGCGACGACGAACGCGGCGATGCGGGCCTCGACCGCTCGGACCCCAGACTCGGTCGCGAACGAAGGCGTCAGCGCGTAGCTGCCATCGGCGCGGAGGACGTAGCCCTGCTCGACGAACGACTCGAGGGCGTTCTCGAGGAGCGGTCGGAGCACCGCCTCGGCGCGCTCGATCTCGCCGCGGAGCGCCATGCGCTGCCCAGCCTTCAGGGTCCGCGCGACGAGCTCCTTCTTCGCGAGCTTTCCGCGCAGCAGCGTCTCAAGGCCGCGAGCGGCGACGAGGTACCCTTCGACGAAGTTTCGCAGCGTGGCAGCGTGGAAGCCGAGCCAGTCGTGGCGCTGCGCCTCGTCGAGCGCCGGCGCCGCCTTGAGGCCACCGCCCTCGAGCACCACCTCGCCATCGCGCACCATGGCCGCGATGGTCTCTTCAAAATTGCGATCGAACGTCGCGTCGGCTCGAAACATGAACTCGAGCTTGAAGAGCCGCGACAGCGCCTGCACGCGCTCCTTCACGGACGAGAGCGGCTGCGCGGCAAGGCTTCGCGTGCTGCCGAGGGCGGTCGCGACGAGGGCGCGATCGACCATGAAGTGCACGATCTGGTTCTTGGCGAAATCGAGCTGGATGCGTCGATCGTCGGGGACCGAGAAGAGGACGTCGGTCCCGGTGTAGAGGCGCTCCCGGCGGCGGCCCTCGCGGCGGAGCTCGCCCGGGACGTGCTGAGCGACGAGCCCGCTCCGAACGTAGAGCCGCATCGCCTCGACGAAGCCCTGCTCGCGAAGCGCGTCGCTCTCTGGCGTCGAGAGGGACGGGGCGAGGCGAGCGCCCTCGCGTCGGAGGCGCTCGGCGACGCGGCTCGAGCGGTCGATGAGCTCGCGATACGCCATCGCGCGCTTGCCGTGCCCGAGCAGGACGAGCGCGACGACCGCACCGGGCGTGACCAGGGTCACGTGGTTGATCTCGCTCATCACGCGGTGCGCGAGGCGCTTGACGAGCTCACGTCGCTTCGCCGGGTTCGGGGCCGAGGCGACGCCGAGCTCCTCGCGGAGCGCGCCGAGCTCGATGGCGCGCCCGACCTGGACGTTCACGCGGCCCCATCGATCGGCGAGCACTCGGCTCGCGGCGAGCAGCTGCGAGGCGTCTTCGCGGACCTTCGCGCCACCCGCAAGCTCGCGCGCAAAGGCGCTCTCTTCCATGAGTCGCTCGTAGCCGATCGAGATCGGGAAGAAGGTCACCTTGCGGCGCTCGAGCGGTAGCGCGGCCGACACCACCATGCTGAGCAGCCCGAGCATCGGCGGGAGGAGCTTGCCGGAGCGTGACCGGCCGCCCTCCATGAAGAACTCGATCATCCACCCTTCGCGCAAGAGACGGCGGATGTACGCGTCGACGACCGCGGCGTAGAGCCTGTCGCCTCGGAAGCTGCGGCGGATGAAGAACGCGCCTCCCCGGCGGAGGAGCGGTCCGAGCGGGAAGAACGAGAGGTTGTCACCGGCCGCGATGACCGGGAGCTGCAGCGAGCGGCGACGCAAGACACACGACAGGACGATGTAGTCGACGTGGCTCTTGTGGCTCGGCAAGAGCACGACCGAGCCCTCGCGCGCGGCCTCGCGGATTCGCTCGATGCCCGCCTCGTCGACGTCGATGCCAGAGTAGACGCGCTCGAGGAGCGTCACCGCGAGCGACTCGAGCGTCTTCGCGACCTCCGGATCGGGGACGGTCATCAACTCGTCGAGCATCGCCCGGGCGCTCGCCTCGAGCTCGGCGAGCTGGGCTGGCTCGGGGCCGGCGAGCTCGCGCAGGACCGCCTGCAGCTTCGGGCTGCGGACGACCTCCTCGCGGGCTCGATCGAGCGGCTTGCGCGCGGGCCCGACGATCGTTCGCCGCTCTCGATCGAGGCGGCGGAGCAGGGCGTAGCCGAGGCGCGTGGCGAGCACGGCGTCTTCTGCGGCGCCCTCGTCGGCGAGGAACGTCGGCAGGGGTAGCAGCGCGCTCGTGCGGAGCTCGGCACGGTCGAAATTGCCGATGAGCTGCCCGACTTGACGCAAATCCCCTGGAAAGTCAGCCGGTCCAAACACCGAGTCGAGGAGCGAGAAGCCGCGGCGCTCGGAGCGGCGCGACCAAACGAAGAGCACCGGCACCATCGTGACGGGGCGCGTCGGCTCGGAGCGCTGCCAGGCGAGCAGCCGCTCGAGGAGGGCCGCGTCCCGCTTCTTCGAGTCCGCGCCGTGCGGCGCCCGCTGCACGAACAGGACGGCCGAGTCGCCCCGGCGGAGCGCGCGAGCGAGGTCGTCGGGCGCGGTTCCGGCGGAGGCGAATGCAAACCCGCCGAGGCGGGCCGCCGGGGGCTCCTCGCTCGCAAAGCCGAGTTCCGGGAGCCCGTGACGCCGAACGACCGCGTCGAGGGCGAGGACGTCGAGGGTCGAGGCATGGCGGAGCGCGTACACCACGACGCCCCGGGCCGCCGCGGCCTCGACCTCACGCACCCAGGCCGGATCGACCTCGAGGTGATCGAACAGTCGCGCCGTCGCGCGTCGCAGGAGCTTCGTCACGAACATCGCGCCCCGGGGGACGTGCCATCGACGCGGTCGAGTGGCAAGGCTCGCGCGGGGCCGCGTGCGCTACGCCGACGAGACCCGCGGCGTCAGCGCTTGCAGGTGACGACGCCGAGATCGAGCGCGGTACCGGCCGAGGTCGCGACGAGGATGCGCTCCCCGTTCGCGACGAGCGGGTCGCCGACGCCGATCGCGGGCTCGAGCCTGAGATCGCCCGCGACCGTTCCATCCGCGTCGAGCGGCGCCAGCATCGCCTTGCCTGCGGCGTTCGGGATCGCGAGCCAGCCAGAGAGCAGGGAAGGCACGCCCGCCCCGACGTCGTGTTCGGCGACGACCTGCGCCTGCGTGCCGCCGGATGCGCTCACCGTCATCACGCTCACGCGCCCGCCCTGCGAGCCCGAGGGGGTGTCGTCGTCGCGCCACGTGACGAGCGCGCTCCCGTCGGAGGTCGTGGCGATGTCGAACGACAGCACGTGCCCCCTCTCTGGGGTGACGGGCCACGGGGTCGCCGAAGGGCGTCCGCTCGCGTCGAGGGTCAGGATTTCGAGCCAGCTCGGATCGATCTTCTCGGCGGCGTATCGGTCGCCCTTCGGGTTGCGATCGAGCACCTCGTCGTCGTCGCGCTTCGGCACGTCGAGCGCCTTGCGGGCGATGTACGCGACCCAAAAGCCTCCGTCGCGAGCGACGATACGGGGCGTCTCGGCATCGTAGCCCTTGCGCGACAGCACCACAGGTGGACCGGCAGTCTTCTTCGCCTCGACGTCGAGTGTCGAGCCGAGGACGCGGGCGAGCTTCCCGTCCTTCGTGACGTCGTCCCACACGACCACGAGCGCCTCCTTGCCGCGGGTGAAGTCGAAGGCGAGCGACTCGTCGCGTCCTTGATCGAGCTCAACCTCGAGGCGTGGGGGTTCGTCACCGCGGCTCACTCCCAGCCGCAATGTGGCGCCGGAGGCGTTCGGCTCGAGGATGCCCGCGAGCCAGCCGCCACCGTGAGCCGCTACGAGCGGGGCATCGAAGTCGCCGCGCGAGCGCCCGAGCTCGATCGTCTTGCCCGTCGTCGCGTCGGCTGAGATGCGCGCGACCGCGGCCGAGGCTCCTCTCGCCCCGTCGCTTCGCACGCCGACGAGGAAGCCGTCCCCGAGCGGGACCGCGCGGCTCACCTCGACCCCGAACGCGGCCGCGCGCTCGGCTGGATCGTCGTCGACCTCGTCGACCTCATCCTCTCGGGCCTCGAAGGTCCCGAGTCGGTAGCCCGGCTGCGTTCCGAAGCGCGCGCAGCGAGGTGGCGGAGGCGGAGGCGTCTCCGAGGAAGCCGTCGGCTCAGTCGAGGGGGTGGTCTCGTCCGTCAGCCCCTTGCGATCGACGGGCGCGCGCACGACCCAATACGCGGCGCCGCCGACCAGCGCGACGACCGCGAGCCCGGTGAACGCCGCGCCGAGTCGACCCTCGCTCGTCCGTGGCGAAGGCGCCTCGGGGTCGGGGGGGCGCGGTGGTGTCTCGGCCGGTGGCATCGTGACCCGCTCCGCTTATCACGGGGCGCGCCGCGGAGCACTCAAGCCTCGTGCGGAAACCAGCAGGCCACGCGGTGCCGACTGCGTGGCGCCGTCTCGGCGAGCGGCGGCTCCTCGACGTCGCAGCGCCCGGCCTCGGCGCGTGAGCAACGCGAGAAGAACGCACAGCCACGCGGGGGTGCGCTCGGATCGGGAGCCTCCCGTGAGGTGACGATCGGAAGCGAGCGGCGCGTCCCGTCTCGGGCGGGCAGGGCGTCGAAGAGCGCGCGGGTGTACGGATGGTGTCGTCGCGTGACGACGTCGTGCGCGCGGCCGAGCTCGACGAGCTTGCCGAAGTACATGACGCCGATGCGGTCGCTCACGTGCTGGATCACGCGCAGATCGTGCGAGATGAAGAGCTGCGTCAGGCCGAGCTCTCGCTGGAGCTCGCCGAGGAGGTTCAATACCTGGGCCTGCACCGATACATCGAGCGCGCTCGTCGGCTCGTCGAGCACGAGGAACTCAGGGCCGACGGCGAGCGCTCGAGCGAGCGCCACGCGCTGCCGCTGGCCGCCCGAGAGCTCGTGCGGATAGCGCTCGAGGAGCCGCTCGTCTAGCCCGACGCGATGGCAGTAGCCGACGACCTGCTCGAGCCGATCCTTTCGGCTGGCCGCGAGGCCGAACGCGTCGATCCCCTCGGCCACGAGCTCCGAGAGCGTCATGTGCGGCGCGAGCGCGGTCGCGGGGTTCTGCAGGACGATCTGCATTCGACGGCGCTGCGCCCGCAGCTCTCGCGGTGACAGCGCCATCAGGTCGAGTCCGTCGAAGACGACGCGCCCGAGCGTGGGCTCCGTCAGTCTGAGGACCGCGCGCGCGAGGGTGCTCTTACCCGAGCCCGACTCGCCGATGATCCCGAGGGTCTCCTTGGGCTTTAGGTAAAAGCTCACGCCGCTCAGCGCGTGGAGGAGCTCTGGAGCACGGAACAAGCTCCGCCGCGTGGCGTACACCTTCGATAGCTTCTGCACGTAGACGAGCGCTCGCGCGGGATCCTTCGACCGGGCGCGCCCCTCGGTGGGAGCGTCGGTGGCCTCGACGGTCGGTGGCTCGAGCGGCTCGTCGTCGGCAGCGTCCATGCCTCGCGGATCCGCGCCGCTCATCGGGTCTCCTCCGTGCCATCGGCGAGCAGGCAGCGAACGTCGCGGTGTCGCAAGCGGACGAGCTCGGGGTGCGCGCGCTCGCAGCGATCCTCGACGTCCCCGCAGCGGCTGGCGAAGCGGCAGCCCTCGTGCGCGCTGCGCTCTCCTGGGGGAATCACGGCGAGCGGCAGCCGAGGGGCACGGCGGGGACGGGGCGCGTCGGGAGGCAAGCATCCAAGGAGAGCTCGCGTGTAGGGGTGCCGCGGGGTGCCAAGGACGTCGACCGTCGCACCGCGCTCGACGATCTCGCCGGCGTACATGACCGCGACGCTCGTGGAGAGCTCGGCGATCGTCCCGACGTCGTGCGAGATGAGCAGGATCGCGAGCGCGCGCTCCGCGGCGAGCTCCGCGAGCAGGCCTCGTACCTCGGCGGCGGCGATCACGTCGAGCGCCGTCGTCGGTTCGTCGGCGATGAGGAGCTGCGGCTCACCGGCGAGCGCGGTCGCGATCATCACGCGCTGACGCATTCCGCCCGAGAGTTCGTGCGGGTAAGCGTCGAAGCGCGCGCTCGGGAACCCGACGCGCTCGAGGAGCCTCTCCGCGCGGGTGCGCGCGTCGCGCCCGCGGACGTCGAAGGCCAGCTTCACGGCTTCGGTCACGTGCCACCCCGCCGAGTACATCGGGTTCATTGCGGCCGCAGGATCCTGGAACACGAAGCCTACCTTGCGCCCGCGCACGGCCGTCATCGCGCGCTCGTCGAGCTGCTCGAGGGCAACACCGTCGAGCACGATCCGCCCGCGGACCGAGGCACCGTCGGGCAAGAGGCGCGGAAGCGCGCGCGCCGTCATCGTCTTGCCCGCGCCCGACTCACCGAGAAGCGCCAAGGTCTCGCCCGCGCGGACCTCGAAGGACACGTCCTCGACGACGCGCGTCCTCCCCCCGCCGGAGGGCGTCGGGAGCTCGATCGTGAGCCCGCTCACGCTCAGTCGGGGGGCGTCGTCGACGAGTTGCGTCAGGCTCACTCGGCCTCCTCCTCGCGCGGCTCTCGGTCCTCGTCGCGCCCGGGGCTCGCGCTCCTCGTCTGGGCGCCTGCGCGAGCGGCGGCCCGCTCGTCGTCGCTCGGGGCGAGGTACACGTCGAGTCGCGGCGACCCCGCGTCGAGGCGCCCGAGCGCATAGCTCGCGCGCACGCCCGCCCTCGGCAGCGCGCCGACCTCGAGGCTCGCGGCGCCGCGGTGCTCCCGCTCCCAGGCTCTCACGAGCTCCGTCACGTCGAGCACGAGCGGCGCCCCAGGCGTCGCGACGAAGGCGCCGAGGCGCATCGGAAGGCTCGCTCGCGCCTCGCGCGGCCCCTCGACCGACGCGTCCTCGCGCGGTCGGGATGCAGACTCGAGGGCGACCTCGACGTCGATGAGCCCAAAGGTGGCGTCCGAGGTCCTCTGCGGCTCGAACACCACCAGCGCTCGCTCGATCGGCCGCCCCTCGAGCGATGCGCTCGAGGGCTCCGCCGCCCTCGCCTTTGCGGTCGCAGGCCAGCGCGCGAAGGGTAGGGAGCCAAACTCGAGGACCAGCCGGGTCTCGCCGCGCTCTGCGTCGACGACGAGCTCCTCCAGCGTCGCGCCGCCGTCTCGGAGCGGAGGCGCGCCGCGCAGGCGCCAGCCCGTCGGCCGGAGCTGGAGTCGAGTCGCGAGCGTCGACGCCGGAAGGCTCCCCGCGTCGCGACAGCGACCGAGCGAGCAGGACTCGCCCTCCCGGCACGGGCTTGACGCATCGCAAGTCGCAGGGCCCGGCAGCGAGGCGTGACACCCGGCGCCGAAGAGCATGACCCCGAGCGCCGCAGCGTGGGCGAGGAGCCTCTCGGTTCGCGACACGGCCGGCACGATACCTCGACCCCGCCGGTATCGCCATCCGCCGCGGCGCGGAACGATCTCGGTGGACGAAGCGAGTCGGTGGTAGGCTCGCGGCGCTGGAGGACTGACCGACATGGACCATCGCCACTTGCTCGCACAGGCCGCTGAGCTGGACGGCTCGTCGCGCTTCATCCGCCACCTCGTCGAGTCGGCGGCCTTCGTCGGCATCGGCCTCGTGGCCTTCCTCATCGCGTTCTTCTTGATGACCAAGATCTCGCCGTTCTCGATCCGCAAGGAGATCGAGGAGGATCAGAACATCGCCCTCGGCATCATCGTCGGGTCGGTCATCATCGGCCTCGCGATCATCATCGCCGCCGCGATTCAGGGGTGACGTCGGGGCTCGAGGCGCCGGTACGGCCGGCGAGCCGGGGAGAGTCGACGCGGCGCGATGTCGTCGTGTTCGGCGGCTCTGCCGCCCTCGCCCTGGGCCTTGGGGTCGCGCTCCGCCCGCTGGCCGAGGGGCGCCTCTCCGATGGGCTCTGGCTCGTCTTCGTCCTCGGGCTCGACGTTGCGCACGTCTGGACGACGCTCTTCCGCACCTACCTCGATCGCGAGGAGGTGGCCCGACGTCGCGCGCTCTACCTCGGGTTGCCACTCGCCTGCTACGTCGGCGGCGTCGCGCTGCACCTCGTGTCGCACGCCTGGTTCTGGCGCGTGCTCGCCTACGTCGCGGTCTTTCACTTCGTCCGGCAACAGATCGGGTGGGTCGCGGTCGGTCGCGCGCGCGCCGGAGGTTCAGGCCGCCTCGACCGCTGGCTCGACGACGCGGCGATCTACCTCGCGACCGGCGTCCCGCTCCTTGCTTGGCACGCGCGCATGCCGAGGGCCTTTCATTGGTTCGTCGCGGGCGATTTCGTCGACTCGGCGCGGAGCCGCGCCTTGGCGGCGAGCGCGCTGCCCTTCGCCGAAGCGCTCTACGGGTTGGTCGCGGTCGCGTACGTCTCGCGGGCGGTGACCCTTGCGCGGCGCGGGCGCACCCTGTGGTCGAAGCACGTCGTGGTGGTGTCGACCGCGCTCGTCTGGTGGATCGGCATCGTCACCTTCGATGACGACGTCACGTTCACGGTCTCCAACGTCACCTTGCACGGTCTGCCATACATCGCGCTCGTCTGGGGCTACGCCGAGGCGCGCGGCGCCGAGCGCCCCGAGGGCCTCGTCGGTCGCATCGCGCGAGGTGGCTTCGTGGCCTTCTTCGCTGTCGCGCTCGCCCTCGCCTTCGTCGAGGAGCTCGGCTGGGATCGCCTCGTCTGGCACGATCGCGAGTGGCTCTTTGGCGAGGGGCGCTCGCTCGACGCGCGGGCACGAGCGTTCGTGGTGCCATTGCTCGCGCTGCCGCAGGCGGTGCACTACGCGCTCGACGGCTTCTTGTGGCGCAGGCGCGACGGCGGCCCCGCGCAGGCGCGCGCGCTCGGCTTCGCTCCTCCGTAACGCGCGCTTGCCTTCGTCTTCGAACTCGCCTAGCGACCGCCGAACGTGGTCCACGCGGCGGAGCGTCGTCCGGATGCTCTGCCCGCTGCCGCGGAAGGAGAGCTCATGGTGCGCGATTGGAAGCTCCGAGCCGCGCGGCTCGGCATCGGGATGGTCGTGGCGGCGGTGGCCTTCGCGGCCGGCTGTGCCGCGGAAGGTGGCAAGGACGGCGAGTCGTGCGGCGCTGGCACGACGGCATGCGGGACGACCTGTACGGTGCTCGCGTTCGACCCTTCGAACTGCGGCGCCTGCGGCAACGTCTGCGACAGCGGCGTCTGCATTCAAGGGCAGTGCGCGGCAGCCTGCCCTGGGGGAACGACCTCGTGCGACGGCGCGTGCGTCGACACGTCGAGCAGCCCCGCTCACTGCGGCGCTTGCGGAGCCGCCTGTGGCGCCGGCGAGGTCTGCGCGAACGGCACCTGCGCGCTGAGCTGCGAGGCCGGCGGTGGGAAGGTCTGCAGCGGCGTCTGCGTTGACGCGGGCAATGACCCGAAGAACTGCGGCGAGTGCGGCAAGGCCTGCACGGCCGAGGAGCTCTGCTCCTCCGGCGTCTGCGTCACGAACTGCGGCCTCGGCCTCGAGAAGTGCGGCGACGCTTGCTTCGATCTGAAGAAGGATGAGGCGAACTGCGGCGGGTGCGGCACCGCGTGCGGCCTCGGCCAGGACTGCGTCGACGGCAAGTGCATCATCTGCGACCCGACGACCACCGACTGCGACGGCGACGGATGGCTCCAGGCCGATGGGGACTGCTGCGACAAGACGGGCTTCTGCGGCCTCGAGCCCGAGCTCGTGAACCCGGGCGCGATCGAGGTTGTCGGGAACGGCATCGACGACAACTGCAACAACCTGATCGACCTGTTCGACAAGACGGACGCGCTCCCGTGTGACGAGGGGCTCGCCTCGAACTCATCGGCTCCGGTCGATTACGCCAAGGCGCTCGGGATCTGCCGCGCGACGACGCTGATGCCGAGCAAGCTCCAGGACAAGACTTGGGGCCTGCTCGAGGCCAAGCTCCTCCACGCCGACGGTACGCCGATGGTCGACACCGACGCGCACTCGATCCGCGCGAGCTTTGGCAGTATCAACCCCGCGACCCTCGAGGGCAGCCGTACGGTCGTGTTGTCGAGCGGCATCGCCGCGGACGCGACGCAGACCATGCCCGGCCCCAACGGTGGCACGCCGACCGGCTCCAACGTCTCGAACAAGCACGACTCCTTCGGCAGCTCGGCCGACATTTCAGGCTGCAGCGACCCGCTCTGCATCAAGGACTGGTTCACGACGGCGAACCCACCGCTCAAGAAGGCGAACGAACTGCCGGTCGCGCCGAACTGCGGCTCCGGCAATAGCGGGATGCCCTCCGAGGCGAACGACTCGGTGATGCTCTACCTGAAGCTCCGCGCACCGACGAACGCGAAGGCCTTCAGCTTCAACAGCTACTTCATGTCGGCCGAGTATCCCGAGTTCGTCTGCTCGAACTTCAACGACCAGTTCGTCGCGCTCGTGAACACGCCGGGCGGCACGCCGCAGCCGATCCCGAACCCGCCCGACAAGAACTTGATGACCTACAGCGACGGGAAGTCGAAGTTTCCGATCGGCATCAACGTCGCGGCCGGGACGCCGCTCTTCAGCGTCTGCCAGACAGAGGCCGAGAACCCCACGTGCTGGGAGCAGGACGTGTCGAAGGCTTCATGCTCGCTCGGCGCCGGTCAGCTCGTCGGCACGGGATTCGAAGCGACGTCGAGCGGCTGCGTCATCGGCGGAGGTTCGTTCTGGCTCACGACGGCCGGGAATGTCATCCCGGGCGACATCGTCGAGCTGCGGATCGTGATCTGGGACGTGGGTGATTCAAATTTCGATTCGCTCGCGATCCTCGATGGCTTCAAGTGGCTGACGAACGCGACGGTGCCCGGCACGGGTTGATCCGAACGAACCGAGCGCGGCGCCCGAGGCCGTCCCGAGCCCGCCCGATCGCCCCCGCGATCCGGCGGGCTCGCGTGTCTCGAGGGACCGCGACGTGCGCGACTCCGCTTGACGCAGCGCGCCTCCGCGGCGGACGCTCCTCGCGGTATGTGGCCGCTCCTCACGGTCCTCGCGTTTTCGCTCGTGACCTTCGGGTGTCGGCCGAGCACCGACCTCGTCGTGGCGCCGCAGCGGGCCGAGGTGCAGGTGGCCGAGCTCCCCGCGGTTCCACCGCCGCGCAGCGACGGGCGCTTGCCAGACGAGGTCCGCCCCCGCCGCTATCGCTGGACCCTCGAGGTCGACCCTGCCGGGCGTCGCTTCCGCGGTGAGGTCCGCATCGCGCTCGAGGTGGTCCGCCCGACCCGGGCGGTGGTGCTTCACGCGTCCGGGCTGACGTTCAACGAGATCGAGCTCGGGTTCGGGGACCGGCTGGTCACCGGCCGGGCCACGATGCGTCGCGCCGCTGGTGTCGAGGGAGCCGAGGCCTCCGCCGAGGAGCTCGTCATCGAGTCGCCCGAGGTCATCACCGCGGGCCAGGCCGAGCTCCGCATCGCGTACGAGGGCGCGCTCGACGACACGACGCGGGGCCTCTACCGGTCGGAGCGCGACGGGAAGCGCTACCTCTTCACGCAGCTCGAGCCCGCCGATGCGCGCCGCGTCTTGCCGTGTTTCGACGAGCCGAGCTTCAAGGTGCCCTTCGAGATCTCGGTGCTCGCCCCGCGCGGCCAGCGGGTGTTCGCGAACGCGAAGGCGGTGCGTGAGCGTGACGCCGGCGAAGATCCCGAGTCGGGAGTCCCCCGCGTCCGCACGGACTTCGAGGAGACGCGACCGCTGCCCACCTACCTGCTCGCGTTTGCGGTCGGGCCCTTCGACGTCTTCGACGGACCGACCGAGCCCGTCCCCGTCCGGATGATCGCGCCCGCAGGACTCGCGGCGCGCGGGGCCTACGTCGTGGCCATGGCGAGCGAGCTGGTCCAGCTGTTCGAGCGGCGCTTCGGTAGCCCTTACCCCTACTCGAAGCTCGACCTCGTGGCGGTACCCGACTTCGAAGCGGGCGCGATGGAGAACGCGGGGCTCATCCTGTTCCGCGAGGAGCTCCTGCTCGTCGATCCCACGTCGAGCGCACTCGAGCGGCGGCACGCGCTCCAGGTGATGGCGCACGAGCTCGCGCACCAGTGGTTCGGCAACCTCGTCACGCTGCGCTGGTGGGACGATCTCTGGCTGAACGAGGGCTTTGCGTCCTACTACGAGTCGCTCGTCGCCGACGAGTGGCGCCCCGAGACGCGCGCCGAGCTCGAGGAGTTCGCGCAGCTCGGGAGGGTGATGGCGCTCGATGGTCTCGATGCGGCGCGCCGTGTGCGGGAGCCCGTGCGGACGGTCCAGGATGCCGAGGAGGCGTTCGATCCGATCACGTATGCGAAGGGGAGCGCGCTGCTCGGGATGATCGCGGACCACCTCGGCGAGGGTGCCTTTCAGCGCGGCGTGCAGGCTTACCTCGCTCGGCACGCGCACGGCGGCGCGTCGTCGGAGGATCTCTTTCGCGCGCTCGGCGACGAGGGAAAGCTCGATGTCGGCACCACCTTTCGCTCGTTCGTCGAACAGCCGGGCGTCCCGCTCGTCCGCGTGACCGCGAGCTGCGTCGATGGCGTCGGGAGCCTCCGCCTCGAACAGCAGCGCTACCGGCGCTTGCCGAGGTCGGACGACGGCAGCCCGTGGTCGATCCCGGTGTGCGTTCGTTACGCGCCCCGCAACGGCCTGTTCGCGGGTGCGCTCGAGGTCGTCGAGACTTCGCGAGCGTGCACGACGCTCGAGGGTCCGGTCACGACGCTGAAGCTCGAGTCGTGCGCGGCGTGGGTGCTCCCCAGCGACGACCACCGGGGCTACTACCGCTACGCCCTGCCTGCCGATGCCATGAGGACGCTCGCGCGTGCGATGCGTGGCAGCGACGTTCGCGCTCGGGTCGGGTTCCTCTCGAACGCCTGGGCGCTCGTCGAGGCGGGCGAGTTCGGGCTCGTCGATCTCCTCGCCATCCTCGAGGAGTTTCGGGGTGACCGCGCGCGCGAGGTCGTCGAGCTCGTAGTCGAG
>VGRJ01000019.1 GCA_016875405.1 Deltaproteobacteria bacterium | reverse complement strand
GACGCGGAGCGGTAGCTCTGCGCGCGGAGGAGCCCATAACCTGATACGGCAATAATAATACAAAGCAACTGACCACGCAACCTCCGTCGTCAGAATCATTTCTCCGCGGGCCCGTCCAGCGCCGCGCTCGCCCGCCCACCGCCGTCCTGCCGGTCCTCATCCCACCCATCGTCATCCCGCCCGGCCCGTCGCGCGGGTCAAATGAACGACCCGTGCGCGACGTGGCCGCTCGGCGCGGGAGCGCCGCGGCCGGTGTTGCGCTGCCTCGTCAGCCGCTCACGTGCTTCGAGCACGTTGCGCGGCCTCCTCGTTGCACGCCTAGGCCGCGGACGCTCCTCGCCATCGCGGGGCCGCTCGGCACAGTTTGCTTAGGGGCATGGTTGGGGTAGCGCTCCTGATGTCGGGGTGTGCCCCCCGACCACCGGCCATGAGCGTTCCCAGGCTACGCGCGCGTTTCGGTTTGGAGGCCTCGGACGGGCGTCGACCCGTGGGCGCGCGCCACCGCGCCGTCGTTGCGCTGCTGCTCGGCCTCAGCGGTTGCTCGGGGCGAGGCTGCGGCGGCGGCTCGCCGGAGGCGTCGCACGTCGTAGACTCACCGTCCATGACGGACGCCGAGCTTCGGACACGTTTGCAGGCCGCGCTCCAGGCGAAGGGACCCGACTATGTCCCGAGGACGCGCCACAAGAACCCTGATGGAACGCCGCGGTTCACCAACCGCCTGCTGCTCGAGTCGAACCCGTATCTGCTCCAGCATGCGCACAACCCGGTGAACTGGTTTCCGTGGGGCGAGGAGGCGTTCGCGCTCGCACGCGCGCTCGATCGACCGATCTTTCTCTCGGTGGGCTACTCGACCTGCCACTGGTGCCACGTGATGGAGGAGGAGAGCTTCGAGGACGAAGAGATCGCGCAGATCCTCAATGACCACTACGTCGCGATCAAGGTCGACCGTGAGGAGCGCCCCGATGTCGACGCGGCCTACATGACCTTCGTGCAGGCGCTGACCGGCAGCGGCGGCTGGCCGATGAGCGTGTGGCTCACCTCCGCGCGTGAGCCCTTCTTCGGCGGCACTTACTTCCCGCCACGAGCCGGAGCCCGCGGCAGCCGGCGCGGGTTCCTTGACCTGCTGCGCGAACAGGCGGAGCGCTTCAAGTCCGAGCGGACCGGCGTCGTGAGGACCGCTCAGGGCTTCGTCGGTCGGCTGCAGGCCGTGTCGGCTCCGGACCCCGCCGGTGACTTTCCGCCAGCGGCTCTCCTCTCGACGGCGCGCGACCAGGCAGGCATGCGCTTCGATCCGGAGCGCGGCGGCAGCCGGGGCGCGCCCAAGTTTCCTTCGTCGTTTCCGGTCCGGTTGCTGCTTCGCGCGGCGCGGCGCACCGGTGATGCAGACGCTCGCCGGATGGCGCTCTCGACGCTCGAGCACATGCGCCAAGGCGGGCTCTACGACCAGATCGGCGGAGGCTTTCATCGCTACTCCACCGACGCGCAGTGGCTCGTCCCGCACTTCGAGAAGATGCTCTACGACAACGCGCTGCTCGTGGTCGCGTACCTCGAAGCCGCCCAAGCGACCGGCGACCGGCGGCTCGCCGTCACGGCGCGGGAGACGCTCGACTACCTGCTTCGCGAGATGAAGGCGCCAAGCGGCATGTTCTATTCTGCGACCGACGCCGACAGCCCGGCCCCGGACGGTCGCCGCGAAGAAGGGCTGTTCTTCACGTGGACGCCCGCCGAGTTGCGCTCGGCCCTGGGCGAGGACGATGCTCGCGTCGCGACCGCTTGGTTCGGCGTGACCACGAGCGGGAACTTCGAAGGCCGGAGCATCCTCTTTACCGGACAACGCCTCGAGGCTGTCGCGCAGAAGCTCTCGCTCGAGCCGCACGACCTGGAGCGGCGCCTCGGCGACATCCGAAAGCGACTGCTCGAGGTGCGGTCGCATCGACGTCCCCCGCTCCGCGACGACAAGGTCATCGTCGCGTGGAACGCGCTCACGGTGTCGGCGCTGGCAAGAGCCGCGCTCGTCCTCGGCGAGCAGCGGTATGGCGAAGCCGCGGTGGAGGCCGCCGCTGCCCTCGTGGCTCCGCTGCGCGCCGGTCGAGCTCTCCCACATGTGTTCGTGGATGGCCGCGAACAAGGGAGCGGGTTTGCGGACGATTACGTGCTCCTGGCGAGCGCGCTCCTCGACGTCTTCGAGCTCACGGCGGAGCCGACGTGGCTCGCGGACGCGATCCGTCTCATGGACGAGGTGGAGCACGCCTTCGCGGATCGAGCCAACGGTGGCTACTTTCTCTCCGCCGAACGCCACGAGCAGCTCGTTCTTCGAGAGAAGCCCGACCACGACGGACCGGTGCCAAGCGTCAACTCGGTGGCCGCGCTCACCTGGCTTCGTCTCGACGCGTTCACGGACGAGGAGCGCTTTCGTCGGCACGCGGAGCTGACGATGCGCGCCTTCGCGCGGCCGCTCGCGCAGAGACCGCTCGCCCTCGACCACATGCTCCTCGCGCTCGACTGGGTCACCGCTCGGCCGCAGGAAATCGTGGTGGTCGTGCCCGAAGGGCGCGGCGCGCTCAGCTCCGCCGCTCGTCCGCTGCTCGACGTTCTTCAGCACACCTTCGTGCCGAACGCGGTCGTCGTCGTAGCGACCGAAGCCGAGCTGAGCGGGGCGCTGGGCCAACGCGTACCTTGGACGCAGGGCAAGGTGATGCGCGACGGCCAAGCGACCGCTTACGTGTGCGAACGTGGTACCTGCAAGCTCCCGACGAGCGAGCCCGAGAGCTTCGCTCGGCAGCTCGCCGATGCGAGGCAGGGGCGCTGAGCGCGCGCCGCTCCGAGCCGAGCGCCGACCGTTACGGAGCACGGGCGAGGAGGAGCTCGCCGCAAGCTCCGCGCCGCTGAGCGCGAGCCGCAGGAGTTCGCGCCGCGGCCCGCTCGCCGCGCGCCATCCACTCGCGACCCGACCCAGGCGAGCCGCGACCGGATGGTCGGACCATTCGGAGCGGATGACCGCGCAAACGCCCCCTCACGCCAGCGTGACGAGCAGCTCGGCGTACGCGGCCTCGGCCTCGGGGAGGCCAATCGCTACGAGGCCCGGCACCACGTCGGCCTCCATGCCCTCGAAGAAGGCGCGCGCGTAGCCGGCACGGCTCAGGGTGCCGAAGTTGGGGCCGGGGTCGCGCTCGGGCTCGCGGAAGGCGTGGGCGCGCCCGTCGCGCGCGAGGCACAGCGTCGCGTAGTGGCCAAAGAGCCCGGGCAGGCGGGCCGCGAGGGCATCGCGCTCGGCCTCGAACGTCGGCCCGTCGGGCCGCATGAGGAGCGCGCCGAGCTCCCAGCCGGCCTCGGTGTGGAAGGCCTCGTCGACGAGGATCGCCGTTACCACGTCGGCGGCGAGCGGCACGTCGGTGGCCCTGCGCGCGCCCTTGAACATCCGCCCGCTCAGCGTCTCGCCCACGCAGAACGCCGCGACCACCGTCTCGCGCACGCGCGCTCGCGAGGGCGCGGCTCCTTGCAGGTGCAGCTCGCGCTCGTCGATCGACGGTGGTGGCGCGGTGTCGCCGAGGGCGGCCGCCATGCGCAGGCAGAGATCGGTGTGGCGCACCTCGTCCGCGATCATGCGCGCGAAGGCGCCCGACCAGTCGAGCGGCGCGCCGAGCGCCTGCAGGTGCGACGCGAGCTCGGTGAAGAGCGCGAGGGAGTAGAGCTCCTCGACCGCTCGCTCGCGCCAGACGACGATGGCGGAGGCCAGCGCCGCCTCCGGGTAGGCGCTGCGCTCGAACGCTTCCCAGTCGACGCGGCCCTTGCGCGGTGCGGCGATGAGGTCGTGCTCGCGGGTCAGGCCGAGGGCCGGCCCGCTCACGCGCAAGAGCGGAAACACCGGGCGCTCAGCGCTTCGTAGCCGGCGCGTTGGTCTTCTTCGGCGCGACCGGCGCGGGCGCGTTGACCCTCACCGGCTCGACGGGAGCGGCAGAGGGGGCTGCGCTCGGTGCGGCGGTCGGCACCGCGGCCGACTCGGCGGTCGGCGCCGCGGTGGCGGCGGCGGTGGCGCTCGGGGCGGCGTGGTCCGCGTCGTGGCGGTGAGCGTGCTCGCCGTGGTGGTCGCCGTGGTGGTCACCGTCGTGGTCACCGTCGTGGTCACCGTCGTGCGCGCCTGGTGCGTTGGTGTGGACGGGCTCGACAGGGCCCTGGTTCTGCGAGTCCTTTGCGCAGGCGACGAGCGCGGTGCCGAGGCCGACGAGCGCGACCCCCTGAGTTAGGTGAGCGAGCTTGGAAAGACGACGCGAGTTCATGGCGTCAGCCCTACCGCAGCCTCGCCCGTGGCGCGAGCGCCATCGAGAGGTCACGCCGGCGCGCCCGCCGCTCTCAGCCGCCCGTGAACGCGGCCAGCTCTTCTTCGTCGTGCGCGGAGAACACCCGCACCCGCCCGCCCGCTTCGCGCTTGAGCTCGCGGAGGCGCGTCTGGTTCGCGAGCCGCGCCGCGTCGTCGTGGGCCACGAGCCGCTGGAACAGCGCGAGCCCGGCGGGGCAGCTCGGCGGGTCGGCGACCTCGTCGTGGTGAAAGTACGCGTCGCCTGCGTGTACGAGCCAGCCGTCCTCATGCGCGATCGCGACCACGGCGTGTCCGCGCGAGTGGCCGTGCGCCGGCAAGAGCAAGATCTCGGGCTCGACGATCGCGCGCACGCGCTCGAACCCGAAGAAGCGCTCGCCGCCCGCGACATCGTGCAGCACCCAGTCGACGCCGTGGGCCCACTGGATCGGCCGGTAGCGCTGCGCCTCCTGACGCGTCACGCGGCTCGTCGCGGCCTCGTGCTCGGCGCGGAAGACGTGCACCTTGGCGTGCGGAAAATCCGCAAGCCCACCCGCATGATCCAAATCAAGGTGGGTGAGGACGACGTGGCGCACGTCGCTCGCGCGGAAGCCAAGCCGCTCGAGCTGCCGCAGGGCGGTGCGCCCGGGGTCGAGCTCGGGCTTGGCGGCGGTGAGGAACGCCTTGCCGAGGCGTCGCTCGGGGTCGGCGACGTCGGCGGTGCCGATGCCCGTGTCGACGAGGACGAGGCCCTCGGACGACTCGAGCAGGACGACGTGCGACACGAGCTTGCAGCGGTCGAAGATCGAGCCGCGCCCCGAGACGAGGCGCCCGCCGAGCGGGTGCATCGTGCAGCAGTCGAGGTGGTGGACCTTCACGGTGTCGTCACGTGGGGGAGGAGCCTCGCGTCGCGCGAGCGACTAGCGGCGGCCCTTCTTGCGCGCGTCCTTCTGGCGCTTGCGGTCGGCCTTCTTGGCGTTGCGCTCGGACGGCGTGAGCGGGGCCTTCGGGGCCTCCTGCCGCGCGCCTCCTGCCATTCCCGGCATCCCGGGGAAGCCTCCCATTCCCGGCATCCCGGGGAAGCCTCCCATTCCCGGCATCCCGGGGAAGCCGCCCATTCCCGGCATCCCCGGCATCCCGCCCATTCCCGGCATTCCCGGCATCCCGGGGAAGCCGCCCATTCCCGGCATCCCCGGGAGGCCGCCGCCCTTCTTCATGAGCTGCTTCATTTTGCGCATGCTGGCGAGGCCCTTCATGCCCGGGAGGTTCCCGAGCAGGCCGCCGCCGCCGCCCATCGCGCTCATCATCTGCTTCATCATCAGGAACTGCTGCACCACCGCAGTCACCTGCTGCTCGTTCGTGGCGCTGCCCTTCGCGATGCGCTTCGCGCGGCCTGGCTCGCGGATGAGCACGTAAGGGTCGACGCGCTCGGCCTTGGTCATCGACTGAATCACGGCGCGGATCCGGACGAGCTCCTTGTCGTCGAGGTTGACGCCCTCGGGCAGCCCGCCGGGGAGCAGGCCGCCGAGCGGGAGCTTGTCTACCAGATCGCGCAGCGAACCCATTTGTTGGATCATCGCGATCTGCTCAAGGAAATCGTCGAGCGTGAACTCGCCGCTCAGCATGCGCGCGGCATCCTTCTCGGCCTTCTTCTCGTCGACGACGCGCTCGAAGTCCTGCATCAGGCCGACGACGTCGCCCATGCCGAGGATGCGGCTCGCCATGCCGTCGGGGCGGAACTCCTCGAATTTGTCGGTCGTCTCGCCGACGCCGCAGTAGAGGATCGGCGCCTGGGTGACCTCCTTCACGCTGAGGGCCGCGCCGCCGCGCGCGTCGCCGTCGAGCTTCGTGAGGATGACGCCGGTGATGCCCAGCCGCTCGTGGAAATTGCGCGCGGTCTGGACGGCGTCCTGGCCGATCATCGCGTCGACGACGAGGAAGATGTTCTGCGGCGAGACAGCCGACTTCACCGCGTCGAGCTCGGTCATCAGCGTCTCGTCGATCGAGAGCCGACCCGCGGTGTCGTAGAGGATGAGATCGCAGCCGAGCCGCTTCGCCTCGGCCTCGGCGGCCGCGCAGATCGCGACCGGGGTCGCGCCGGGGATGTTGAAGACCGGGACGTCGAGCTGCTTGCCGAGGATCTGGAGCTGCTCGACCGCGGCGGGGCGCTGCATGTCGGCCGCGACGAGGAGCGGCTTGCACTCTTCTTCCTCGCGCAGGAAGCGCGCGAGCTTCGCGGAGGTCGTCGTCTTGCCCGAGCCTTGCAGACCGATCATCACGACCTTGGTGGGGCCGCGCTCGGCCCACACGACGGGCTCGCCCTCGTGCGCCATCAGCTCGACGAGCTCGTCGTGGCAGATCTTGATGAAGCGCTCCCCCGCGCCGACCTCGTGCGTCGAGCCGCCGTGCTTCACGCGCGTCTCGAGGGTCTGCCCGACCGCCTTCGCCTTGACTCGGGCGAGGAACGCCTTCGCGACCCCGAGCTCGACGTCCGCCTCGAGCAGGCTGAGCCGCACCTCGCGCAGCGCCGGCTCGATGTTCTGATCGTTGAGCTCGGTCAACCCGGCGAGCCGGTTGCGAGCCTGGCGAAACCCCTTCGAAATCGTCTCGAACATGACCGTCGGCCCTCATAGCACGACGCGGCGCCCGGGGCGCGATCGCGCGCTCAGCGCTCGAACCGACGGCGGAGGGCGGTCGTCGCCGCCTGGCACGACTCGAGCCCGGTCCGCGCCTCGCGGAGCGAGCGCTCGGCCGCGTCGAGCTTCCCCCGATCGATGGGCGGCCCCTTGGCGTCCGCGACGAGGCGGTTCGTCGCGTCGAGCGCGCGGTAGGCATCGAGGCACGCGGTGCGCGCGCGCGCGGCCTCGGGCAGCGAGGTCGTCAGCGCGTCGAGGGCCTCGAGCGCCGCCGGGCGCGCCGGGCCGTCGGCGTCGCGGAGCCGCTCGACCGACGCGAGGGTGCGCTCGAGCTCGCGCCGCTCCTCCCGACCGCACGCGACGAGGGCGAGCGTCGCGGCGAGCGCGAGGCGGGGGGGCGAGGCCATCCTGAGAGCGTTCGGTGCGCGCGCCACAAAGGAGAGGAGCGCGGGGGCAGTGCCGAGCCGCAGGCGCGTCAGTCTTGAGGTTTGGGGGGCGCGCCGAGCTGGATGCGCTCGCCGACGTACGAGCCGACGAGCGAGAACATGCAGCCGATCATCGCCATGATCACGTACATGAAGATGGGCATCGTGCGCACGGTCTGCCCCGCGCCAATCGTGCCGAAGAGGCCGTTGTAGAGGAAGAACACGGTCGGCAGCGCGACGACGAGCGCGGCGAACACCGGCTCGACGAACGTCTTTCCGGGCGAGATCATCCCGACCAGCATCCCGCCGCAGAACCAGATCGGGATCACCAGCGTCATGCCGTTGTAGCCCTCGAAGTCGAGGGCGCCGACCACTCGCGGCAGCGCGACCAGAATGACGCCGGTCAAGACTGCTTGGACGCCGAGGGAAATCCCCGCCCAGCTCGCGCTGAAGCCCTCTTGCTGATAGCGGCGCTCGCGCTCGCGCGTCTCATCGACGACGGGCGCGAGCTCCTCGAGGGTGGAGCCGCAGGAGCCGCAGCGCAGCGCGTCGCTGGGGTTCTTCGCGCCGCAGGACGGGCAATTGATGACGGACGGTTTGCTGGCCATCGGGGAACGTAGGTTAGGCAAGAAGCTGCCGCGCGGCAAGAGACGGCGAGTCGCCGCGTCGCCGCGAGCCGGCCGGGCCCTGCCACGACCGTCGTGCCCGGCCGGCGCGGATGGTGTAGACGCACCACGTGACCGACGCTCGACCTGGCTTTTTCGCGCGCCTCGCAATCGCCTTCGCGACGTTCTTCCGGCTGCTCGTCGACGCCGCCTTCGCCGCGCGCCTCGCTCGGCTCGAGGAGGTCGGCGAGTCGCCCGCGCCGTCGGCTCCTCCGCCCACGCCGCCGACCGTGGCGGCCCCGGTCGTGGACGAGCAGACGCTCGCGACCGGAGGTGGGCTCGCCCTCCTCGCGCTCTTTCAGCGCGAGGGCAGGCTCGTCGACTTCCTCGAGCAAGACGTGACCTCGTTCTCCGACGCCGACGTCGGCGCGGCTGCACGGCTCGTGCACGAGGGCTGCCGAAAGGCGCTCCGCGGTCACGCGACCGTCGCGCCCTTGAGGAGCGAGGCCGAGGAGAGCCGCGTCACGCTCGAGGAGGGCTACGAGCCGGCAGCGGTGAAGCTCACCGGCAAGGTCGCGACGAGGCCGCCCTACAAAGGCACGCTGCGCCACGCGGGCTGGCGCGTCCGCGACCTGCGCCTGCCGCGCCCGCTCGACGGACACGACGCGACCATCGTCGCCCCTGCGGAGGTCGAGCTGTGAGCGCGCCGCGTTACGCCATCGGCATCGACCTCGGCACGACCCACTCGGCGCTCTCCCGCATCGCGCTCGACGGCGACGCGCCTCGCAGTGAACGCGTTGACATTGATCAACTCGTGACCTCCGCCGAGCTCGAGCGGCAGCCACTCCTCGCGTCGTTCCTCTACCTGCCACCCGAGGCCGAGCGACCGCTGCCGCTGCCGTGGGATGGCGAGCGGCCGTTCGCCGTCGGCGGGTACGCGCGCGCCCGCGCCCCCGAGACGCCGGGGCGCGTCGTCGCGAGCGCGAAGAGCTGGCTCTGTCACCCGACCGCGGATCGTCGCTCGGGGCTCTTGCCGCTCGAGGCGACCGAGGGTGTCGACCGGATCTCGCCGGTCGAGGCGTCGTGGCGCTACCTCGAGCACCTCGCCGAGGCGTACGACGCGCGCTTCGCGGGCGAGGGACCGCGGCTCGCCGAGTGTCCTGTCGTGCTCACGGTCCCGGCGTCGTTCGACGCGTCCGCGCGCGAGCTCACGGTCGAGGCCGCGCTCGCTGCGGGCATCGAGAACCTGACGTTGCTCGAGGAGCCGCAGGCCGCTCTCTACGCGTGGCTCGAGCAAGCGGGCGATGGCTTTCGCAGCCAGCTTCAGCCAGGCGACGTCGTCTTGGTCGTCGACGTCGGCGGTGGGACCTCGGACTTCTCGGCGATCGCCGTGACGGGCGAGGGCGGTGAGCTCGGCCTCGAGCGCATCGCCGTCGGCGATCACATCCTGCTCGGCGGCGACAACATGGACCTCGCGCTCGCGCACTTCGTGAAGCAGCGGCTCGCGGCCGAGGGGACCGAGCTCGACGCGTGGCAAATGGCGTCGCTCACCCACGGCGCGCGCGTCGCGAAGGAGCGGCTCTTCGGTGACCCCGCGCTCGCGGCGGCGCCGATCGTGATTCCGCGGCGCGGCGCGAAGCTCGTCGGCGGCGCGATTCGAACCGAGCTCGGCAAGGACGACCTGCGCGCGGTGATCCTCGATGGATTCTTCCCCGAGGTCGGGCCCGAGGCGCGCCCCGCCGTCCGCGCGAGGACGGCGCTCACGCGCTTCGGCCTGCCTTACGCTTCGGACGCGGCCATCACGCGGCACCTCGCGGCGTTCCTCGGACGGCAGGCCGGCGCGCTCGGCGGAGGCGGGAAGCTCCTCCACCCGACATGCGTCCTCTTCAACGGCGGTGTGATGAAGAGCGAGCTCTTGCGAGAGCGCATCCGAGCAACGCTCGAGCGCTGGCTCGAGGCGGACGGCGCCCCCCCTGCGCGCGTGCTCCACGGCGCCGATCTCGACCTCGCGGTCGCGCGCGGCGCGGCGTGCTTCGGGCGGGTGCGCGAGGGCCACGGCATTCGGATCCGCGGCGGCACCGCGCAGGCGCACTACGTCGGCGTCGAGGGCGCGGCCCCCGCCGTGCCGGGCATCGAGCCGCCCCTCACGCTCGTGTGCGTCGCACCGTTCGGCATGCAGGAGGGCTCCTCGGTCGCCATCGACGCCGAGCTCGCGGTCGTGGTCGGCGAGCGCGTGAGCTTCCGGTTCTTCGGGTCCTCGGTGCGTCGCCACGACGAGGCGGGCGCCTCGTTCGAGCGCTACGCGAGCGACGAGGTCGCCGAGCTCCCCGCGATCGAGGTTGAGCTCCCTGCCGAGGGCAGGGCCGAGGGTGAGGTCGTGCCGGTGCGCCTCTGCGCGACCGTCACCGACATTGGGACGCTGCTCGTCGAGGCGGTGCCGCTCGCGCCCCGCAAGCCCGACGAGCGCTGGAAGGTCGAGCTCTCGGTGCGCGAGCCCTGAGCGTAAGGGGTCAACGGCTCGTGAAGCGCCACGTCGGCATCGATCTAGGGACGACCCACGTCGCGGTCGCTTACGCCGAGGGAGACGAGGTGCGCGGCTTCGCGCTCCGACAGCTCGTCGGCCCCGACGTCGAGGATCGCCTCGCGCTCTTGCCCTCGGTCCTCCACTCGCCCGTCGCGGGCGAGGTGCGGCCCGAGCGCCTCTCCGATGGCTGGCTCGTCGGCGAGCTCGCGCGCACGCGCGCGGCGGAGACGTCGGGGCGCTCGATCGCGTCGGCCAAGAGCTGGCTCTCGTACGCCGAGGTCGATCGGACCGCGGCGATCCTCCCTTGGCAGCTCGATGAGGACGAGGAGGGCCTCTCGCGCCTCTCACCGATCGATGCGCAGCGCCTCGTGCTCGAGGCCGTGCGCCGCGCCTGGGACGACGAGCACCCCGAAGCGCCGCTCGCCGACCAGCGCGTGGTCCTCACGGTGCCAGCCTCGTTCGATGCGGTCGCGCGCGAGCTCACGGTTCGCGCGGCGCGTGACGCGGGCCTCTCGCCGAGCCTGCTCGAGGAGCCTCAGGCCGCTTTCCTCGACTGGATCGAGGGCGGCGCGCGCCTCCACGAGGTCATCCCGAAGGGGCACGACGAGGGGCGCGTGCTCGTCGTGGACGTCGGCGGCGGCACCACCGATCTCTCGCTCGTGCGCGTGCGGCGCAGCGGGGCCTCGTTCGCGGTCGAGCGCATGGCCGTCGGTCGCCACCTGCTCTTGGGCGGCGACAACATGGACCTCACGCTCGCGTAC
Source organism: Deltaproteobacteria bacterium (assembly GCA_016875405.1). Taxonomy (GTDB): domain Bacteria; phylum Myxococcota_A; class Polyangia; order Polyangiales; family Polyangiaceae; genus SYFR01. Next base: position 50,433 of record VGRJ01000019.1, on the reverse strand, counting down.
CTCTCCGAGCGCAGGCTGCAAGGCGAGGAGCGCCTCCCCGCGCGCCGCTTCGCCGAGCTCGTCGCCGCGTGTCGACGCGCAAAGGAGCGGCTCCTCGCAGACGACGCCCCCGAGACCGCCACCGTGACGCTCCTCGCCTCGGGCGCGAAGCTCCTCGGCGGGGCGCGCGCGGTCGAGCTCCCTCGCGACGAGGTCCGGGCGCTCCTCTGCGACGGGTTCTTTCCGAGGGTGCCGCTCGACGCGGAGCCGATCCGTGCGCGTGCGGCCGTGGTGGCCTTCGGGCTCCCTTACGAGCGTGACGTCGCCATCACGCGGCACGTCGCCGCGTTCGTCCGTAGGCATGGCGTGCCGACCGCGGTCCTCCTAAACGGTGGCGTCTTCCACGCGACGGCACTCGCCGAGCGCCTCGTCGAGGTCGTGCGCTCGTGGACCGAGGAACCGGTCGCGAGCCTCGCCTTCGAGCGGCCCGACACGGCGGTGGCTCGAGGCGCGGTGAGGCACTCGCTGGCGCTCGCGGGGCGCGGGGCACGGGTCCGGGCGGGTGCGTCGCGAAGCTACCTCGTCGGCGTGGCAGGGACGGGCGGCGAGATCGAGGCGGTCGGGGTCCTGCCGCGCGGAGCAGACGATGGCGCGTCGTTCCGATTGCCGACGGCCTTCGAGCTTGTGCTCGGTCGTACGGTGCGCTTCGCGCTTTGGAGCGCCGACGTAGTTGTTGACGTAGGTCAAGCTGTGCCGGTCGATGCGCTCGAGTCGCTCCCCTCGCTCGTCGCGACGCTGCCGGGCGAGGGTACGGTGACCGTCGAGCTCGAGGTGCGCCTCTCGGCCGTCGGGACGCTCGAGCTCGCGTGCCTCGCGAAGGATGGTCGTCGCTTCGAGCTGTCCTTCGAGCTGCGCCATGCGGCGTCCGGCGGTACCGTGAAGCGGGCTGACCAGGTGCGCGCGAGCGACCGGCGCGCCGAGCTGGCGGGCGCTCTGCTGACCGCGGTGTTCGGCAAGGGCGCGAGCGGCACGGAGCGAGACGCAAAGCAGCTCATCCGCGAGCTCGAGCGGCTCCTCGGCAAGCGCGAGACCTGGGACGGCGAGCTCTGCCGCGCGCTCTTCGATCGGCTCTTCGAGGTGCACAAGGGGCGCCGTCAGTCGGTCGAGCACGAGCGCGCGTTTTTTCAGCTCGCGGGCTACACGCTGCGACCGGGGGCGGGGGCGCCACGCGATCCCGAGCGCGCCGCGGGGCTCTTTCGGCTCTTCGAGCAGCGCCTCGCGCACGGCGAGCCGCGCAGCTGGCAACAGTTCTGGATCGCGTGGCGGCGGATCGCCGCCGGCCTCGACGACGCGGCGCAACGGAGGCTCCGCGACGTGCTCGACCCGGAGCTCGCTCCACCGGAGGCTCGCTTGAAGCGCGACAAGGGATTCCGGAACGACGCGTCCGCCGAGATGCTCGAGCTCGCGGCCTGCCTCGAGCGCGCGGGCGCGTCCCGACGGGCGGAGCTCGGCGGTTTCATCGTCGAGCGCACCTGGACGACGCGCGACCCGCGCCTGTGGTCGGCGCTCGGCCGCGTCGGAGGGCGCCTCCCCGCGTATGCGAGCGCGCACCACGTCGTCAGGGCGGCGGTCGTCGAGAAGTGGCTCGATCACCTCGTGCGCGAGAAGTGGGAGGCGCTGCCAACCGCTTCGGCCGCGTCGGTCTCGATGTGTCGGCTCACCGGCGACCGTGACCGTGACGTCGCGGAGCGGACGCGGGCGCTCGTCGATCGCAAGCTCGCGTCCCTCGGGCTCGACGAGGCGTTTCGTGCCCCGCTCCACGACGTGATCCCGCTCCGCGCTGCCGACCAAGGCGCGTTCTTCGGAGACGAGCTCCCTGCCGGCCTTCGCGCGCTCGACGAGTGACGCGCGCGGCCTAGCGGGGACGCCCGAGGTCGAGCTCGGCGAGGACGCCGAAATGGTCGGAGGCGGCGACTCCGTCGACGACGGAGTCGAGCACGACGCGCGCCGAGACGACGCTCCCGCGGTGCCACTCGTCGGGGCTGCGTAAGAGCACGTAGTCGATGCGCCGTGGCGGCTCGTTCATCGGCGCGGCGAACGGGTTCGAACGGCCATCGAAGGTGTGACCCGGTCCCTCGCCTGCGAGCTCGAACGCATCGAGCAGATGCAGGCTCGCACCGCCGAGCGAGTGGAGGCCCTTCAAGAAGCGGATTTCGGTCGCGTCGGGGCGGGCGTTGAGGTCGCCGACCAAGACGAGCGGCAGCCGATCCTCGCGCGTGGGCTCGCGCTCCGCGATGGCCTCGGCGATGGCAGCGACCTGAGCCTCGCGCACGAAGCCGTGCTGCATGCGCCACGCGAGGTGGGTGACGAGAAACGGGAGCGCGCCGCTCGGCGTCGTCACCTCGGAGAAGAGGACGCTCCGCTGTTCGTCGGTGCCGGCGCCCGGGAGCGGCACGACCTCACGCACTGCGACCGGCCAGCGTGACAGTGCGGCGTTTCCGAAGGTGATCCCGCCGCCGAGCGGCTTGGCTTCGCCGTACGCCACCCCATAGCCGAGGTCCGCCGCGAGCTCGTGCGCGAGCGAGTGCGAGCCGTCGCTCATGACCTCTTGCATCCCAATCACGTCCGGAGCTAGCGACGCGATCCCGGCGCGCAGCAGAGCGGCGCGCGCTTCCCACGGGCCGGAGCGGTTCCACAGGTTGATGGTGAGGACGGTGCAGCGCATCGCGACGAGTCTGTGCAGAGCGGCGCCGGCGTGTTAGCCCTTCGGCGATGAAAAAGGAAGCGATGGCGGTCGTCGGCTGGACGGTCGCGTTCTTCAGCGCCTCCGGCTGCAGCAATAAGCTCGAGGACGCTCAGTGCGAGGTGCTCCGCGGCCAGGCCTTCGAGGTCATCAACTCGGCGCACGTCTGCGCGGACGACGCCGACTGCGTCCCCACGAACTGGCCCGGCTGCGCGAAGCCGGTGAGCTCCAAGAACAAGGCGCGTGTCCTCGAGTTCAAAGAGAAGTTCGATCAGGGCAAGTGCGTCGAGGCGAAGGCGACCTGCCGCGACACCCCCGAGATTTACTGCAAGCAGGGCCTCTGCGTTTTCCGTGAGCTCGCGGGGCAGACGAACCCGACGAAGTGACACCGTCGCCTGGTCGGTGTAGGCACTGCGACATGTCAGGAGAGCTCGGCCAGTATTTTGGTGCGCTCGACGCCACGCAGCTCGGCGCGCTGATCGAGACCATGGCCCTCGCCGGTGAGGCGGACGGAGGGTTCGAGGCGGACGAGCGTCGGTCGCTCGCCGAGGCGCTCTCGTCGCTCGTCGAGGGGACGGAGCTCGCCGGCGAGCTGTCCAACGCGCGGCTCGAGGAGCAGCTCGCCGCGGCGCGCGAGGCGCTCGTTCGCGAGGGGCGCGAGGCGCGGGTGACCAGCGTCCGCGAGCGGCTCGGCAGCGCCTCGGCGTGCGAGGGTGCGCTCGTCCTCGCGGCGCGAATCATCGCCTCGGATGGGGTCATTCGCACCTCGGAGCGCGAGCTCCTGCTCGAGCTCGCCGAGGGCCTCGCGCTCGACGTTGATCGCGCGGCCGATCTCGTGCGCGCGCAGGCGTCGGCGCGCTGACCAAAGGGGCCGGGCGCGGTGACGATCTCGGCGATCATCCCGTTTCCCACGCCGGGCAGCGTCCTCACGTCGGCGCGTGGGACCTACACGGTCGGCGCGCTGATCGGCGACGGTCAGTACGGCTCCGTCTACGAGGCCGTTGGGCCGTTCGATCAGCGGTACGCGCTGAAGATGTTTCGCCCCGCGAACCGCCACTACGAGACGGTCAAGAGCGAGTGGTCCGCGGAGATGAGGCGACTCGAGAGCTTCCGCCACCCGAACATCGTCTACATCTACGACGCGTTCGAGTTCAATTACCTGTTCTACATCGCGCTCGAGCGCTGCGACACAAGCCTCCGCTCGTTGTTCGTGCAGCCGCTCCCGGACGATCTCTTGATCGAGCTCACGAGGCAGCTGCTGGTCGCCCTCGATTACCTGCACGACAACGGCCTCGTGCACTCCGATCTGCACGGCGGCAACGTCTTGCTCACGAACGCGGAGTCCTTGTACCGGCCGGGCGTCGGGCTCCCGCCGCCGGTGGTGAAGATCACCGACTTCGGAGTCTCGCATCAGCTCGAGAGCGACAACTGGTTTCGCCCGCAGGTCGCGAACCCGAAGATCCTGACGCCCGAGCTCGTCACCGCGGGGTACACCACGCGCCAGAGCGATCTCTACCAGCTCGGGCTCCTCATGTTCTCGATGCACACCGGTCAGAGCGCGATCCCCGAGGGCACGAGCTACACCGAGCTGACGCGTTCGATCGCCGAAGGCTACCCACGGCAGCGCGCCGAGACGCTTGGGACGCCGATCGGGAACGTCATCGCGAAGCTCTTGCGTCGACGCGACGCCTATCGCTACCAGCTCGCTCGCGACGTGTGGGAAGATCTCAGGATGCTGCGCCACGTGAACCCCGCGGTGCCGCCCTCGTTCCGGTGAGCTCGATTCGCGTTCGTCGTGCCGCGAGCCGCGGAGGCTCGGCCGCATGAATCGCTTCGCCGCGCTCGCGGTTTCGCACCCGGCAGCGAACGCGGTTGGGCAGATCGCGCTCACGCTCGGTCCGCAAGGCATCGTACTCGAGCTCGCGGGCGTGCGGCCGCACGTGCGGGGCTTCGCCTTGGGTGGCGAGGCGCAGCACGCGACGCTCGTCGTCCCCTATTCGGCGCTGCGAGGGCTCGTACGGACCGGGCCCTACCTCGTCGTGTCGTTCGATCCGCGCGTGCTCTTCCCGTTCAACCGCTTCGTGCTCACGCGCGTGCAGCGCGAGCTCGACGCGCGCCTCCCGCGGGTGAGCTCGCTTGCCTCGTGGTCGAAGCTCGTGGGGGTCGTCGTCGCGTCGTTTCTCGGGCTCGCCGCGTTCTTCCTTGGCGGTCGCGGCAATCTCGGGCGCACGGTATCGACGGTCGTCGGGCTCGGCGTCGCCTGGCTCGCGTGGAGCGCCATGTCACGCCTTCGTGCGCGGTGGCTCCAAGGGGGCGCTGCGGCCGAGCGCCTGTCGCGCGAGCTCGAGGCGAGGCTCGCCGAGCGACTCGGCATCACTCCGGGGGACGTCGAGGTCGTCGACGTCCGTGACGACGAGCTCGCGGTGGCGACGCTCGCGGCCGTCGCCCGTCCGCGCTGGCTCGTTCCGGCGGTGGTCGTCGGTCTCGTTGGTCTCGTCGGCGCGACGCTGCTGGTCAAGCGCTTCGGCGTCGTGGCGAGGGTGCGGCTCCCGGTGCCGGAGGCTCGCGGCAGACTCTTCACGGACGTCCCGCGCATCCTCGAGCATGCGCGCGTCGACGTCGCGCCGCGTCGCGCTTCGTGCCGCTGCGTCCGCGCCGATTCGACGCTCTGGTCTGCGCCTCCGCCGGGCGTCGCGATCCTCGTCACGCCGCTGCGCGGGGAGCTCGACGCGGTGCTGCTGCGACCCGAGGCGGTCTATCCCGTCGCGCACCGCGGCAAGGACGTGATCGAGCTCGACGTTCAAGTCGTCAACGGGACCACGGTGACGATGCCCGAGGTCGCGCTCGTCTTCACGTTCTGGCGTCGCGACGGCAACGAGCGCAAGAACATCCAAGAGCGCGGGCTCTCGTGGCCGCACGCGCTCGAGCCAGGAGGCGCGGTGCGCTGGCGCGTCCGTAGCCGCGGCGACGCGCTCAAGGTGACGAGCTACTTTTCGGAGGCGTCGGAGCGAGCACCGTTCGCGCCGGCCGACACGTTCGTACGGCTGCTCGAGGGGAAGACGCCCGCCTCGGTGCGCCTTCACGCGGCGACCATGCTCGCCTATCTGGGCGACGAGCGGGCGGTCGCGCTGACGCGCGGGCTCGGAGTGCTCTCGCCGCTCGAGGAGCGGCAGCGGGGGCTGCTCCTCGAGACGTTCCCACCCTTTATCGCGTGTGACGCGAGCGCTGCGGGCGCCTGCGTGATGAATCGGAGCGACGCGCTCGTGCGGCGCGTGGCGCTGCGTGACGGAAAAGGGCGGCGCGTATCGGTCGACGACCTGTTCTTCCCGGGCCGCGGACTGCGGGTCGAGGCCGTTGGCCTGACGCCGCCGCTCCGCGTCGAGCCCGACTACGAGGCACGGCGCTAGGGGCGCAGCGCTACTGCGGAAAGCCGCAGACCGTGTAGCCGGCGGGGAGGAGCTGGCTCGCCTTGCAGATGAGCTGCACCGGGCCGTTCTGGGTCTGCAGGGTCGGGCACACCGTGACGCCCGGCTTGCAGGTGACGAAGCCGGGGTAGGAGCAGGAGGCCTCGCAGCGGAGGCTCTCGTAGAGGTCGCCGGCCTGGTTCCCCTGATGGTAGGTGGTGCGCGTCGCGCAGCAGACCTCGCCGTTGGAGCACTGGTCGCTCGAGCTGCACTCGATGAGCGTCTCGGGACCGTAGCCGTGGCCCATGGTCACGCAGTTTTCGCTCTTTGGCGGGCCGGAGACACAAGCGCCGAGTGGCGCCCCATACACCCCGTAGAGTTCCGGCAGCAGGACTCGCCCGCGTTTCCGTCGCCGGTGACCTCGTCGCACGGCAGTGGCAAGGGCGCGCCGCCCGACGAGCCGCTCGCTCCCGCGGACGCGCTGCTCGATGCCCCGAGGCCGCTCGATGCGGTCCCCGACCAGGGCGCCCCGCCTGCTCCGGAGCTCGCGGCATCGCTCGACCCTCCGGCGCCCGTGGAGCCGCCCTCGCCGAAGAGGAACTCCCCGTCGACCGAGCAGGCCGTCGTCGAAGTCAAGGCCGTCGCGAGCCACGTGCTCCGCCATCTGTGAGGGCAATCCGCTACGTTTCGTGGTCGCGTTCGTCGCTGCCAGCAACTCGCGGTGCCGCGTCTCCTGAGGGGCGCTCGCGTCGTCATCGTCGTCCGGAAGACGCAACGTCCACGCGCGCGCGGCCTCTGCTATCCTTCGGCGCGACTTCGAGGAGGTACAAGGTGCAGGCTAGACGGTTTTCATGGCTCCTGGCTTTCGTGCCCGCGCTCGCGGCCTGCGCTCCGGATGACGGCGAGACGGTCGCCGCGCATGAGTCCTCGATCATCAACGGGACGCTCGACACCGTGAACGACGCGGTCGTGGCGGTTTTCAGCGACACGGGCGGCTGTACGGGGACGATCCTCCACGTCGCGCAGGGCTCCGCGTACGTCCTGACCGCCGCGCACTGCTTCGGAGGTGACCCGATCAATGTGGTGGTCCGCGGCGCCGACTACACCAACCCGGTGCAGGTCCTCGACGTCGTCGACTACGAGGTGCACCCGAAGTACTCGGGGAAGGGCGGGTCGGGTGACATCCTCTACGACTTCGCGATAATCCGCGCGAAGACGGCCTCGAGCGCGGTACCGCAGGTGCTGCCGATGTCGCCCGACGAGGATGACCTCCAGGTCGGCGCGGCGATCGAGCATTCGGGCTACGGGCTCATCAAGAGCCCCGACGGCTCGACGACCAAGCGGCACCGCGCCTTCGGCACGATCGACCAGCTCACCAAGCTCCAGCTCGCCTACGACCAGCCGAAGTCCGGGCCATGCTTGGGCGACAGCGGAGGCCCGCAGCTCGTGGATACTCCGTACGGGCGTCGTGTCGCGGGCGTCGTCTCCTATGGCGACGAGAACTGCGCGGTCTTCGGCGTGAGCGGCCGCGTCTCGGCCGTCTTCGACACCTTCATCGTGCCGTTCGTCGGGACGCTCCCGAACGCGGGCGGGGCGAGCACCTCGTCGAGCGCGTCGAGCTCTGCCACGAGCGGGGCAGGCGGCTCGTCGTCCGATTCGGTCGCTGCGAGCTCTAGCGTCGGGGCGACGGGCGCCGGCGGCGCGAGCCAGACGAGCGGCGCGGGCGCGTCCGACCAATGGACTGCTGGCGATGTGACGCTGGACAAGCACCGCGGCACGGCGCTCTCGACGACGTGCGCCTTGTCGCCGTCAGGCGAGCGGGACGATGCGCCTGGTTGGATGACCTTTGCGAGCGTCGCGGCGCTCGCGCTCCTGTCGCGGCGCACGGAAGCCCGGACGAGCGCGTCGCGTCGACGTTGACCCGATGGACGCGATGACGGCGAGGCTACGCGCGGGGGTCCTGCGCGCGCTCGCGGCGCTGGGCGCCGACGCGCTCGGCGGAGTGCATGATGCGTCCTTGACGCCTGTCAAGGTGGTGCGTGCGCTCGACGGCGCGGCGCCCGTCGTCCTCCGAGTCGGGGTACCGCTCGTCGCGAGCACCGAGGCTCACGGACCCGCGCCCCGTGATCCGGTGTGGCTGCGGCTCGAGGACTCGCCCGCCCTGGTCGTCGCGCCGCTCGTCGGCGGCGAGACGAAGGCCCTCTCGGCGCGCGCGGTCGCGCTCGTTCGTCACGAGGATCACTGCTGCGACGCGGCGCGCTGCGAGAGGCTGCGCGCCAGCTTCGAGGTGGCGCTCCTCTGCGACCACGCCGACGGCGACACACGGCTCACGGTGCACGAGGGTGGGGACTCAGGCCTCGCGCGTGCGGTCGCGGTGGCCCTCGCGCGCAGGGTCCGCGTTCCGGTCGAGGGCGCTCGCGTCGAGGACGTCGCGGTCGATGGCGCGCCGCACGAGCCCGCCGGGGACGTCGAGCTCGCGGGCTTCGAGGGCGACACGTCGGAGTCGCTGTCGGCGCACGAGCTCGCGGCCTACGTGCTTCGCTGCGAGGCCGGGCGGTGGGTTCTTCGGAACCGCGGGAGCGCGGGGCCACGCGCCGCGCTCGGGCGTGAGCTCTTGCTGCTCGGCGCGCTCGTGTCGGCGGCGCTTGGCGGTGGCGTTCTCGCTTCGCTCGCGTGGCACGCAGGCCAGCGTGAGCGCGCCGCGATCGCAGGGGTATGCGGTGTGGTCGCAGCGATCGCTTCCTACGCGGTCGTGCACATCGCCCTCCATTCCGCGCGCTACGAGGCCGACGGGGAGCCGATCCTCGTCGTTCATCGCGACAGGCTCGTGCCGTCCCCGTGGGTGTCTCGGCGCGGCGAGATCGCGCTCGCCCCCGAAGGCCGGTACGGCGCGGCGCTGGCCTTGGGCGGCGTGACGGGGCTCTCGATCGAGGCGGATGGGGAGGCACATCGTCTGGTGCTCGAGAGCGATCACGGCCCGTACGAGCTCGCGCGCTTCGGCTCCGAGCTCCTGGCGCAGCGCTGGCGGCGCGTCCTCCTCGAGGTGTTCGCGTGGAGCCGCCACGTCGCGATGCTGGTCCTCTTCGGCGCCATCGCGTGGGCATCGAGCGCGTGCGGCAGTGCGCCGCCGTCGAGCGCGCCATTCGTGCGGGGCCCCGAGACCGCCCCGTCCGCGTCGTCAGCGAGCGAAGTCTCTTCCGCGACGGCGAGCGGACCTCGTGCGACGAGCGCCTCGGCCGCGCCGGTCGCGAGCTCCGCGCCGCCGGCCAGGGTGAACGCCGCCACGTCGAGCGAATCCGTCGCGCCTGCGACTCCTCCTACTCCCCCCACGATCGATGACGACGTGCCGGCCGCGCTCGCTGCGGGCCGCGCGCGCGGGGCTCCGGTGCTCGTCGATGTCTGGGCGGCTTGGTGTCACACCTGCCTCAGCATGAAGGCGTACGTGCTGCCGGATCCGCGCGTCGCCGCGCTCGCGAGCGAGGTGGTCTTCGCGACGGTCGACGGCGAGAACGAGCGCAACGCGGCCTTCCTCGGCAAGCATCGGCCCGGCGTGTGGCCGACGTTCTTCGTGCTCGATCCTCGCGACGGTGCGGTGCTCGGCGCCTGGGAGGGCTCGGCGTCGGCCGAGGAGCTCGTGCGCTTCGTCCGTGGCTCGCTCGACGCTCGCGGGCGTCAGCCCGATCCGGCGGTTGCGGCCCTGCTCGCGGGCGCGCGGGCCGCTGCGGCTGGGCGCTGCGGCGAGGCGATCGGGGCCTTCGCGCGAGCGCTCGCGCTCGGCGGGGACGGCTTCGCTCGTCGAGGCGAGGCGGTAAAGGGGCTGCTCTACTGTCAGCGACGCGAGGGGCGTCACGCGGCGTGCGTCGAGACCGGGCTCCTCGAAGTTCCCCGCGCCGACGGGGCCTCGGTGCCTGCGGATCTCGCGGGCACGCTGCTCGATTGCGCGGATAAACTCTCGGATCCCGGCGCGCGTGCGCGAGCCTACGACGTGGCGATCGAGCGCCTCCGTCGAGAGGTCGCGAGCCCCTCGGCGGGCGCGTCGGTCGACGACCGGTCCGACGCGCTCGCTCAGCTCGCCGTGGCCCTGCGCGCTCGAGGGGAGGCACCGGAAGCCGAGGCGCTGCTGGATCGTCAGCGCGCGCTCCTCGAGCAGGCCGCTGCCCGCGCGGGCTCCCCGGAGGCGCGCGCGGCGTTCGACTATGCCCGCATGAACCTCTACCTCGCCGCACGTGAAGGCGAGCGGGCCGTCGCGCTCTTGCAGGAGCGCGCCCTCGAGATGCCGAGCGCATACGAGCCGAGGGCGAGGCTCGCGCAGGCGCTGGCGTCGCTCGGGCGCGACGAGGAGGCGCTCCATGCCATCGAGCAGGCGCTCGCGCTCGTGAAGGGGCCTCGCAGGCTTCGCTACCTCTCGCTCCAGGCCGATCTCCTCGCGCGCCTCGGGCGTCGGGAGCGCGAGCGAGAGGTCGTCGCGGCGATCGTCGCGGCGTACGAAGCGCAGCCGCCGACTCAGCGGAGGCACCCCGCGAACGTCAGCGGTCTCACGGAAGCGCGGAAGCGGTTGCGGCGTTTGCGCTGACGAGCGCTGGCGGGCGTAGGGCGCTGGTGCCCTCGAAACTGGTCCCCGCCGGGATGTCGAGGCTATGGCCACGTCGAGGCGTCGTGAGGAACGAGACGGAGCGATGAGGCTCGCGACACGGTGGCGTGTCGTGGGCGCCGCGGCGCCCATCCTTGGGGTCGTCGGGGTTCTTGCCGCCTGCGTGCGTTTCGGCGCGGCGTCGAGGAGCGAGACCGAGGCCGCGGCGAGCGGGGGAGGGACCGAGACGTGCCCGCGCGAGGCGGCCGCTCCGATTCCTCTCCCGCGCGTTCCGCCGGAGGCTCGCGGCGTCGAGTACTGGCTCGCACGCGTTCCCGAGCCGGATGCCGAGGTGCTCTCGAGCGCTGCGATCCACGACCACAACGCGGCGTTCCGCGCGCGCGACGCGGCGAACCCCGAGACCGATGCCCTCGCGCCCTTCGACCTGCGCGCGCCCGTCGACGAGGCGCGCCTTTCGGGCGAGGTCGTGGCTCGGCTTGCCTACCTTCGAAAAAAGGTCGAGGCCCGCGAGTACGTAGCTCTTGACGGAACGCAAGTGGATGCGGCTCCCTTCGCGCCGCGCTCGGCGAGTCCCGTCTTCGTATCCCCGTCGACGGGCGGCGAGCTGCGCGTAGCGCTCGACCTCGTCCCGCTCCGCTGCGGTCCGACCCGGGCAGGGCTCTTCAAGGCCGGTGACGCGCAGGCGAACTTCGACCGCAACCTCTGCAGCACGCTGCGGCCGCAGGAGGCGTTCTCGGTGTTGGCGCGCGAGCCGAACGGTCTGTGGCTCGTCCGATCGCGCGGGGCGCTCGGCTGGATCGACCCGACGGCGGCGCTCTCGCCGCCGGTCCCCGAAGCGCTCGCCGCGTCGTTTGCCAGCCCGGCGCGGCTGCGTGTGACAGGTGAGACCATCCTCACCGGAGCGAGTCGCTCGACGCAGGTCGCGCCCTGGACCTTCCTCGCGCGCGCGGACGGAGCTCGGGCTCGCTTCGCGACGGCCGATGGCTTCGAGGTCAGCCAGCCGCTCGACGGTGCCGAGACCCTGAGGCCCCTCACGCGGCGGGCGCTCCTCGAGGAGGCCTTCCGCTACCTCGGGAGCGCGTACGGTTGGGGAGGGCGCGGCGGCGGTCGCGACTGCTCCGAGTTCCTAGCGACGGTGTTTGGGGCCTTCGGCCTCGAGCTCCCGCGGAACAGCGGGCACCAGGCCCAGGCAGGCTCGTTCTCGCTCGAGGTGACGGCGGCCGAGGACGAGGGGGCACGGCTCGCGCTGCTCGACGCGGCGACCGAGCGCGGCGTCGTGCTCCTCAGCTTTCCCGGGCACATCATGCTCTACCTCGGTCGGACCAAGGAGGGCATCCCGATGGCGATGCACGCCTTCGCCGAGTACCTCGAGGCGTGCGGCGGCGCGGGCGAGACGCTGCGCCGCGTCGAGCGCGTCGAGGTGAGCGATCTCAGGCTCGGGGCCGGCACCTCACGCCGCTCGTTCCTCGAGCGCTTGACGAAAATCACGGTGCTCGGGACGAGCCCCGGGCCCGCGCTCGAGGGCGTCGCCGCACGTCGACCCGCCGCTCCGGTCGAGGCGCGGGGGGCGTGCCGAGCCGAGGAGGTCCGCGACGACGTGACGCTGCTCGTCGTGCCGAAGCACCCGCACCCGGGGCAGCCGCTCCGCGCCATCGTCTCGAGCGCGCGCGATCTCGGCTCGGTGACGTTCGCCTTCGAGGGTGACGACGGCGTCGTGGCGCGGCCGCCCACGCGGCGTTACGGCGGCCCGCCTTTCGGGTTCGTCGCGGAGATCGCCGCGCCTGCCGCGGGGCTCCAGCTCGTTCGGGTGGGCGATGGGTCGAGCACCTTCGCGTGCGCGTCGGTCAAGGTGAACGCGCGGCCTCCGCATCGCGAGGGCCCGGGCGGGAGCGCCTGGCCCGTCAGGCAGCGCTGGACCGCCGGCCACGAGCGGCTCTACTCGACCTTCGTCGAGGCCCTCTTCGACTACCCGATCGACGACCGCAGCTGGACGAACCTGCACTCGCTCTTGCGTGACGCCGAGCGCAACCTGCTCTTCGGCTCGCTCGGCGCAGGCGAAGAAGGGCGCCTCTCGCTCGAGCCCGATTGCGCGGATCTGCCGTATTTCCTGCGCGCGTACTTCGCGTGGAAGCTCAGGCTGCCGTTCGCGTATCGGCACTGCAACCGCGGTCGCAAGGGCGAGGCGCCTCGCTGCGACCCGAAGACGCACTCGAACCTCGACGAGGATCCGGAGGGCGACGACGCGGTCGAGCAGTTCGAGACCTTCACGCGCGGCGCGCTCGCCAACGGGGTTCACTCCGGCTCCGGGCGCACGGCCCCGAACGACTCGCGCACCGATCACTACCCGGTGCCGTTGACGCGCGAGGCGCTCGCGCCGGGCGCGGTGTTCGCGGATCCTTATGGTCACGGTTACGTCGTCGTGCGTTGGGTCCCGCAGGGCCTCCGCACGCACGGCGTGTTGCTCGGCGCGGACGCGCAGCCCGACGGAACGATCGGCCGGCGCCGCTTCTGGCGCGGGACTTTCTTGTTCGAGCCCGACACGACCGAGGCGGGGGCTGGGTTCAAGCGGTTCCGTCCCGTGACCGCGCGCCGAGGTGAGGTCATCGGCCTCGCCAACGAGCGGATCGCGACCGAGCATCCCGAACTCGCGCCCTGGAGCGGGGAGCAGTACGGTCTCACGAAGGACGGCTTCTACGACCGCGTCGAGGGGCTCGTGAACCCGCGCCCGCTGCGGCTCGAGGACGCCCTCGAGGTCCTCCTCTCCGCGCTCTTCGAGCAGGCCAAGGCGCGCGTGGTCAGCGTCGACAACGGCGAGGCCCGCGTCTCCTCGAGTCGAAAGACCATCGAGATGCCGACGGGCCACGCGGTGTTCGAGACCACGGGCGACTGGGAGGACTACTCGACGCCCTCGCGCGACATGCGCCTGCTCATCGCGGTCGACACCGTCACCGGCTTCCCGGACGCGGTGCGTCGTCAGCCGCAGCGCTTCGGGCTCCCCGCGAGCGGAGCTGAGCTCGAGTCCGCGGTGGGCGCTCTCGACGCGCGCATCAAGGCGCGCCTCGGCGAGCTCGCGTTCGAGTACACGCGCTCCGACGGGAGCCGACAGACTCTCTCGCTCGCGGACGTGCTCGCGCGCGCGCCGGCCCTCGAGGTCGCCTACAACCCGAACGACTGCGTCGAGGTTCGCTGGGGCGCGCCCGAGGGCTCCCCCGAGCGCGTGCCCTGCAAGCGTCGTGCGCCGCGCCAGCAGCTCGCGCGGATGGAGAGCTACCGAAGCTGGTTCGCCTCGCGCAGACGACCTGCGAGGTGAGGCGCCGCCGTGGGAGCGACGCCTCTCCTCGGTGGGTCAGTTCGAGCCGTCCGAGGTGCCCGGGACGGTCGAGTTCAAGAGCCACTTGAACGCATCGACCAGCGCGAGCGAGTCGAGGTCGTTGTCGCCGACGTCCCAGATCACGATGCGGAGCGTGACGTTCTCGCCCGGCACGATGTTGCCCTTGGTGGTGAGCCAGAAGGTGCCGCCGGCCGTCGCACAGTTCGTGCCGGCGAGCTGGGCCTTGCCGAGCGCGCACGAGGCGTTGCTCACGTCGGGCTTCGCGGCCTTGGCAGCCGCGAGATCGCAGACGTTGAAGAGCCCCGTTCCCGAGGCGATGTTGATGCCGATGGGCCACAGGCCGTTGCCGTCGTCGAACACGAGGAGGTTCTTGTCCTTCGGGTTCGGCACCGGGCTCGTCGGCTTGGGCGTATCGATCAGCACGGCGAACTGGTCGTTGAAGTCCGAGCACACGTAGTCCGGGAACTCCTGCGACATGAAGTACGTGTTGAGCGAGAACGCGCGGGCGTTGGTGGGCGCACGCATCACGAGCTCGAGCATGACCGAGTCATGCGCGCTCGAGGGCATGCCTGCATTTCCGCTGCCGCAGTTCGGCGCCACGGGGAGCTCGTTCGCCTTCTTTAGGGGTGGGTTCGCGGTCGTGAACCAGTCCTTGATGCATGAGGCGCTCGCGCAGTTCGCGATGTTGACGGTGCTCGAGAGGTCGGTGCCAAAAGCGTTAGAACTGGCCGGCCCCGGGCTCGGCTGGGTCAGGTCCGAGGCGATGCCGGTCGAGAGCACCGCGGCCTTCTGGCCCTCGAGCGTCGGCGGGGAGACGCTGCCGAGCGCGCTGCGGATCGAGCGCTGGGTGCTGGTCGTGGGGAGCGTCGTGCCGTCCGCGCGCAGGAGCTTCGCGCTGATGAGGCCCCAGGTCTTGTCCTTCTTCAGCGCGGGGGCGAGCGTCGTCGTCCGGCAGATCCCGAGCGCCTTCGCGTAGTCACCCGCGGTGCTCGAGTTCGAGGAGAGGACCGCATCGCAGGCCGTCGTGTCGACCGTGTCGAAGATGTCCTGCTTGCCGTTGCAGTTGTCATCGATGCCGTTGCCGACGACCTCGACCGCACCCGGATTCACGAGGTTGGGCGACGCCCCGCAGGCGCCTGGCTTGTCGCAGCAGTCACCCTCGGACACGAGCCAGCCGTCGCCGTCGCAGTCGGTCTTGGTCGAGTCGCACGCGACGCACTTGCCCTGCACGCACGACTCGGCGCTCTTGCAGATGGTGTTGCAGTCGCCGCAGTGGTTCTTGTCGGTCAGGAAGTCGAAGCACGAGCTGCCGCACTTCTGCAGGTTTCCGCCGCAGGCGGCCTGGCACATGCCGGCGGTGCAGACCTCGCCGGCTTTGCAGGCTTTCGGAGCGTTCTTGGTGTCGCAGCCGCCGCAGTTCTTCGGGTCGGAGAGCGTGTCGACGCACAGGCCGCTGCAGAACGTGCTGCCGCCGAGGCAGCCGAAGGTGCAGAGCCCCTGCGAGCACAGCTGGCCGGCGGCGAGATCGCATGATTTGTTGCAGCTCCCGCAGGCGTTCGGGTCGTTCGCCAGGTTGACGCAGCCCGCGTCGCACTTCGTGAGGCCAGCCTCGCACTCGAGGACGCACGCGCCCTTGTCGCACACCTCGGTCGGACCGCAGACCTTGCCGCAGTCGCCGCAGTTCTTCTCGTCGTTCTGGATGTCGGCGCAGAGTCCGTTGCACTCCTTGCCGCCGCCCTCGTCGCACGAGAGCACGCATTTTCCGGCGGCACAGAGTAGGCCCGCGCCGCAGGCCTTGCCGCACTCGCCGCAGTGCAGCGGGCTGCTGTTCGTGTCGACGCAGGAGTCGCCGCACTTGGTGGTGCCGCCGAAGCAGCCGAGGCCGCAGGTGCCCATCGAGCAGAGCTCGCCGTCGGCGCAGGCCTTGCCGCACGCCCCACAGTTCTGCGGGTCGAACGCGGTGTTGGTGCAGGTGTCGCCGCAGAGCGTCCCGCCCGGGCACACGTCCGCGCTGCCGCCCGTCCCCGCGCCGCTGGTCGTCGACAGGCTCGTGGTGCCCGTCGAGCCGGTCACGGTCGGATCGGTGGTCGCGTCGCTGCTGCTACAGCCCGCCCAGGCGAGCCCGAGCGCCGCACCGAGCCCCAACATCACGCGCGCCGACTGGAGCGCGGTCTTCTTCCCTGTCATGTTCCTGGTCATGAAGCCTCCTCGCGCGCGGCTCCCGACGGCCGACGCCTCCCAAGGCCCCGTCCCTTAGCAGGGGCCAGCTGCCACGCCTAGCTCCAACGAGGACCGACGACGAACGCGAGCCCCCGGTCAGGGCGTCAGGGGGGCGAGGCCGAGGCGAGTGCGAGCGCTGCGACGACGCTCCGAGCCGTCCCTTGGAAATGACTGAAAATCATGGCGCGGCGGCCCAGGGGTTCGACAGGTCTGCCCGCGTCGCGAGCGTCGGATCGGTGAGGCTCTCGAGGAACGCGAGGAGGTCGGCGCGGTCGTCTTGGGTGAGTGTGAAGCCGTTCACGAACTCGCTCTTAAGCGGGCTCGCGCTCCCGACGCCGGCGTTTGGCCCCGAGGCGAGCGTGCGCCCGCCTGCCGCGTAGTGATCGAGGACCGCGTCGAGGGTCGCGATGCTGCCGTCGTGCATGTACGGCGCGGTGAGCGCGATGTTGCGGAGCGTCGGGGCTCGGAAGCGCCCCATGTCGGAGGGCACGCCGGTGTGCTCGTAGAGCCCGGTGTTCGCCGCGGGATACGCACCGCTGCCGTTGAGGTTGTAGAGGCCGGTGTTGTGAAACATCGTCTCGACGATGGCGGTCCCCTCGTGGGCGGTGGAGTCCGAGAAGTTGAAGCCCCCGTGGCAGTGAAAGCACTCGAGCGAGTCGGAGAAGAAGAGGTCGCGGCCCCGCTTGGCGCGCTCGTCGAGCGCGTCGGGCTCGCCGCCGTAGGCGTAGCGATCGTAGGGCGACGAGAACGACAGGAGCGCCCGCTCGAACGAGGCGAGCGCGCGGACAACCGAGGCGAGTGAGAGCGGCTCGTCGGTAGCGGGGAACGCGGCTTGGAAGAGCGTCGCGTAGGTGGGGTCGGCGCCGAGTCGCTCGAGCAGCGTCTCCTCCTGGCCCGCGAGCCCGAGCTCGACGGGGTGCTCGCCGAACATCGGGACGAGCGCTTGGTCTTCGAGCGCGACGAGCGCTGGGTTTGCCCACGTGAGGGTGGTGAGGTAGGCGACGTTCACGAGGCTCATCGAGCCCCGCGGGGTGTGGTCGCCGGTCGAGCCGACCGAGGTGGCGAGGCCGTCGGTGAAGGCGCGGTCCTGGAGGTGGCAGCTCGCGCAGGCCTGCGTCTCGTTCAGCGACAGGCGCGCGTCGTAGAACAGATGACGCCCGAGCTCGACCTTTGCGCGGGTCATCGGGTTGTCCGCGGGGATGCGCGGCTTCGGGACGCCTGCAGGGAGGCCGAAGTCGAAGCTCGAGCTCCCGCCCCCGGTGGTGCCGGTGTCGATCGGGACGAGCCCGCCGCATGCCGACGCGACGAGCGCTGCTGTTGCGCCGACGACGTGCCAACCGAGGGTGCGTGCGGGCCGTCGAGCCATCGTGCTCACTCCACCGAGAAGGTAGCCTGAGCTCCTGGCTTCGGCATCCCGCTTGTGAGCTCGAGCCCCAGCCGCGCGAAGAGCGGCTCGCACTCGGGGTCGGTCTTGCTCGACATGCAGCCGGGCGCGCCGCCGCCGTCGGGGCCAGCGAGCTTCGTCGTGGCGACCAGCTTTCCGTAGTCGAGCACGATCGTGTTCGTCGCGGCGTCGAAGCCCCCGAGCTCGACCTCAGCGACGTTGGGGCTCGCGCACGAGGTGACACCGCCCGTCGCGGGATCGCCGTCGCAGCCGGTGCTGCCGACGTGCAGGTTGAACGGCTTCATCGAGCCCTCGGGGAGCGCGTCGATCCGCAAGAACTTGTGGCCGCCTTGCCAGTTCCAGAAGAGCGCCGAGAGGTTGAGCGGCGAGGGCGCCGTCGAGGCGTCGTCGTGGTTTAGCGCGAAGGGAACGCCCAGCTTGAGGCGGATCGCGCCGTGCTTCGTTCCGGCGGGGACGGTGCCGCGCACGGTCGCGTTGGTCACGGCGGTCCCGTTCGAGCAGGCCCCCTTCTTGTCCTCGAAGTCGAGGAGCGCGACGTCTTCGTGCTGCCACACGCCGTCTTGGTCGAGCGTCAGGGGGACCTCCTTGTCGCCGTCGACGAGCCGCAGCGCGTGCACGTAGAAGCGGAAGTCGCTGAGGTCCGCCTTGGTCGCGGGGGCGCCGAGCCCGTCGTAGGTCGTGCCGCACGCGAAGGTGGCACCGTTGACCTTGGCCGCAAACGTCACCGTGACGGCGTCGGTCGCACCGCCCCCGGTGCTGCTCGACGACGTGGGCGCGCCGCCGGCGCCGCTCGAGGTCGAACCCGACGCGGCGGTGGCGGGCTCGTCATCGCCGCCGCAGGCGACGGTCGAGGCGAGCAGCGTGGCGGAGGCGAGGACGAGGGGAAGGCGCATGGGGAGACTCCTTGGGAGGGCGGCGCGAGCCCATCTTAAGTGGCCGCCCCGAGGCTCGC
The DNA here is from genome assembly GCA_016875405.1 of Deltaproteobacteria bacterium. GTDB lineage: Bacteria > Myxococcota_A > Polyangia > Polyangiales > Polyangiaceae > SYFR01. The sequence goes on along the minus strand of VGRJ01000019.1, from coordinate 31,808 downwards.
ATTCAAGGGCATTGTAGTCTACTGCGCCTGCGACCCTTGGTCGATGTCGACCGTTGCGGCTCAGCGCTCCGGCAGCTTCTCGAGCACGACCACGCGACCGGTCGGAGTCGCGCGCGTCGCGAGGTGCCGCACCCGCGCTCGTCGGAGCGCACCCGCGGCCTCCGAGAGCTCATCGCCTGCGCGCTGTCCCTTGATGAAAATCATGCGACCGAGGGGCCGCAAGAGCGGCGCCGCGAGCGGGACGAGCGCGCTCAGCTTTGCGACGGCGCGCGCCGTCACCGCGTCGAAGGTCCCCTGCTTCGGCCCGCGTCCGACGTCTTCGGCGCGCTCGGCGAGCACCTCGACGCGCTCGAGGCCAAAGCGCCGCGCGGCGTCGTCGAGGAACGCCGCCTTCTTGTGAATGGACTCGACGAGCGTGAAGGCGAGCTCGCGCCGCGCGAGGGCGAGCGGGATGGCGGGGACTCCGCCGCCCGAGCCCAGATCGGCCACCCGCGCACCCTCGGAGAGCTCGGTGAGGTCGGGCAAGAGCGAGAGCGCGTCGAGCGCGTGTCGCTCCCAGACGGCGCCAGGCTCCACGATCGCGGTGAGGTTGACGCGCTCGTTCATCGCGAGGAGGAGCCCGAGAAAGCCGCCCACCTCGGCGAGGACTGCGGCGTCGAGCCGGACGCCCACGGCGTCGAGGCGCGCCGCGAACTCCAAAGGGACCTCGAGGGTCCTGAAGTCGGGCAGCGGGATGCGCTCGCGCTCGCTCACTCCGCGTACATCGCCTCGATGTCGGCCGCGTAGTGCTCGTTCACCTTGCTGCGCCGCACCTTGAGGGTCGGGGTGAGCTCGCCGCCTTCGATGCTGAACGGGCGCCGCACGACGGTGAACTTCTTCACCTGCTCGACCCGCGCAAGGTCCTGGTTCACCCGATCGACGTGGGCCTGGAGGCGCGTTAGCAAGGAGGGCGAGTCGTGGACCCGCGAGGCGTCGAGGCCCGCTTCCTTCGCGAACGCGTCGGCCGCCTCGGGGTTCAGCGACAGGAGCGCCGTGAGAAACTTGCGCCGATCGCCCACAACCACGGCCTCGGCGACGAGCGGCTCGAGCTTCAGCGCCGCCTCGATGTTCTTCGGTGCGATGTTCTTGCCGCCAGCGGTGATGAGCAGGTCCTTCTTGCGGCCGGTGATGTGCAGGAAGCCCTCGGCGTCGATGCGGCCGAGATCGCCCGAGCGAAGCCAGCCGTCGACGAGCGCCTCGGCCGTGGCCTCCGGCTCCTTGAAGTAGCCGAGGAACACGTTAGGGCCACGCACGAGGATCTCCTCGTCGTCGGCTACCGACACCTCGACGCCGGGGACGATTGGGCCGACCGAGCCGAAGCGGGTGCGCCCCGGCACGTTGAAGCTGGTGGGCCCGGTGTCCTCGCTCTGGCCGTAGACCTCTCGGATCACGAGGTCGAGCCCGGCGAGAAAGCGCAGGATCTCGGGGCTGATCGGCGCGGCGCCCGACACGCACATCTTCGCGCGCGCGAGGCCCATCGCCTCCTTGGCCGGCCGGTAGATCTTGCCCTGGAAGTAGGCGTAGCGGAGCGCGAGGAGCCCTGATGGCCGCGCGCCTCGAGACTCGAGCTCGGCCACCTCACGGCCGGTCGAAAGCGCGAGCTCGACGACCCTGCGCTTGATGCCGCTCGCGCCGGCGAGCTTCGCCGCGACCTTCTCGTGGAGCTTCTCCCAGATGCGAGGCACGCCGAAGAAGATGGTCGGCTGCACCTCCTTCAGGTTGTCGGGGACGCGATCGAGCGCCTCGGCGTAGTAGACCTGCGAGCCGAGCGTCGCGGGGAGGTGCAGCGAGAACACCTGCTCGGCGATGTGCGAGAGCGGCAGGTACGACAGGGTGGTGTCGGCGGCGCTCGCATTCGGAAGGATATCGGCGGCGGTCTTGGCGGTCCACGCGAGGTTCGCGTGCGAGAGCATCACGCCTTTCGGGGGACCGGTCGTGCCCGACGTGTAGATGAGCGTCCCGAGGCGCGCGGGATCGAGCGCGTCGACGTGCGCTTGCAAGGTCGCCTCCGAGGTCGCGGCCGCGCGCGCGAGGAAGTCTTCCCATGAGAGCACCATCGGATCGTCGATTCGCTCGCAGCCCCGCATCGTGACGACGTGCCGGAGGTCGGGCAGCGTGTCGCGCTCCGCTGCGAGCTTGCGCCACTGCGCCGCGTCCTCGACGAGCACGACCTTCGCGGCCGTGTGCCGCACGATGTAGGCGACCTCGGAGGGAGACGAGGTCGTGTAGATCCCCGCGGGTGCGCCGCCGACCGCCATCGTCGCGAGGTCGACGATCGCCCACTCGGGCCGGTTGAAGCCGAGCAGGCACACGCACGACGGCGCTAGAAGCGACGCGTCGCGGTGGCGCTCGCCGATGCCGAGAGCGAGGAGGGCGCGGGCGGCTGTCTTGACTTCTGTCACGTAGTCGCGCCAGCTCGTGGCGCGGTAGGCGCCGCCGCTCTTCACGTGGTAGGCGGGCGCGAGCGGGCGGAGCTCGGACTGCTTCAAGAAACGGTGAACGATGGTGTCGGCGGCCATGCGGTACCCCCCGTCAGGGCTGCGGCGCGCGTAGCACGGGCCCTCGCACGCGCCTACCCAACGGGCTCAGGGGCGCCACGGCGGCTTGAACTCGCGCGGCGTGAGGACCGGCAGTCGCCGCGGCAGTACCGCGATCCGGTAGCGGTTGCCGGCGTGCCACTCCTCGCCGTCGACCTGCGCGAGGACCTCGCATCGCTCGGGACGGAAGAGATCGAGGACGAACGTGCGGCCTCGCAGCGTCGAGGAGTGCGTCACGCCGAGAGCATCGAGCTGCTCTTGCCAGATCGGGCTCACGGCGAGATCGCGCATCGCCTTGCTGACCCAGTCGCGGCGCCCCTGCATCGGGATGAGCTCGAACACGCCGTCGTCGGGCTCGGCGTGTCGGTCGAGCACCCAGTGCCCGGCGTAGATTGGCGTCGCGCTCGCGATGAGGTCGAGCAGCCCCTCCAGCGTGTGCGCCTCCCCGTCGACCGTCACGTCGGCGCGAAACTTGAGCGGCTCGACGTACGACTCGAGGAGCTTCGCCATGGTGGCGCTGAAGTAGACGAGCTTGTCGCGGTACACCTCGCGGAGGAGCGGAACCTCCGAGACGAGCGAGCGATGCCGGTTCCGCATCGCAAGGATGTCCGAGGACACGCCGAAGGAGGCCGAGTCGAAGAACCAGCTCCACTCGTCGACGACATCGTTCGCGCCTAGGAGCTCGATCCGGCCGACGTCGAGCTGCGTCACGTGCGCGTCGGCGATGACCTCGACGTTGCGCTCGGTCTCGCCGCGCTCGATGCCGAACGAGAGGCCCTGGTCGTTCGCGGTGCCGCCGGGCAGCATGCCGAGCGGGAGCGTCGAGCCCGTTTGCTCGCTCGCGAGGAGCAGCGCCGTCGCGACCTCGTGGAAGGTGCCGTCGCCGCCGAGGTAGATGACGACGTCGACTCCGCCTGCGACGATGCGATCTCGGACCTTCGCGATGGTGCGGCGGTCGGGCTCCGTGGTGCACGTCTCGACGACGAGGCCGCGGGCCCGCAGCGCGTCGAGCGCCTCGGCGATGTGCTCGCGCGCGCGCCCGGACTGGGCCGTGGGGTTCGCGACGAGGAGGTGACGCTTCGTGGAGGACGGCACGCTCGAGGTCCTCGTTAGGCTCAGGGCAACGCCCCGAAGAGCTCAAGCGGACGCCACACCCGCGCGGCCCATGCCGACTCGTGGTGCGGCGCGCCCGGCTCGTGCCAGTGATGCAGATCCACGCCGTCGGTGTAGCCCTTTGCGACGAGCGCCGCTTGCACTTGCTTCGTCTCGCAGTAGTTGTCGGTCCCGTCGCCGTCGTCATCGATTCCGTCCGCGTCGAGATCCGCGCACGGGCCATCACCGCCCGAGTCGAGGTACACGACGGCGCCCTCGAGCCCCGTCGCCGCGAGCCGCTCGATCATCGTCTCGGCGTGGCTCTGCGGGCCAATCGAGCCCCAGCCAAGCGTCCCCGACATCGACCCTGTGAAGCGATAGGCGCCTGGGTAGCGATGCGCGACGTGGAGGCTCACGAGCCCCCCGAGGGAGGAGCCCATGACCCCGACGATCGAGGGCTCGCCGTAGTGCTTCGTCACGAGGGCGCGGACCGTCTCGTGCAAAAAATCGGCGTACGCGTCGCCGGCGCCACCGATGGGACCGTCGCCGAGATCGTCGGCCACGTGGGTGTACTCATCCATCCGCGCGGCCGTGTTGTCGATGCCGACGAGCATCATGGCGTCGGGCGCGCTCTCGGCGAGGTGCCAGCCGCCCCCGATCGCGGCAGGGTCGAAGAGGTTCTGTCCGTCGTGGAGGTAGAGCACGCGCGCCGCCGGCTGCGACGGCAGCCACACGCGGACCGCCCGCGGCGCGAGGCCGTGCGAGGCGACGGCGAGGTGCCGCTCGAGGTGCGGCATGGTCGGCGGCGACAGGTGGCTCATCTCGCCGTTGTCGTCGTACGAGAGCGCGCGAGCCCAAGGGTCGGCGACCCAGTCGCTCGCGCCGTCGGTGAGCTTGTAGCGAGAGCCCGTCGCGCCGTCGACGACGCGCCAGGCGAAGCCCTCGTCGAGCGTCATCGCCATCGGCATCCAGTCCGTCGCGTCGCCCGCGACCATGGTGCGGGCGAGGTCGGACGAGACGACGAGCCAGCCGTCGTCCACCTTGGCAGGCCAGCCGCCCTCACGGCTCACCGCGAGCAACGTGGCGTACCGATCGGACCGGAGCGCCGCGAGCAGGGCATCGAGGTTCGAGAGCTCTCCGCCGCTCTGGCTGCTCGACGCTTCGCCTCCCGCGCTTCCGTTCCCTGCGCCGCCCGAGCCGCTCCCGGTGCTGGCGTCGCTCGGGCCTCCAGCGCACGCGCAAGAAAAGGCGAGGAGCGCGACGACGAGCGAGAGTCTCCCTCGACAGAACATGACGGCTCCCGTGATTACACCCGATCGACATCGAGAGAAAAGACGGCGCGGCGCTCAAGGTCCGGCCGCGGCGTCCGTTCCCCCAACTGAGACGGCGCGCCGAGCGCCCATCCCCTGGCTCCCTTCGCCGCCGACTGTGGCGGGAGGCGGCGCTTGCGGGCCAGGCTCGGACGCTGGCTCGGATCCTTCGCTCGGATCCGGGAATCGACGCGATGGCCTAGCGCAACGGCCACCGCGTCGATTGCTTTTTTGCGCTCGCGTCGACGCGGCGTCCGAGGGCGGCTCGCCGCTTCGACCGGTGCGGCCGAGCGGCGAGGTGGCCGTGGGCTCACTTGCCCATGACGTCGAAGTGCGCCTGCAGGTTGACGTCGAGGACGCCGATCCGCTGCTGGTAGAGGCCGCCCGCGTCCGGAGCGTTCGAAGGCGCCGCGAAATTCGGCATGTTCGAGCGGCCCGTCGTGTCACGAGGGCTGTAGAAGAAGTGGGTGTAGGTGAAGCCCGCGGTGAGGTGTCGCGTGATGCCGAAGCGCCCGCCCGCCGCCACGCTGACGCTGTTGAAGTCGACCATCGACGGCTCGACGGTGGCGTCCGGGATCGCGCTCTGATCGATGCCGACGCCGCTGTAGAGCTCGGCGCGGGGCGAGAGGAACACGCTCATGCCCGCCCGGCCTGCGATCGTGTCGCGGAAGCGCCGCGGCAGGTTCACCGAGATCGTCTCGGAGCCGGGCTTCGGTGCGCCGTCCTTCAGGCCATCGTCGCCGTGGCTCACCTCGCACGGCTGGCCCGCGTTGTTGATGCACTGATCGGCGAACAGGCTCCAGCGCGTGTAGTCGGCCATGATGCGCAGCTCGAGGAAGCGGACCGGGCGCAGGCTGATGCCCGCGCGGACGATGTCCGGCAAGGTCTGGTGGAGCTCGACGTCGTCGACGCCTTGACGCTCCCCGCTCAGGTTCCCCGCGAAGTATTTTTGCAGGAGGCCGCGGAGCTTCATCCGACCGAAGTTGGGCGGCGCCTGGTAGCTGACGCCGATGCGAAGCGCGTCTTGATCCTCGAGCGGGGTGAGCATCACGCCCACGCCGAGCTGAGGCGTGACGTTCTTGGCTCGGAGCCAGGCGCGACCCTCGGTGTCGAGGTCGGTGTCGGCTGGGGCGTTGCGCGCGCGGACCGAGTCCACCGAGTTGAGGGCCACGCCGCCGCTCACGCCGACCGAGACGAAGCGGCCCACGTTGAGCGCCGCCGCGGCCGAGATGTACATCGAGCGGAGGCTGCCGTGGATCGTGTAGTAGCGCTGCTGCCCGTCGTAAGGACCGGGGTAGCGTGGGTTGTTTGCGAAGGCGTCGTTCTTGTTCCAGGTCGCGCTGCCGCCGAACGGCACCATCAGCGCGAGGCCGCCCGCGACGCTGACCGACTCGCCGAGCGGCACGCCCAGCGTCGCGCCGAGCATCGGGGCCGCGACGAAGTTGGTGAGCGACGCGGTGCCGGTGTTCGCACCGATCGCGTCGGCAGGCTCGGGGACCTCGCCGGGGGCGTTCGGATCCGGCCTGCGGTCGTAGGTGAGGTTGCGGAGCGCGAGGGTCCCGTCGGCAAAGACGGTGAGGCCCCGGCTCAGCGCGATGCCGGCGGGGTTGTAATAGATGGCGGTCGGGTTCGAGGTCAGGGGGTGGCCCGTCTCGCCACCGAAGCGCGCCGTCGCGAAGCCCGCCGCGCGCGCGTCGCGTCCGACGACGAGGGCGCTCGTTGCGACGAGCCCGCCGGCGAGGCGGAGGAGGGTGGTGCCGAGTCGGTGGTGGCTGCGGTTCATCATCGTCTTCCTCACTTTGCGCACTTCGAGGGTAGCTTGGTCTTGGAGAGGTCCCCCGCGCAGTTGAGCGCGACGACGTCGGGGAACTCGCCCGTCGCCTCGAGCCGGTCGAAGCGGAAGTTCGAGCCGTCGAGCTTGATCACCGAGGGCTTCGTGACGTTGCCGCCGAGCGCGCCGCAGATCGTGTTCGACGCGGCGCAGAGGTTGCCGGTGAGGGTGACCTCGGCCGTGATCGGGTTCTCGGAGAATGGGTTCGAGAGCCCCGTGACCTCGAGCGGCGGGAAGGCCGCGGTGAAGCTGCCGTCGGCCGCGACCGCGAACGGTCCGAGGTCGAAGATCTCGCCTACGGGCGTCGTGCGGTCGCAGGTGTCGAGCGCCTGCAGCGTGAAGCTCACCTCGAGGCCGCTTGCGCCCTCGCTGGTCGCGACCTTGGCGGCGAAGCGCACCGGGCTCGCCGGATCGAGGCTCGCCGAGAGCGCGAACACGTAGTCGCCGTCCGCGTCGCCGGCGGCCGGGGCGGCGCACGACGCGCCGGTGCTGCTCGACGAGGCGGTGTCGGGGTGGACCGCGTCGTACCGGTCTTGAAAGTCGTTGAACTCACCCTCGGCGTTCGGGCAGCCGAGGAGCGCGACCGCGGCGAGCGCGGTGCAAGCATGGAACGTGTTACGCAAGCGCATGATCCTCCGCTCCGCGCGCGAGTCGTCTCGGCGCGGGCGCCGAGACGTTACCTCGAATCGCCCGAACTTGGCGCGATCTCGGCATCGCGTACGTCAATAAGCGCTGCCGTCGAAGCCCGTCGAGGCGCCGCCGCTCGCGCCGCCGACGCCGCCAGGGCTGAAGGTCCCGTACGTCCCGAAGGCGTTGCCCTGACCGTCTCGCAACGTCGGGTTGATTTGACCGACCTGCACCACGACCGACAAAAACGCCGTCGGCTTGAAGCCCTCGTCGGCGCCGTTCGTTCGCGTGATGTAGGTCATGCCGAGACCGCCGAGCAGGCCGATGTTCGTCGTATTCCCTCCCGAGCCGAGCACGGGGATGGTCGGCGCCACGCCGAGGTAGCTCGTCAGGCCGAGCCGCGCATCGCCCATGTCCTCGACGAAGCCGCCCATCTGAAACGCGACGGGGAAGGCGCGCCGCTCGACCGGGTCGTAGCCATCGACCGCGAACGCGACGCCCACCGCGCTCAGCACGTTGCGCGTGATGAGCGGACGCTCGACCCAGGGCGCGCGCGTCACCTGCAAGGTCGCGAGCATCGCGGGCACCGTGAAGTAGCCCCGGACGCAGCGGCCGACGCGCTCGGCGGGCTCGACGTTCGAGGAGCCGCAGAGCGGTGCGAGGTGGAGCGTGGCCGAGCCGAGCAGGCGGCGCAGCGCGTTCGGTCCTTCGGCCTCGGCGCGCGAGCGACGCTGATAGCGGCCGGCGTCTCCGAGCAAGACGACGTTGCCGAGCGGCGAGAGCGGGTTCGAGAGCACCTCGAGCACGAGGCGCGACTCTCCGTCGACCGGCAGCTTCGGGACTCGGAAGGTCGAGCTCGTCGGCGTGATGACCCAGTCGGCGTCGAGCAGCACCTTGTCGCCGGGGGCCTTGTCGGTGCGAACGACGCGGACCGAGAGCGCGAGCGGCGCGACGAGCCGACGGCGTGCCTGGCTTCGGTACTCGATGCGGCAGTTGCCTCCTAGGATCGGCTCGGGTCCCACGATGAGGCTCTCGTGAGCGAGCGGGACGCCCGGCTCTCGTCGGGCCGCGCTCGTCTCGGGGGACGGCGTCGTCGGAGGAGCGACTGCCGGCGGCGCGGCTCCGGGCGGGCGCGCGTCGAGCGGCGTGGGCGCGCGCAGCGGCTGCGGTCCGCAGTCGAGGACGAGCTCGTCGGGGCGCACCTCCGGGAACAAAAGCGCGGCGGGCTCCGGGCTCACGAGATCCTCGAGCGGCGGCACCGCGATGCGGTAGGTCACGCTCGCGACCCCGTCGGCCGCCGGGACGTCGAGGTTGAACGGCGTGACCCGAACGAAGCCGCCCCCCGGAAACACCCGCAGCACGCGGCCGTCGGCGACTCCGCAGCCGCTCGACGAGACGAGGAAGACCGGCACCGAGAGCGTGCTCTGGAACGGGTACACGAGCGCGTTGCCGCACGAGTCCGTCACCGCGACGTACTGGAACCGCGCGGCAGCCGCGGCCGGCGGAAGCCGCAGCCCGAGGAACATCTCGGCGGTGTCGGGGGCGAGCGTGGGGCTCGCGGGTCGAGGCGTCATCTGACGCTCGGTAAAACACTCGCCGACGGAGTCCCCCAGCTTGGCTCGAGCGGTGACGGGCGGGTAAGCGCACCGCTCGTGGTAGTCGCGCCGCGTCATGAGCCGCGGATCGAACAGCAGCTTGCCGAAGCCGTCGCCGCGCGCCTCGAGCGCCGGCTGCCACACCGTGAGCGGCATCGGGCTCGTCGGCGTCTGAAGCTTGATCGACTGGAGGAGCTCGTTCGCCACGGTGTCAAGCGCGCCGTCGGAGGGGCCGGTACGCGCGCACCCCGCGCTGCAGAGCCATGGCTTCGCGCCCCGCCTCGCCGCCTCGATCGGCGCGGCCTCGGCGCCGAGCACCTGCATGTGAACCCGATCCGCGTCGGGGAAGATCTCGGTCGCAGCGTGAGTTTCGGCGGCCCCGATCCCGTCCGCTCCGCGCACGCGCAGCACCCGGTCGGCGAGGCTCCAATCGAGGCCGAGCGGCGACGCCGACGTCGGCTCGAAGGCGGGGCGGCTCGATGGGCCCCGACGTGCCTCAGGGGGCAGCTCGTCCGGAGGTGGTTCCTCCGGGGGCGGGGCGTCGGTGGGCGCGAGCTCCGAGGGAGACACCGGTGCGTTCGGGCCAGGCGCGGCGCGACGGCGTGGCTGCGCCTCGGCGTCGTGGGCTTGCGCCAGCGAGGCGACGACGAGCAGCGCTTGAAGGGCATGTCGGCGCATCGTCATTCGACCTCGAGCGCGCGCGAGTCGCACGACGGGGTGGTGAAGAGGAGCGGGCGCACCGTGATGGTGGCTTCACCTGCGACGCCCGTCGTGACGTAGGCGTCCACGTCTTCATCGCCTTGAGCTTTGCCAAGGAGCTTCAGGTTGGCCATCTCGGGCGCGAGGACGGCCTTGTCGCTCGATGAGAGCTCGACCTCGAGCGGGACGCGGTTGAGATCGGCGTCGTAGGCCGAGAGCTGCAAGGCGAGGAGTGGGCTCTTCGAGCCGCCGGGTAGCGTGTCCACCAGCGTCTCGACCCGAAGGAGGCGCGGCTCGGCGTCTACTTTGAGCGTCCGCGTCGTCTCGCGATTGAGGCCGGATGCCGCGCGGAGCGTGACCACGTCTCCTCCGAGATCGCTGAAGCAGACGTGGATGTCCGGGGAGCGACCGAGCGCATCGAGCACGACACGGACGCGGCTCGTGTGGGGCGGAGCGCAGCTTGGATCGAGCGAGACGAACGCCTCCGGGTGGAGCGTCTCGACGAACACCGGGGCGTGCTCGATCGTGCCGGGATTGGCGAGCGGAGGCGACGCGATCACGCGGGCGGTGCGGACTCGGATCGCGCCGGTAGGCCACTTGTCGAACGGCGTATCGGGCGAGGCTGCGAGGCTGCAGGCGAGCTTGTCGAAGCGTGCGTGGACCCGCGCATCGGAGGTGCCCTCGATGGAGAGCTCGAGCCCCGAGCTGCCCGGCGGGAGGCCTGCGGGCAGGACCTCGACCGTCGCCTTCTCGCTCCGCCCCACGAGTCGAAGCTCGGCGAGCCCCGATTGGTCGGAAACGCTGCGCACGACGAACGACGCGAAGCCGTCAGCCCCTGCGGTGCAACGAAACGTGCCAGGGAGGGCCACGCAGCTACCGTCGGGGCCCGCGCCGTCGGCGGCCTCTGCCTGAGCAAGCTCGAGGAGCTGCGGCGGGTCGACGGCGACGTCGACGTAGCCGCCTCGGTCGGGGGAGCCCGCCTGGGTGAGGTAGAGCTGCACGCGCTTCTCGAACGGAGCCTGCCTCGGCGTCGCCGGGGCGCCCTCCTCGTCGACTTGATCGACGGCAAAGAGCGGCAAGCGATCAAGGCGAAAATCGGCGCTTCCGTCGCTCGCGAGCGGGTGCCGTGGCTCGACGCAAGACGCTGCGAGCGCGACCACGAGCCATGCGGCGTGCGTTTGGTGCCGGCGTCTCATCGCCCCTCGTAGAGCTCGGCGTACTCGGTTCCGAAGGGGTGCCGGTGCCACGCGTGGCGACGCTGCGAAAACCCGGCGTCGTCGACGTACTCACACTCGCCGAACTCCCAGTCGGTGTGCCAGTCGTGCGTGCCGGTCGCGGCGTCCACGGACAGGTGGTGCGCGGTGACCACCGAGTCTTCGTTTGCGCCGTCGCCGTGCGAGCAACGCGCCTCGGGCACGATGTGCGCCTCGACGAGCGCCGCGGGGATACGCGCGACGCGACCGCCCGGGAGCGGGATGGCGAAATGTGGGGGTGAGTTAGGCTCGCTCATCGCTTTCACGAGCCCCCCGCATACACCGGCTGCTGGTGCGCACCAACCGGTCGGCACGGTCACGACCCCTGCCGCGGCGCGCGAGGCAGCCGGGCGTCGCGGCTCGAGGGCCACCGCCTCGGCGGCGACGGTAGACGGCCGGGCACGGTTGACGCAGACTCCTGCGACGTGAGGGCCGACGCGACGAGGCAAGGGTGACGACGCAGGGCGATTTTTCGGGAGACCTCCTCGGGCGCACGCTCGGCGGCAAGTACCGGGTCACCCGGCTGCTCGGCTCGGGCGGCATGGGGTGCGTCTACGAGGCCGAGAACGTCGCGCTCGGCAAGCGCGTAGCGGTCAAGCTCCTGCACGTCGCGGCGGAGTCGGACGCGGCCGCGCTCGCGAGGTTCCAGCTCGAGGCGCGCGCGATCTGCGCGGTCGACAGCGACCACGTCGTCAAGGTGTTCGACTGGGGCCAGGGGGACGCTGGCGCACCGTACCTCGTGATGGAGCTGCTCGAGGGGCGCGACCTCGCGGCTCGGCTCGAGCGCCACGGGCGCTTGCCGGTCGACGAAGCGGTTCGCTTCGCGGTCGAGGCGCTGCGCGGCCTCCGCAAGGTTCATCAAGCGGGCATCGTGCACCGCGATCTGAAGCCCGAGAACCTCTTGCTCGTCACCGGCGACGACGACCGCCTCCACCTCAAGATCGTGGACTTCGGGCTGTCGAAGCTCATCGAGCCCGAGCCGCGCGCCGCGTCCTCCGAGGACTTCGAGCGGACGGCCCGCCTGACTCGGAGCGGGACGGTCGTCGGTACGCCGCTCTACATGGCACCCGAGCAAATCGAGGGCCTCGTCGAGGTCGACGCGCGCGCGGACGTGTGGGCGCTCGGCGCGATCCTTTACGAGATGCTCGCCGGCGCGCCGCCGTTTCTCGGTTCCTCTTACGCGCGGCTCGTGATGGCGATTTGCCAGCGCGATCCCTCGCCGATCTCACGCGAGAACTCCGCCGTGTCGGTCGAGCTCGAGGCCGTCATCGCCCGCGCCATGACCCGCGAGCGCGACCGACGCTTCGCTTCCGCGGACGAGTTCCTGTCGGCGCTCGTCACCGCCGTCCCCGAGGTGGCCTCGAGCGGCGGCGTCGTCCCCACAATGCGCAGCGCCGCGCCCAAGGAGAGCGTCGTCGTCACGCCCCGCGAGATCGCGGTGCTCGACGACGAGCCTAGCGCCGGGCCGCTCGACGCGACGATCCTGCCGAAGACCCGCGGGGCCTCGACGGTGTGGCTCTCCGACACGCCGATCTTCTCGATCTGGCGCGGTGAGGTCGAGTCGCCCGACCGCCTGAGGATCGAGACGCTTGACGATCGGGTTCGTGACTTGCGGCTCACCCCGGTCGGCGTGTTGCGCCTCGGGCGTGCGGCGCAGGTCGGTGCCGAGACCAACGAGCTCGTCTACCCCGACGTCGCCTCGCGCCTCGCCGCGCGGCTCGTGCACGACGGCGTCCGATGGTGGCTCGAGCGACGCGACGAGTGCAGCGTCCCCGTCCTCGTCGGCGAGCGCTCCCTCGGTCGAGGCGAGCGCGCACCGCTCGTTCACGGCGTCGTCGTCGCGGTCGGTGCCATGCGCGCGACCTTCGTCGATCGACGGTACGTGACGCGTCAGGTCGTGGCGGGCACGATCGATCCTGCCTCGGGCCTCCTCGCGCGCGGCGGTCTCGAGCAGGAGGTCGCGACCGCGCTGCAGCGGGGCAAGGGGGTTCTGGCGCTCGCGGTGCTCGGGAGCGAGGCGGCGACCGCGGCGGGGCCGGCTCCTGCGCTCGCCGCCGTCGAGGTGCACCGCGCGTTTCCGCAAAACGTCGTGGCGCGCATCGACGACGTGGTCGTCTTGCTCGCGCGCGGCCAGCACGACGGCGCGGCCCTCGCGGGGCAAGTGGCTTCGCTCGCGGGGCGCGCGGGGCGGAGCGTCCTCGCTTCCGGATTCTGGGCGCTCGAGGGTGAGGCTGCGTACGCGGGCAGCGAGGTCGAGCTCGCGCTCGACGCCGTCGCGGGCGCTGCAGGTCCGGCTGGTCAGGCGGGTCTCCCCGTCGACCTGCGCAGCATGGTCGCCCGCCCGAGCCTCCATGCGACGCACCTCGTCCTCGAGCGCGCCGCGAGCCCGAAGCACCAGCTCTTGCTGTTCGGCCTCGAGGAGCAGAGCGCGCTCTCGCGGGTGGGGCCGCAGGTCATCGGTGCCCTCGAGAAGGAGCTCGCGGCCGTGATCGGGAGCGCGGTCGGTCCGGGTGGCGAGCTCGCGCGCCTCGCCCCCGGCGTCCTCGGGGCCGCGATCCCCCGCAAGGTTGACGCCACGACGCTCGGCATCGCCATCCAATGCGAGTGGCACGCGCGCGCGCCGGTGACCGACGGCAAGCTCGAGCTGCCCCGCACGGTGAGCTGGGAGGAGTGCGACGCGACGAGGGCCGAGGCTCGTGCGGCCGAGCTCTCGCGCGAGTGCGCCGACGCCCACGGCGTCCTTTCTGCGCTGAGCGGCGGGCTCCCGTATCCGATCGCGGGCCGCGTGCACGCTGCGATCGCGGCCGAGAGCGCGGTCGAGCGGGTCAAGATGCTCTTCGACGTGCTCGAGGGCGCGTGGCGCTTCATCGCGATCGTCCTCGGCGCCGCGTACTTTGCCAAGGGGACCGAAGACGAGCATGCGTCGATGCGCGCGTTCTGCGAGCGGCACGCGACCCGCACGGGGCTCCCCCTCGGTGCTTTCCGAGAGCTCGCGCGGCTTGCCGTGAAGGGGTTCGGGGGCAACGACGACCCGATCGGACACCTCGCTCGTCAGGTCCTCGAGGTGAAGGTCGGTGACAATCAGACCTTCGAGCAGCTCTCGAACCTGATGCACTCCGAGCGGAACGCCTTCGCGCATGGGCACTACGGCGAGGCCCGCGCTGCCGCGGATCTGCCCGAGTTCGAGCACATGACCCGCACGCTCCTCCGCGCCTTGCGGCCGCTCTGCGCCTGGACGCTCGTCACGGTTCAGCGCACCGAGCCGGACCTCTTCGGCGAGTCGCAGACCGTCGAGTTCGTCGATCACACCGGTCCGCACGCGAGCGGTGCGCGGCGCAGGTTTGGGTTCGCCTCGCCGATGCGGCTCGCGAACGTCGTCTACCTCGCGCGCTGGCGTGACGGCCTCGTCTTGCCGCTCGAGCCGTTCGTTCGGCGCGTCGCGCACGAGGACCGGTTCGAGCTCTTCTGGATGGATCACCTGCCGCGTCCGGGCGCGTGCACGATGAGCGCGGTCGTGACGGGGCAAACGCTCGGTACGACCTGCGATCCGCGGCGACTCCCGCCGCTCCTGCGGACGCTCGTCGTGTGATCGACCCGAGAGGTGAGGCGACGATGAGCGAGTGGTTCGGCGAGGGGCTCCCGTTTCGATGCACCGGGTGCGGCGACTGTTGCACAGGTGCTCCTGGCGCGGTGTGGGTCGATGACGACGACGTCGCGCGGCTCGCCGCGCACCTCGGGCTCGGGCCTGTCGAGTTCGAGGCGAAGCACCTGCGTCGGCTGGCGGGGCGCCGCTCGCTCCTCGAGCATTTCAACGGCGACTGCGAGTTCTGGAGTCGCGAGACGCGCGGGTGCACCGTGTACGACGGGCGCCCGACGCAGTGCCGCACCTATCCGTTCTGGCCGCACCTCATCGAGGCTTCGGAGAGTTGGGAGGGCGTGAAGGCCGACTGCGAAGGCGCCCGGCTCGAGGCTCCGCTCGTCCCGGTCTCGGTCATCCGTGCGCACGCGGCCGAGCAACGGCGCTCGAGGGCCGGGTGTTGAGCGCCTCGGCGCCGTGGGTTTCCGTTGCGCTGGCACGACCGTCTTCGGTGTAGCGTTTACTGGTGAGCGAGCGCGAGCGGACGGAAGGCCAGGTCCTCGGAGACCGCTATCGCCTCGTCGAGCGGCTCGGGCAAGGTGGCTTCGGCGACGTATGGCGCGCCGAGGAGCTTCTGCCGGACGGCAAGCCTCTCCGCGAAGTCGCGCTGAAGCTCCTCGTCCGCGCGGTCGCCTCGGACTGGGCCGAAGAGGCACGCATCATCGCGACGCTCCGCCACCCTGCGCTCGTCACCGTGTACGCCGCGGGCATCCTTGGCACCGACGCGGGGGAGCTGCCTTTCGTCGCCATGGAGCTCTTGCGCGGGGATAGCCTCGGGGCGCTCGTGGCGCGCGGACGGCGCGTGGCATGGCGGCGCGCGCTCTCGTGGGCTCGCGAGGTCGCGGCGGCGCTCGACGAGATCCATCGCGCCGGCGTCGTGCATTTGGACCTCAAGCCTTCGAACCTCTTTCTCGCGCCGGGCGGAGTGAAGGTCCTCGATTTCGGCCTCGCGCGGCAAGGGCGCGAGCGAGAGGTCGTCGACGTGGGAGAGGGAGATGGCCTCTCGACCGCGGCCTTCCTCGAGCGAGACGTCCCTGGCAGTGCGGGCGGGGTCACCGTGAGTCGTGGCACGCGCCAGGCGATCGGAACGCCGGGCTTCATGGCGCCCGAGGTGCTCGAGGGCGGGGAGGCCACGCACGCTGCGGACGCCTACGCGCTCGCCGCATGCCTCGTCGAGCTCATCACGGGGCATCTCCCGCAAGACGTCGGACGGCGCCCACGCCGCGACGACGCCAGCGAGGTCTCGACCTGGCTGTCCGAGGTCCAGACGGCGACGGTCCACGGTCGCCTGCGGTCGCTGGACGGGCTCGGGCTTCCGCCTGCGATATTGACATGTGTCAATGAATGGCTGCGGCTCGATCCGGTCGCGCGCGAAATCCGCCCGGGCGAGCTTCGACGTCGTCTCGATGAGGTCTGGGAGCGGCCATTCGGCGCACCATCGCCGCCGTTTCAGGGGCTCTCGACGTTTCGCTCGGAGCATGAGGGGTGTCTGCCTGGCCGCGATGCGGAGAGTGAGCGGCTCGCGCGGGACCTCGTCGAACAGCCCGCGCTCGTCCTCTACGGGCCCGCGGGCGCGGGGCTCACCTCGCTCGCGCTTGCCGGCGTCGTTCCCGAGTTCGCTCGGCGCTTCGCCGACGGTCGCGAGGACTGGCACGCATGCCACGTACGCCTCGGCGACGAGCCCGAGGCTGCGCTCGAGCGCGCGCTGAAGGAGTGGTGGGCGGCTCGCGTCGCGGAGGGACACCTCGCTCCGGTCGAGGGCGCGTCGACGTCGAGCGGAGTGCCGCCGTCCACGCTCGACGCGATGCGAAGCGCGCTGGAAGGAGCGCCCTTCGGTCTCGCGCTCGTCCTCGAGGACCTACACGCTTGCGTGACGCTGTCGGCGGGCTCGAGCCTCGCGGTCGCGCTCGGAGTCGACGAGTCTGCGCCGAGGCTCGGCCTGCGTGTCGTGGGGCTCACGCGGACCGACGGCTTCGAGGCGCTCGTCGAGACCGAGTTCGGGCGCGAGCTGCGGCCCTTTGCGCGCTTCGTCGGGCTCCCGACGCCGTCCGCGGCCGAGGCGCTGGTGCGTGAGCCTGCTGCGGCCGCGCGTGTCCGTATCGATGGCGCGTCGTCCATCGTCACCGACGTCAAGGCCGAGCTCGAACGCGAGGGGGCGAGCCTCGCCGCGGTGAGCCTCGCGCTCGAGCGGCTGTGGCGCGACGCTCCGACCGTCGCTCGTTGGCGCGAGGGAGGAGGCGTCGTCGGCGCGCTTGCGCAGCACGCCGAGCGAGTGGTTGCGTCGCTTGGCGCCGCGAAGATCTCGGTCGCGGAGTGGTTGCTCGTCAGGCTCGTGCGCGCGGACGGCTCGTCGCGCGAGGTGGAGCTCGCCGAGCTCGTCGACGCGAGCCCGGAGCCTGGGCTCGTCCGAACGGTCGTCGGTGAGCTCGTCCGCGCGAGTGTGATCGGAGAGCGCGCAGGCAGGCTCTCTCTCACTCATCCGGCGCTCGCCCTTCGCTGGCCGCGGTTGCACGACCGCCGGCTTCATGACGTGGAGCGCCTCACGTTCCTCGAGGAGCTGTGCGACGCTGCGTCGCGCTGGCGTCAACAGGGCGGAGGTGCGTCAGGCTTGTGGCCCGAGGAGCGGGTCGTCGCGCTCGCCGAGCGTTTCCCCAGCCTCGAGGAGGAGCTGCGCCCCGCGGAGCGCGCCTTCGTCTCCGCGAGCCGGGGTGCGCGGCGTCGCGCGAGGCTTCGACGGTGGGGCCTCGCGGCCGGAGCGTGCGCGCTCTTGGCGGGGATCGTGTCGGGTGAGCGTGTCCGCGATCGGCACACGGAGGCGCAGGTACGCGAGCTCGAGGCGGTCCGGCGCAGCGCGGCCGTCGAGCGGCTCGTCATGGCGTCGCGGCGCACGACGGACCCGTACCGAAGGATCGCGCTCCTCGGCGCAGCGGTCGCCGGGGGCTCACGCGATCGCTTGCTCTCGCTCGAGCTCTTCGCGGCGACGCGTCGTCTGCCCGAGGCGAGGTTTTTGACCCTCGAGCCTCCTGAGGTGCCGCGATTTCCTTGGGAGTCGCGCCACCTCCTCGGGCACTCTCGCTCGTACGTCACGCTGCTCGACTTGCTCCCCGACGAAGGGCGCGACTGGGGCGCCGTCGAGACGCGCGTCGCCGCCCACGACGAGGGCATCCACGACGTCGAGCCGTTCGCCTTCGGGCGCGGCTTCGTGACCCGCGGGCTCGACGGAACGCTCAAGGTCTGGCGGCTCCGCGACGATCGGACGCTCGCGCTCGCGGCCATCTCGCCGATGCGCTGCGAGCGCGGACTGTCGAGGCTCCACGTCGCCGACCGCGCGCCGGTGGTGGCCTGCGCGACGGCGGATGGGCTCGTCCGATGGGATCTGCGGGCGGACCACGCGGCGACGCTGCCGCTCGCGGGGCGCTTGCTCGCGTTGTCGCCTGACGGCACCTGGGTGGCGGCGGCGCGCCAGCGTCGGGTCCAGGTCTGGCGCGAGGGGAGGGCGGCCGTCGAGCTCGCGTCGCCGTCCGAGTCCCCGACGACGGTGGCCGCCTTCTCGGCGCATGGCGCCGTCGTCGCGCTCGTCACCGCGCGAGAAGCGCACCTCTACGACTTGACGACGGTCAATCATCGCCGCCTGCTCGCCGCCTCGCCTCGCGTTCATGGCGTGGGCGAGCCGGTTCGGGCGCGCTTCACCGAGAGCGGGGTCGACCTCGCGGTCTGCGACGTCACGGGCGTCGGGGCCGTCCTTTACCTTCGAGACGGCGGTCGGGCACCCGAAGACGGGGCGCAGCCGAGCGCATCGAGCGCGTGTCGGCTGGACGCCGCGGGGCCGCCGACCTTGCGATCCTTCTCGGATTATCAGCCCGCGATCGGCGACTCGGTCTCGCTCGGACCTCGTCGGTTCGAGGGTGGCTTCGAGCTCGAGGACGGGCGTCGCATGACGCGCGATCTCGTGGCCTTCGACCCGACCGCGCGGTCGCTCTCGGCGCTGACGCGGCTCGCTTCGCCGGAGGGCGGCGCGTCCGGTGACGCCGTCGTCGCGGTCGCGCGGCTCGGTGACGGCGTGCTCTGGCAGCACGGCAGGAGCCTCGTCGCGGTCGGCGCGGATCGAAGCGTGCGGTTCCGTCGCGAGGCGAGCTTGCTGGCGATCTGCCCCGATGGCCGCGCGCTCGCGTGGCGAGCGGCGGGGGATGCGTGGGAGGTTCTCGACGCCGTCGCCGACAAGGTCGTTCAGCGCGTACGTCGCGCGCCCGGGTTCGTGCTCGGCGTCGAGCCGAGCTGTCGCCGATTCTTCGTTCAACGGCTCGATGGTCGTGTCGCGTCGGCGTCGCTCGACGGACCCGCCGAGGCCGTCGTCGAGCCTCGCGTCATCGACCCAGGTGCAGGCGGCTATGCGGTCGACGGTTACGTCTTCGACGTGCGCCCGAGCGCGGCCCGCGGGGACCTCGAGCCCGGGCTGTGGCTCGCGTGGAGCACGGGCGCCATGGCTCGCGCCGATGCGTCCGGTGCGCTGCGCTCGTACGGGCACGCCGCGCCGCGCGCGACGGCGATGGCCGATGGTCCGCTCGACGGTGAGCTGTTGTTCGCCGACGAGGCGGGCGTCTTCGTTCGGGCGACGGGCGCGCAGGATCGACGCGTCGTCGCGCCCCAGTCGGATCGCGAATGGAGCGACGCCCGTACGCTCCCTGGCGGGGAAGTCGGTCTCCTCGGGTGGTCGGGCGGGCTCGCGCTCGTCGATCTCGCCCGGGGGGAGCTGCTCGGCTCGACCGAGATCGAGGGGCGCGAGCGCTTCGCGTCGTGGGACGCCGACGGCTCGGTGGTCGCGTTCGGGTTCGCGCTCGCGGGGCCTCCCGAAGGTGAGCTCGTGCCGATCGGCGCGGGGCTCGCGCGAGAGGTCGCGGCGCGCGCGTCGAACCTCGTCGCGGAGCTCGATCCGAGCGGCGCGCCACGCATTCGACTGCGTTGAGCGCCGCCGTGACGAGCGCGGCCTTCAGTCGATCGAGGGCCAGCCGATGCGCACGCTGGTGTACGAGCCGCGGCCCTCGAAAGGGCCACGAAAGCCGGACGCGGAGAAGACCCGCTCGACGCACTCCGCCACGCTGCGGTAGCGCTCGTCGTCGGCGCTCGCGGCGACGCTCCCCGGGTACACGGAGCCGTCGGCCTGGATCTCGAACTCCAGGACCACGCTGTCGGCGGGCGGCAGCTCGCCGCTCGGCAAGCGGCAGGCTTGCGAGAGCGGCCAGTAGAGCTGTGCGCGGGCGGCGCGCTCGAGCGCGGGGGACGAGAGCGGTGGCCGCGGCACCACCCGCGGAGGCGTGGCGCCGAGGGAGGGGGAGCTCTGGCTGGACGTGCCCGTCGCAAGGCCGGTGTCCGTACCCACGAGCGTCAGGGCGACCGACGACGCGGGCGGGCCGGGGGCGGCCGCGACGAGCTCGGCGAGCGCTGCGGGGTCGGGGCGTCGGGGAGCAGGGGTGGGCGTCGGCGCCGCATCGGCGAGGGCCGCCGTCACCTCGACGGAGGGCGCGGCTTCGGGCTCGGCCTTCCGACACCCCGCGAGCGGGGGCGTCGCGAGGAGCAGGGCGAGCACACGAGCCGACACCCAGAAACCCTTACCATGGGTCGCGCGTCGCGGGCCTCGTCGCGCTCGCCCGAAGGTGATAGTGCGCTCCCTCATGGGAGCTCAGTGGAAGCAGAAGGGCCGCGAAGCGGCCGCGAACGCCAAGGGTCGGATCATGACGCGCATCTCGCGCGAGCTGATGGTCGCCGCGCGCGACGGCGCCGATCCGACGATGAACCCGCGGCTTCGAATGGCGGTCGAGGCGGCGCGCAAAGCGTCGATGTCGCGCGACACGATGGAGCGCGCGATCAAGAAGGGCGCTGGACTGCTCGATGAGACGGTGATCTTCGAGACCGTCAATTACGAAGGCTTCACGCCCCATCAGGTGCCGGTGATCGTCGAGTGCCTCACGGACAACCGCAACCGCACCGCCGCGAACATCAAAGGGATCTTCCGCAAGGGGCAGATGGGGGCGGTCGCGTGGGACTTCGCCCGGCTCGGCGCGATCGAGGCGACTCACCCGGAGCGCGCGGACGCCGACGAGGCGGCCATCGAGGCCGGCGCGCAGGATCTCGAGCCAGGCGACGAAGGCGCGACCGTCTTTTACACCGAGCCCACCGACCTCGACGCCGTGTCGAAGGCGCTCGCGGAGCGCGGCTGGCAGCTCTCGAGCGCGCGGCTCATCTGGAAGTCGAAGAACCCGGTCGCGCTCGACGATGAGGGCAAGCGGGCTGAAGTCGAGGCGTTCCTCGAGGCGCTCGACGAGGACGACGACGTCCAGCAGCTCTACGTCGGGCTCGCCTGAGGCGCGCGGCCGTCAGAGGCCGCGGTTGAGGTTCTCGAGGGCGGCCGTGGCGGCGCTGGCGGCGTAGTCGATCTCGGCCTCGGGCCCCGCCATGATCAGGCGGCCGGTCGCGCCCCATACGATGACGTCGATGAGCTTCACGTTCGCGGCCTTGAGCGCCTCGTTGCAGGCGATCGACAGGTACGCCGCAGGCTCGGCCTCCATGATGAGGACCGAGTCACCGGCGAGCACCATGTTGCCCGCAGCGTTGCCGGTGAAGGCGATCGCGTGGTCCTGCTCGATGGAGCGGATGATCTTGTTCTGCAGGATCTTGCACTTCGCGCGGTCGCTCGCCTTCAGGCCCGAGGCTGAAAGGACGGCCTCTCCCGCGGCGAGCACCTCGCCCTGATCCTGGTGGTGGAGCTGCATCATCCCGAACACGCGCTCGGTGATCATGGCGCCGAGGTGCACCCGAGTCGCCTTCAGCGCCTGGTCGATCTTGGCGTGGATTTCCATCGCGGGCGCGATCTCGACGAACAGCGCGGCGTCGTACTCGCGCGGGTCGTACACGCGATTGGTCTTCGCCATGTACTGGGCGAGCTGCTGCTGCAGCGAGTCGATGAACACGTAGGCGCGGAGCTGGAAGCCGGTGGTCTCTGCCATGACGAACTCTCTCGAAGCCCGAGACGTTAATACGACCTCGCGCTCCGCGGGTAGCGCTTTCGCGTGAGGCTCGCTGTGCGCTGGGGTGAGGCGCCTAGAGCAGGGTGTCGAGCTCGTCGAGGAGCGCCGTCGTCACCGCGCTCATGCGCGCGGCGTGTTCGGCTCCGACGAGGTCGAACGTGAGGGGGCGACCCTGCGCGAGGACGCGCCGCACGGCCTCTTCGATCGCGTCGCCTGCGCGGCCGAGTGCCGGAGCGCCCTTGCGCGGCGCGAGCCAGCGGAGAGCCTCGGCGGTCGCGAGGATCATGGCCATCGGGTTCAGCTTGTCCTGGCCGGCCTCCTTCGGCGCGGAGCCGTGGATCGGCTCGAACATGCCGTGGTCGTCGCCGACGTTGCAGCCGACCGCCATGCCCATCCCGCCCTGCAGCACGCTCGCGAGATCGGTCAGGATGTCGCCGAACATGTTGGTCGTGACGAGCACGTCGTAGTGCTCGGGTTGCGTGATGAGCCACTGGGTCACCGCGTCGACGATCGCGACGTCCTTCTCGACGTCGGGGTAGGCCGCGCCGAGCTCGAGGAAGACGCGGGTGAAGAGCCTGCAGCCCTCGAGCACGTTGTTCTTCACGATCGCGGTGACGCGCTTCTTGCCGTCCTTGGGCGCGCCGTTTCGCTTGCGAGCGAGCTCGAACGCGAGGCGAATCACGCGCTCCGACGCGGCGCGCGTGATGACGCGGGTGTCGGTCGCGAGCACCTCCTTGCCGCCGGGCGCGAGCACGCCGCCCATGCCGGTGTAGAGGTCTTCGGTGTTCTCGCGGATGAACACCATGTCGACGTTCTCGGGCTTCCACACCGACATCGGCGCGCCGCTGATGCGGGTGCGCACGCCTGGGTAGAGCTTCACCGGTCGGATGTTGGCGTAGAGATCGAGGCGGGTTCGGTTGCCGATCACCGGGGACCAGCCCGCCATCTTCCCGTCCGGCATCGTGACCGGCCCGCCGCCCTTCGGGTCGGGCCAGCCGACCGCGCCGAGGAGGATGACGTCGGCGGCGCGGCAGCGCTCGTCCGAGCCCTCGGGCCAGTCGCGGCCGTGCTCGAGGAAGTAGCGCCCGCCGCAGGGGATCTCCTCGATCGCGAAGGCCTCGCCCGTCCGCGCGGAGACCGCCTCCAGCACCCGACGCGCCTGCGCCGCCACCTCGACTCCCGCGCCGTCGCCCGGAAGCACCACGATCGAATGGGCCGTTCCCATGGGCGGAGTTTCTCGCCCGGGGGTCGGAGGTCGTCAAGTCAGGCTGCGCGCGACGCGAGGTCGAGCGCGGCGCGGTAGGCCGCCTCGAGCGCCACGAACGCGGCCATCGAGCCGCCTCGATCGGGGTGCGTCGCGTACGCCCGCTGCCGAAACGCTCGGCGCACGTCGTCGACGGACGCGCCCGCCACGAGCCCGAGCGACGAGAACGGGGACTCGGCGTGGGTGACTCGGGACGTCGAGCGCGGGGGCTCTCGCCGGCCGGTGGGCTCTGCGCGTCGTGGCTCCTCGGCGTAGCGGGCTCGAAACCGCGCGACCTCGTCTTCGTGAGCGCGCCGGACGCGCGCGGCCTCGGCGGCCATCGCCGCCTCGAGGACGTCGTCGAAGCGGGGGTCGTCCATCGAAGAACGGAACGGCCGCTCGCCGCGGTCCTTGAGGCCTCCGCCCTCCGTCACGGGTCATCGAGCGGGCAGCCCTCGCGGCTCGCCCGGTGTAGCGTGGCTCAGGTGAGGCGAATCGCACCGCTCCTCGCATCCGCGCGCGGCACGTTCCGCGGCTCGTTGCCGCTCGAGGTCGCGCTCGTGCTCGCGACCGGGGTCGCTGCGGGGGCGACGGCGGGCGTCCTGCCGGCGGTGATTGGGCAGGCCATCGCGGTGCTCGGCGGTCAGCCGGCGCGAGGCCAGGCCGGCCCGGTGGGGCTTCTCCTCGCGCTGGTGCCGCCCGGCAAGCTGGCGATCGTCGGGGCCACCTTGGTCGTCACGGGGCTCGTCGTGGGCGTCGGTGTGCTCGCGACGCGGCGCTCGTCAAGCTTCGCCGCCGAGCTCGCCTCGGCGCTCCGCATCGCGCTCCTCCGCGTGGTCCTCGCGGCCTCGCCCCGTTACGCGCTCGAGCGAGCGTCGGCCGTCGGCGTCGGGCCTTCGCCGCGACCTCCCGACGCCCGCGCCACCTCCGACGTGCAGGGCCTCGCGGCGCTTCAGCTCGCCATCACCCGCGAGGCCGGCGCGACCGCGGATTTCGTCGTCTCGTCGATGCTCGCGCTCCCTCAGGCGCTCGTCACCGTCGCGGTGCTGGCCGTCGAGCTCGTGACTCGGGGCGCGTTCGGCGTCCTCTTCGGCGGTGGGGTCTTGTTCCTCGCCTCACGGCTCGCCGTCGAGCGCGCCTCGCGCCGCGTCATCGACGTGCGCGGCGAGCTCACTCGCTCCGACACGGCGGTGTTCGCGCAGCTGCAAGAGACGCTCGGTGCCATCGAGGAGCTGCGCCTCCTCGGCGGGCGCGGCGTGGCCCTCTCGGAGTTCGCGAAGCTCGCGCGGGCAGGTGCGGACGCGAAGCGACGCTTGGCGACCGCCATGGCGGCGTCCGGGCAGGTTCGCGTGGTGTTCGCGGCCCTCTCGCCGCTGCTGGTGCTCGCGGGGCTCGCCGCTTCGGGGCGCGCCGCCGAGCCGGGCGAGGTCGCGACGCTGCTCCTCTACGTGCCGCTCCTCATCGGTCGCCTGGAGGTGCTCGACGGCGTGCGGCAGGGCTTCGTCGAGCGCGGCCCGAGCCTCGACGCGATGCGCGCCTTGCTGGAGCTCCCCGAGTCCCCGAGCCGGCCAGCCTCGCCACGTCGACTCGCGCCGCGCGCCCGCGGCGAGCTCACGTTCGAGGGCGTGCGCTTCACTCCGCCGGGGGCGAGCGCGCCCGTCCTCGACGGCGTGAGCTTTCGCGTACCGGCGGGCGCGACGGTCGGCGTGTGCGGCGGCTCCGGCTCCGGCAAATCGACGCTCGTCCGTCTGCTGTTGCGGCTCGACGAGCCCGACGAAGGGAGGATCCTCCTCGACGGCGTCGACCTTCGTGAGCTCGAGCCCGACGACCTCTGCGCGCTCTTCGGCGTGCTCCGGCAGAGCGCGCAGCCGCTCGAGCGCAGCGTGCGCGACAACCTGTCGCTCGGCCTCGAGCCTCCACCCGACGAGGCCTCGATGCGCGCGGCGCTGGCGGCCGTCGGGCTCGACGAGCTCGCGTCGTCGGATGGTCGGCGCGGCCTCGACACGCTCGTACGTCGGCAGCCCCCGAACCTATCGGGCGGCGAAGCGCGCCGCCTCGTGCTGGCCCGCGTCGTCCTCGGGGATGCGCCGGTGCGGGTGCTCGACGAGCCCGAGGCCGGATTGCCCGCGGCGACCGCGCAGGACGTCTTGCGCTCCGTCAAGTCGTCATCGGGCGGGGTGACGCACCTGGTGGTGACGCACGCGCCGCGACTCCTCGCGTCGGATTTCAACGTGCTGTTGCGCGAAGGTCGCGTGGTCGCGACCGGGACGCACGACGAGCTCGTCGCGCGCTCGGAGGACTACCGCGCGCTCCTCGCCGAGGAGCCGCAGGCCTGAGCCCGCGCGGCCGGTGTGGTAGGAAGAATGGCGATGACGACGCTCGATGCGTTCGCGGCTCGGCTGCTCGACGTCCTCTCGACGCTGGAGTCGACGGCGGTGCTCGGCGCGGCCGAGCGGCGGCTCCGTAGCCTCGGCAGCCTGCTTCGCTTCGCGTGCGTCACCGTCCCTTGCGATGAGGCCCTGGTCGCGATCGAGCTCGAGCACCTCGGGCGCATGCACGTCCCGGGCGTCGCGACGGCCGACGAGTGGCGGCCCGCCGACGTCGAGCTCTCGCCGCTCGGGACGCCGTTCGCCTTCCTCTTCGCCGGCGGCGGCGGGCACGCGGCCGAGCTCGTGCCCGACGACCCGATGCTCGCCGCCCTCGCGGGGCTCCTGCGCTCGACGCCGCGGCACGGGGTGTTCGTCCCCGTTCGGCTCGGCGCGGAGGTGGTCGGCGGCGTCGCGCTGCTCGACGGGTCGCGACGCACCGGCGATCGCGAGCTCTTGCTTGGCGAGCAGCTCGCCGACGTGGCCTCGGGCGCGGTCGAGGCCTACCGCACCGAGCGGGCGCTGCTCGAGGTGTTCGCGCTCGCGCTGCCGGAGCTCGTCTCGAGCGACGGAGAGACCGGCTTCGCCCGCGAGCTCGAGCGCTACGTCCACTCGCTGCGGCTCGCCCCCGAGTACCGTCGAAGGCTCGCGCTCGCGGGAGCCATCGGCCGACTCGCGGGGCATGGCGACGCCGCGGTCGAGCTCGCGGCGCGCCTCATCGCCGACGTCGAGCGTTACCTCGACGGGCTCGGGGCTGCCGTGGGTACGCCTTCGGGGCCGCTCGACGGAGCCCGATGAGCGCGTCGGTCCCGCTCGGCCGCGACGGCGCGGGGATCCGCGTCGCGCTCATCGACTCGGGGGTCGACGCGTCGCACCCTTGGCTTGCGGAGGCGAAGCTCGAGCACGTGGGGGTCGAGCGGGTCGGCGACGGTCATCGCGTGGTCGCGCGAGAGCTCGGCGTCGACGCGAGCGGCCACGGGACCGCTTGCGCCGGTATCGTGCATCGCATGGTGCCGGCGGCGCGGCTCGTCGATGTCTGCGCGCTCGGCGACGACGGACGCGGCTCTCGAGGCGCGCTGCTCGCGGCCCTCCGGCACGCGATCGAGGCGCGTTACGATGTCGTCAATCTGAGCCTGGGGATCGACGTGCCTCGGCGGGCAGCGCTCCGGAGCGGCGACACGCTCCCCATCCTCGCGCTCTACGAGCTCGCCGATGCGGCGGTGACCGCGGGGGTCGTGCTCGTCGCCGCGGGCCCGAACTTGCCCGAGGTCCGCACCTATCCGGGAAAATTCAAGTCGCTGGTCGGCGTCGGGCGCGGCCCATTTGCCGAGCTCGAGCGCCTCGAGAGCGCGCGCTCCGAGGACCACGAGCTGCTCGCCCCCGGCACCGACGTCGTCGCTCCCGCGCTCGGCGGGGGTGAGCGCCACTGGACCGGGACCTCGTTCGCGACGCCGTTCGTCACCGCGCACGTCGCGCGGATCCTCGCGGCGCGGCCGAGGCTCCCGATCGAGGCGGTGAAATCTGCGCTCCACGCCATCGCCGCGTCGACGGTCCTGGGGTAGGGTCGAGAGCTCGTGCGCCCTCTCGATCCGCTCCCGACGCTCGAGGCCGCGCTCCGCGGCAAGCCCGCCCCCGACGTGTGCGCGCTGCTCGACGCGCTCGACAGCTCGCTCTCCGAGCCGTGCGAACGCGCTGCGCTGACGTTCGGTCGAGGTGCGCTCGCGTTCCGCGACGGGCGGAGCGAGGCCGCGCGGGAGGCCTTCGCCCTGGCGGCGGACGGCTTCGATGCGCTCGGAGAGCTCGAGGCGGCGGCCCTCGCGCGGTGCGAGGAGTGGCTCGCGCGGATCCGTCGTGGCGGAGTCCCGCTCGAGCACGGCGGGGCAGGAGCTCGCTTCTCCGACGCGCGGGCTTCGCTCGAGGCGCTCGCGGAGGCCGCGACGACCGAGCGGGTCGCGGTCGTCGCTCGCCATTACCTCGGGACGGCCGAGCGAGCGGCGGGGAACCTCGAGGCCACGCAGCGGAGCTTGCTCCAGGCGCTGTCGAGCTCCGCCGGCATGCTCCCCGAGCGCGCGCCGATCCTGAACTCGCTGGGGACGATCTACGTGCTCACCGGCGCGTACGGCGCCGCCACCTCGCTCCTCGAGCACGCGGCCGAGCTCGCGCGTTGCCTCGGTGACGTGGTCGGCGAGGCGATCGCCTTCGGTCAGCTCGGCAGCGCTGCGCTGGCGCGCGGCGACCGTGAGCTCGCGCGCCGTCATCTGCGGCGGCAGGAGTGGCTCGCGTCGCGCGTCGGCGACACCTTCGGTCGCGCGCGTGCGCTCGTGTTGCTGGCCGAGCTCGCCCTCGAGCTCGCGCGTCCCGACGAAGCCCGAGCGATCGCCGACGAGGCGTTCGCGCTCGCGACGAGCGTCCACCCGCCGCTCGCGGTGTGGGCCGCCCAGGCCGTGCGGGTCAGCGGTCGGGCCCGCCTCGAGCTCGGTGACCCGGCGGGCGCCCAGGCGCTCGAGGACGCGGCCCAGCGCTTCGCGGCGGCGGGCAATCGCCTCGGCGGCGCGCTCGTCGCGTGGGATCGCTCACGCCACGGCCTCGCCGACGCGTGGGACGTGGCGGCCTGGGAGCTCGCGAGCCTCGGCCTCGAGCAGCGCCTCGCCTTGCTCTTCCTCGAGCGTCGGGCCGCCGCCGACGGGGCGACGTTCGACGCCGCGCTCGCCGCGGTCACCCAGCCCTTCGAGCACCTCTCGGCCGCGCACGAGCTCGAGCTCCTGCATCGGCGGCCGGACGCGCTCGCCTCGGAGACCACACGACGAGTGAGGGCGGGGCGGTCGCTCGCTCGGCTCGCGGCGATGGGGCTCGCGCCGAGGGGCCTCGTCGTGGCGGCGTTCGCGCATCCGTCGCTCGTGGCCCCGAGCGTTCCCGATGCAGCGGGGCAGGGCGTCGTCGTCGGCGGCGCGCCCTCGCTCGCGGTCTGGGCGTGGCGCGGCGACGTGTCCGCCGGCGACCTCGCGCGCGAGGTGGCGGAGATGCGCTCGCAGCTTCCGGAATTGCGCGCGGTGCTTGCATGGTTCTCGGCGGGACGCGTCGTCGCGCCGCCGCTCCGCGGAGAGCCGTCCGCGACGCTCGACGGGGTCGACCTCGAGCCTCTCTACGCGACCGTGTTCGCCGCGTCGGCCGGGAGCTTGACGGTCCTCGGCGAGGTCGCCGCGCTCACGCTCGTTCGGGACGCCTGGGAGGCCGCCGTCACGCGCTAGCGGGTCGCCGAGTCGTTCGCGCGTCGCTCTCGCGCCGCCACGGTTCGCCGGATCTGCGGCAGCAGCGACCACGCGACCGCTCCCGCCGTCGCCGCGTCGAGCTCCTCGGTCGCGGGGACCGGGACGACGGGGACGCCTCGCCGCGCGAGCTTCCGCGCGAAGTCTGCCCCGGCCTTGCTTCCGAGCAATTTCGCTGGTCGCGCGACGACGCAGTCGAACCCTCGCTCGAGCTCTCCCAACGCCTCGTCGACCGAGGTCGTCACGTCGCACGCGACCGAGAGCTGACCGCGCAAGAGCGCCGCCATGACCTCGGCCGCCTCGCGCTCCTCGAGGAGCAGGAGCACTCTCCTCACCACGGTTCGCAGGTCGCGTCGCGACGGCAGCGACGGCTCGCTCGAGCGCTCGAGGTGCGCGTCGGAGACTGCGTCGAGCACGCGTCGCTTGACCTCGGGCACGGTGAAGCCGGTCGTGAGGTAGTGGGCGTCCACCTCGTCCGCGACGCGCTCGACGTCCGCCGTGTCGCCGACGAGCACGAGCCCGACCCCATGCACCCGCGCGCTCTCGAGCCGCCGGCGGAGCGGCTCGTCGATCGCGTTGGCGTGCAGCACCACCGCGTGCGCGAGCACGAACTCGGCTCGCAACAGCGCCTCGCTCGCGTCGTGCAGGTGTTCGATGCGGTAGCGCTTCGGGTTCAGCGAAGCGATGAGCCTGACCGTGACGCCGGCCTCCGGCGATGCAAGGATGACTCTTGGTCTTGCCACGCGTGACACCATTCGAGCACATGGATCGCGACACGTCGACTCTCCGAAGCCGCTGGCTCGCCGCTGCCTTGCTCGCGCTCGCGTCGCTCGGCACCCGCGACGCTCATGCGCACGGACGCTTTCCTGCGTCGAACGCGGTGCGCTTCGATCGGGCCGCGCCGGACCACGCCGTCGTCCGTACCACCTTCGGCCTCTACGACACGCCCGAGCTCGAGGCAGGTCCCGGCGGCGGCTGGCGCTGGCTCTGCTCGTCGGCGATCGGCTACGACGCCAACAAGGAGGATCCCGCGCTCACGCTCGTGGAGGGGCACCTCGTGGTCGGCACCTTCGGTGGCCTCGTGGTCGCCTCGGAGGACCGCTGCGGGTACGACCTCGTGCCGGCGACGAAGGACCACTACATCGTCGAGCTCGCGGCCCTGCCGACGCGCGACGCCCCCGCGCCGGGCTCTCCGGTGCTCGCCCTCGCGTCGAACGGGGTAGGCGAGGACGTCTTCGACGTGCGCCTCTTCGAGTCGCGCGATGGGGCTGCCTCCTGGAAGGACCTCGCCGCGAGCCTGCCCAAGGACTTTCTCGCGCTCTCGGTCGTCGCGGCTCCGAGCGCGAGCGACGCGCTCGAGTGGGGGACGATCTTCCTCAGCGGGCGCGACGGGACGCTCGACGGCGGGTACCACGGCGTGCTGTTTCGCTCCGACGACGGCGGCACATCGTGGCAGCGCCTCGAGCTCGACGGCGTCGACGGGCTCGCGACGCTCCCGTACCTGCAGGGCGTCCTGCCGACCGAGCCGCCGACGGTGTTCGTGTCGGCGGTCCTCGACGCGCCGCCGATCCGCGAGCAGCGAAACCTCGTCAGCCGAGACGGCGGGGCGAGCTTCACGACCTACGCCGAGGCCAAGGAGCTGCTCCCGGGCTTCTCGCTCTCGCCCGACGGGACGCGGGTGGCGTTCGGCGGTGAGAAAGCAGGCTTGCTGGTCGCGCCGGTCGCGGCGCTCGAGGACGCTGCGCAGTCGAAGAAACTCCAGAAGACTCGCGTCGCGTGCCTCAGCTGGCAGGAAGACGCGCTCTACGTGTGCGGCAACGCCTTCGTCGACGGGTTCAGCGTCGGCCGCAGCACCGACGACGGCGCGACGTTCGCGCCGGTGACCTTCCTCACGAGCGCGTGCGGCCCCAAGTCGTGCGACGCCGCGAGCGACGTCGGGGGCACGTGCGGCCCGCTCTGGACGATCGAGGCTAAAGAGCTGGTCGCGCCGTTGACGTGTGACCCGCCGCCTGAGCCGCCGGACGAGTCGGGCTGCGCGGTCGTCCCGCGCGATGCCGAGCGCGTCGACCCAGCGCCGCTCGGGCTCGTGGGCCTCGCCGTCGCGAGCATCGCAGCGCGGCGGCGACGACGTCGATGAGCCGTGCAGGGGCTCTCTGGGCTCACGTGTCCAGCGGCCTTCAAGTCCTTCGCGGGGCCGCTCGGCGTGTGAGCGCCGCGGCCGGTGTTGGCCTCTCCGGTCCGATGCTCACGACCTTAAAGGTCGCTGCGCTTCGGTCCTCGAGTCCGCCTGGGCCGCGAACGCTCCTCGCCATCGCGGGGCCGCTCGGCGCGGGAGCGCCGCGGCCGGTGTTGGCTTCGTGCCGGCTGCCGGTTCGCCTTCCCAGGGGGCTCGCGCGGTGGCAGACTCGCGCGCCATGCGAACGCAACTCCTGGTGGGGACGATGGTGGCGGGGCTCGGTCTCGCGGCATGGATGACGCTGCCCGCCGCAGCACAGAACGGCAACGCTCCGGCGAAGCCCGCGCCGAGTGGCTCGCCAAGCGCCGCGCCGTCGGCGAAGCCTGCGCCGGTAGCAAAGCACAAGTGCAAGCCCGGGATGGTCCCCATCCCCGCGGGCACCTTCACGATGGGCGACGACGAGAACACGGAGAAGGCCGGACAGGTCACGGTCGACGCCTTCTGCATGAACCGGACCGAGGTGACGACGGCGGCCTACGCCGCCTGCGTGAAGGCGGGCAAGTGCACGCCGGCGGACACCGAATACGGCTGCAACGCGGGCGTCGCGGGGCGCCAGAACCACCCCATCAACTGCGTCGACTGGAACCAGGCCGACGCCTACTGCACGGCCCAGGGCCTGCGCCTCCCCACGGAGGAGGAGTGGGAGTACGCCGCGCGCGGCACGGACGGTCGCCTCTTTCCCTGGGGCAACGCGGAGCCGTCGAAGCAGCTCTGCTGGGATGGCGAGGGCAACGACAAGGGCCAGGGCAACCGCCAGTCCACCTGCCCCGTGGGCGCGTACCCCAAGGGCCGCTCGCCGTTCGGGCTCGTTGATATGGTAGGAAATGTGTGGGAGTGGACGTCGACTCAGAAGGGCTCATACCGCGTCCGCCGCGGCGGCAGCTGGGGCTGCGTCGACCCGTCGTGCGCCCGCTCCGCCTTCCGCCACGGGGACGGACCCACGCACCAGCGCGACGACCTTGGCTTTCGCTGCGCCGGCTCTGCTGCTCTCCCTTGACTCTTGAGGGTTGAACCCTTGACCGCTCGGGGCCGCTCGGCGCGGGAGCGCCGCGGCC
>VGRJ01000018.1 GCA_016875405.1 Deltaproteobacteria bacterium | reverse complement strand
GTCAGGTTCAGCGCCACTCCGCGGCCGTGCGACAGGTCGAGCGGCTTGACGACCACGGGGTACCCGAGGCGCTCTGCGATCGCGACCGCGTCGTCCGCGTCGTCGGCGGACTCGTGGCGCGGCGTCGGGAGCCCGGCGCGGGACAAGAGGCTCGCCGTGAGGTCCTTCTCTTGCGCGACCTCCACGCCGATGTGGCTCGTCTTGCTCGTGATGGTCGCCTGGATGCGCTGCTGGTGGACGCCCCAGCCGAGCTGCACGAGGCTGCGATCGTTGAGCCGCAAGGTCGGCACGCCGCGACGCTTCGCCTCCTCGACGATGCTGCGCGTCGAAGGCCCGAGCGCGACGCGCTCCGCGAGACGAGCGAGCTCGTCGAGCTCCTGCGAGAGCTCGATCGGCGGCCGATGATCCGGGAAGTCCGACGGCAGCAAGCTGCACAGGTAATCGAGCGAGAGCTCGCAGGCGCGACGCCCGACGCGCTCCTCTTCGAAGCTGACGATCACGTGGTAGAGGCCGTCGCGGCCCGCGGTGCGCGTCTTGCCATAGGTCACGGGGGTACCAGCGAGGCATTGCAGCTCGAGCGCGACGTGCTCGGCGATGTGCCCGAACCAAGTGCCGTCTTCGAGCCGCTTCAGGAACCCTCCGGGCTCGCCGTAAGAACAGCCGTGCTCGTGGAGCGAAGGCAGCCCCTCGACCAGCTTCGGCACGAATCCAGGGATCTTGTTGCTGGGGAACTCCTCGAGACTCTCGAGGTCGAGCGTCATCCGAATGAGCGGTCGGTAACCGTAGGGGCTCGGGCCTCGGTACACGCGGGTCTCGATGAGCTTCATGGTCGGCGTCTCCTACTAGGTCGGATCGGGCTCGAGCGTTCGCAGGTGGCGCGGGGGCTTCGCGCTCTTGGTTCCCTTCTTCGCGGTCGAAGGCGGGGCGCCGCGAGGCGAGCGCGGTGCGGCCGGCCCCTTGCGAGGTGGCGGCACGGCCTCGAGCTTCGGGTGCTCCCAGATTGGGTGGCGAGCGTCGACGTCGTAGCCGAGCCCCGCGGTGAGGACGTGAACCTCGAGACCGAGGACGGCCGCGTTCGCGTGGTGCGGCGTCTCGTGAATGTCGGTGAAGAGCAGCTTCGACCCGTCGATCACGGTGACGGTACCGCGTCCGAGGACCTTCATGCGGTTCGCGGAGTCGAGGACGATCGCGGTGTCCTCGTCGATCCCGACCCCGATGAGGAAGGGGTTCAGCGCGACCGCGGCAAACAGCCGACCGATGCGGTGGCGCTGCGCGAAGTGCTGATCGATCACGAGTCGCTTGGTGAGCCCGATGCCAGGCGCCATCGTGACGCTGTGCCGACGAGGCGCGTACCCCGACCGACCTTGCGCGATCATGTGCTCGCAGATCACCGACGCGCCCGCCGACGTCCCCGCGACGAGCATGCCGTCGCGATGCCGCCTACGGATGGTCTGCGCGAGTGGCGTCCCACCGAGCAGGCTCACGATGCGACCCTGCGCCCCTCCCGTGAAGAAGGCCGCCGTCGCGCCCTCGAGGAGCGCGACCGTCGCGGGATCGCTCGCGTCGGACCGCTCGTGCACCCACACGGTCCGAACCTCGGCGCCGAGCCCCTCGAAGATCTGCCGGTACGTCAACTCGAGCTCGACCGGCATCTGCGACGCGGTGGGGAACAACGCGACGACCGCACGCGCCCCCCCCGCGAGCCCGACGACCTGACTCAGAATCGCGCGGCTGCCGACCTTGTCTTCGGCGCCGCCGATCGCGACCAGTGCCCCTCGACGATCCGCGTGCTCCGACGGCCGCGTCACCAGCTTCAGGCGCCCGTCATCCCTCGACTTCTTGTCCGCCACGATGGCCCGATCGGGTACCACGGCGGCCACGCGGTCGCGAGCGCGACGCGGGCGTCAGTCGCGCGCGGAGGCGGCCTCGCCGCACTTCTTGAAGGCCTCCTTCGTCTCCTTGCACGCGTCCTCGAGCCGGCCCTTCTCGGCGTCGCAGACGGCTGTCGCCTCGACGCAATCGAAGTATTTCTCGGAGCTGTCGGCGCAATCGTAGACCTCGGCGCTCGCGCGCTGCGCCCCGGCCTCGACGACGCACGCGTCGACGTCGAGGTCGGTGCCGCCCTCGCACGCCATCTTCGTCTCGCAGAGCGAGCGAGCGGGGCTTCCGCAACCGGACCCGACGAGGAGCATGGGCGCGAGGGCAGCGGGGATGCGGAGGTGCGTCTTGGCCGACATGAAGTCGTGATAGACCCGCGCGTGCCCGGGGCTAAGCGACAGAACAATTTGAATAGAGTCTACTCAATATCCTACACTAAAAACCCAGACCGGGCGCCGCTGCAAAAGATTTCAGTAGAGTCCACTTAAACTACTCTATTCAATAGATGACTATCCAATCTGCGCCCCACGTGCTTCTTCGCAAACGGCTCGAGCGCGCGCTCGCGCAGGGCCACCCCTGGCTGTGGCGTGACGCGCTCATCGAGCACTCGTACGCGCCCGGCACGATCGTGGAGGTTTGCGATCGGCAGGGCTCGTTCCTCGGACGAGGCATCCTGGACGCAGGTCCGCTCGCCCTCCGAGTGTGGACGACCGAGCCCGGCGAAGCGATCGATGGCTCACTCTTCCAGCGGCGAGTCGAGGAGGCCGCGGCGCTCCGACGGCGCGTCGTCCCCCGGGAGACGACGGGGTTTCGGCTGCTCCACGGCGAGGGCGATAGGACGCCTGGCGTGGTCTGCGACGTGTACGACACGATCGCCGTCCTGAAGCTCGACGGCGAGGGGATCCTCGCGCATCGGGGCTCGCTGCTCGAGGCGCTCGAGGGTCCGCTCGCGTCCTTCGGAGTCACCACGCTGCTCGTGCGCAGCGGACGACGTGAGGAAGCGCGCTGCGAGGTCGCGTGGGGCGACATGCCGAACGAGGCGCTCCCGATTCGGGAGCGAGGCATGACCTTGTGGGTCGATGCCGTCCACGGGCAGAAGACGGGGATGTTCCTCGATCACCGCGACTCGCGCGCGCGAGTGCGCGAGCTATCGCATGGCGCCCGAGTGCTGAACCTGTTCGGCTACACCGGAGGCTTCTCGATTGCGGCAGGGCTCGGCGGCGCCCACGACGTGACGACCGTCGACCTCGCGGGGCCTGCGCTTGCGCTAGCGGAGCGGGGTTGGGCCTCGAACGACCTTCGACCCGACGCGCACCGAGTGCACCGCGCGGACGCGTTCGCGTTCCTTGAGCACGCCGCCGCGCGCCGAGAGAGGTGGGACATCATCGTCGCGGATCCGCCGAGCTTCGCGCCGAGCGAAGCCTCACTCGAGGCCGCGCTCGCGAGCTACCGCAAGCTCCACGCCGCCTGCCTCGCGGTGCTCGCGAGGGGTGGGCTCTACCTCGGCGCGTCGTGCTCGAGCCACGTGCGCCGCGACGCCTTCGACGAGACGATCCTCGCGGGGGCGGCGAAGGCGCGGCGCGCACTGCAGCTCCTCGACGCCTGGGGAGCGGCGCCCGATCACCCGCGGCTGCCGGCGTTCCCGGAGGGGGACTATTTGAAGTCGACGTTGGTCCGCGCCCCGTGAGCGCGCACGACGGCGCCCGCCCGTGCTAAACGCCCGCGCATGCCCGCGGTCCCAGCGCTTCAGGCCTTGCTGCCGGAGGAGGTCGCGGCGCTCGCCGGTGTCCCGCTCCCCGACGCGCGGCGCTTGGTCTCGTGCATTCACAAGCAGGGGCGGCTCCCCGAGCGCTGTCCGGCCACCGTGCGACGCGTTTCGCTCGATGCCGTTCGCGCCGCAGGTGCGCTGCCGACGCTCGAGCTGGTCGAGCGTCAGGCGAGCGCAGTCGATCCATTCGTGAAGTACGCGTTCCGCGCGGCCGACAGCAACGAGATCGAGTCGGTCCGGATCCCGCTCGAGAAGCCCGGCCGCTTCTCGGTGTGCGTCAGCTCTCAGGTGGGCTGCGCGCTCGCGTGCGCGTTCTGCGCGACGGGGAAAATGGGCCTGCTTCGGAACCTCGAGGCCTGGGAGATCGTCGAGCAACTGCGGCTCGTCCGAGCCGAGCTCCCCGAAGGCACGCGCGTCCACGGTGTCGTCTTCCAGGGCATGGGGGAGCCCCTTGCCAACCTCGAGAACGTGCTCGCCGCGATCCGCGTGTTCTCCGAGCCGAGCGCCCACGCGATCGACCGACGCAACATGACGGTGTGCACCGCCGGGCTGTCCGCCGGCATCCGACGCCTCGCCCGAGAGCAGCCAGACGTGCGCATCGGGCTCTCCATCGGTGACGTGCGCTTCGGACGGCGTGAAGCGTTGATGCCGATCGAGCGCGCGCACTCGCTCGAGGAGGTGCTCGAGGCGCTCGCTGAGCACACGCGCGCCACGCGCAACGCGCCCATGTGGGCGTACACGATGCTCGCCGGACAAAACGACGACGACGACGCCGCCGCGGCGCTCGCCACGCGGCTGCTCGCGTTTGCAGAGGCGACCGGGGTGCGGCCGCGGCTCAGCTTGATCCCGTGGAACCAGGTCGAGGGGGCGGCGTTCGAGCGCTCCTCCGAGGAGACGCTAAGCCGCTTTCGAGCTCGCCTGCGCGAACGAGGCGTCGGCACGATCGTGCGCTACTCGGGAGGTGGCGACGTCGCCGCCGCGTGCGGGCAGCTCGCGCGAACGCCCGCGAGCGGTCTCGTCGGTCGTGGCTCGCTGCGCAAGCCGCAGACAGTGCGTGACGGCCACGACGACTCCGCGCCTCTTGACACCCCTCAATCCTCTGCACCATGAGCCCAACCTCGCTGCCCCTCGGAGCGCTCGTCCTCGCCGGCGGAGAGAGCTCGAGGATGGGGAGTCCGAAGGCGTGGCTGTCCTTCGAGGGTGAGCCGCTCCTCGCGCGCGTCGCCCGACGGCTGAGGTCGGACCTCGCACCGATCGTGGTTGTTGCAGCTCCGGGTCAAGAGCTGCCCCCGCTGTCCCAAGGCGTCCTCGTCGCTCGAGACCACACAGCGCACGCCGGCCCCCTCGAGGGCCTCGCCGTCGGGCTCGAGCTCCTCGCGACGCACGCGAGCCATGCCTTCGTCTGCACCTGCGACGCACCGTTTGCGAGCGCGACGCTCGCCCGCGCGCTCGCAGGTTGGTGTGACCTCGACGCCGCCGTGCCGGAGGTCGACGGACGACTCCACCCGCTCACGGCCGTCTACGCGACCGCCACCCATCGGATCGCGCGGGACCTGCGCTGTCGTGGAGAGCGGCGCGCAACCGCGTTCGTCGAAGCCCTGCGCTCGACGCGCGTCGACCGAGCGACGCTGCTCGCAGACGACGCGCTCCGACGCGAGGATCCGAGGCTCCTCGCCTTCGTCAACGTCAACACGCCCGATGACCTCGAGGCCGCCCGTGCGCTGAGCGTACGCGCGCCGTGAGCGCCCCCTCGACCCTCTGCGCCCGGCCCGGTCGAAACACGCAGAGCCCCCCGAGGAGCGCGGTTCTCGGGGAAGCTCTCGAATGATGTCGACGCTTCGTCATGCGCTGCTCGTCGGGCTCACGCTCGTGTCCGTCGCGTACTGCAGCTCGGACTCGCTCGTCTTCTCGTCGTCGCCATCCGCGGTCGGGAGCGGCTCGTCGGGTGAGACCACCTCCTCGGCGGGCGTCGGCGGCACCACCGCAACCGACGCGACCAGCAGCGGCGCGAACGGCGGGAGCAGCGGCAACCTGAGCGGCACCGCGACGGGCGGCGTCGGGGGCGCAGGCGGCTGCGTGCCCCTCCTCTGCCAGGCCAAGCTCTACTTGTGCGCCAACTGCCTCGACGACGACGCAGACGGCAAGATCGACTCGGAGGACCCGTGCTGCCTCGGCCCTTGCGACAACACCGAGGACCGGCTCGACCTCGGCATCCCCGGCGCAGGCAACGCGCCTTGCAAGCGCGACTGCTACTTCGACAAGGACAGCGGCGCCGGCAACGACGGCTGCGCGAGGGATCTGTGCTGCGACCCGCTGTCGCCGGATGCTATCGACTGCGCCTAGGCCGATCCGCCGCCGCCGAACGCGAGCTGCGACGACAGACCCTCGAAGACGTGCCTCGACGTCTGCCTCCCGCTGACACCGAACGGCTGCGATGGCTTCGGCTGCTGCGAGCTCCCTGGCGGCAGCGGCAACTTCGTCTACGGCCGCACGACCGATGCGAACGAGCTGCCGGCTTGCACGGTCGCGAGCGCGAACGATTCAGCCGAAGGACCAGTGCCCTGGCGGTACCGCATGTGGCCTACCCGGTCAGCCGCCCTGCCCCGCCGGTGAGTATTTCCTCACCGGCTGCTGCACCGTCCCGTCGCCGAACTGAGGCCGCACCTGGGACGTCACCGCTTGGCGACGTCGCGTTACGGGGGTCGCGTTGCACGGACTCAGGTCGCCGGCCAGCGTGTGCCTCGGCGCGAGGCGCCGCACGATGGCTCACGACGGAACGTGGGGGGCGCACCCGGCTCTCGTGCCGGTCGCGCGCGAGGCGTCCGAGGAGGTGCTCGGAGCGCGCGAGGACCAGCGAGCGGTCGTTCACGCCGATCGCTCGACGGCCATGCTGCTCAAGCTGTTCGTCCGCGTCGCGACCGACGCGGGGCGCTTCGTGCCGTTCCTCGCCCTGCCGGCGTACGAGCGGCTCGTCGCCGCCGAGTCGTCCCCCCGCTCGCTGGAACGCATTCGGAGGAACCGCAACCGTGAACACCCAAGAGCCTCAACGGCCCACGGTCAACGAGAGCGGCGCGCCCGCCCGATGGAATGGCATCACGCGACCATATCCCCATCAGGACGTGACGCGACTCGCCGGCTCGCTGCGCATCGAGCACCCGCTCGCGACCCACGGCGCGAACAAGCTCTGGAGCCTGCTCAACGACGAGCCCTTCATCCGGGCGCTGGGCGCGACCACCGGCAACCAGGCGATGCAACAAGTCAGGGCCGGCCTACGCGTCGTATACGTGGGCGGCTGGCAGCGCGCCGCGGACGCCAACGTCGCGGGCGAGGTGTATCCCGACCAGAGCCTCTACCCCTCGAACAGCGTGCCGATGCTGGTGCGTCGAATCCCGCACGCGCTCGCGCGCGCGGACCTCATCGAGCACTCGAAGGGCGGCGCGCTCCGCGACTGGTATGCGCCGCTCGTCGCGGACGCCGAGGCAGGCTTCGGGGGAGCCGCTCAGCGCGTTCGACCTGACGCGACAGCTGATCGAGGCCGGAGCCGCTGGCGTGCACTTCGAAGCTCCGCTCGCGAGCGAGAAGAAGTGCGGGCACATGAGAGGAAGGATGCTCGTGCCGGCGTCGCACTTCGTGAGGACGCTCGTCGCGGCGCGGCTCGCGGCCGACGTCGCGGGCGTAGCGACGGGCCTCGAAGCCCGGACCGACGCCGAGAGCGCGCGTCTTTTGACGAGCGACGTCGACGACGCGGACCGGCCGTTCTTGACGTGGAGGCGCACCCGCGAGGGGTTCTTCGAGCTCGGCGGCAATCCGCTCGAGCGCTGCGTCACGCGGGCGCTCAGCTACGCGCCCTACGCGGACATGCTGTGGATGGGGACGTCGACGCCGAACCTCGCGCAGGCGCGCGTTCGCGGAGCGCATCCATGCGCGCTACCGAAGCAAATTGCTGACTTACAACTAGGCGAGCCAGCTTGGCCCTGCAGTCGCGGCATCACCACGACGCCGCGACTGAAGCTCGGAGCGCAGCGCGAGCCACCTCCCGCCCCGCGTCGTCGACCTCGCTGACCGCGGCGACGAGCGCTCGTACGTCCTCGCCCGCGAGGATCGCCTGTCGAGTGCGCGCCGAGCCTGTGAGGAGGTCGAACG
The DNA here is from genome assembly GCA_016875405.1 of Deltaproteobacteria bacterium. Lineage (GTDB taxonomy): Bacteria > Myxococcota_A > Polyangia > Polyangiales > Polyangiaceae > SYFR01. Next base: position 54,177 of record VGRJ01000018.1, on the reverse strand, counting down.
CGGGGACGTCGTCGACGAACTCATAGCGCTCGGTGCGAAACGCGAAGTCCCGAGGCGCGAGGCGAGCAGCGAGCGCGATGAGGGCGGTGTAGACGGCGACCGGCCGGAAGCGGGCGTCGAGCGGGTGCACCTCGACGCCACCACAGGGCACGCCGCCGTGCTTGTGGAACGTCGGAATGAAGGTGAGCGGACGCACCGCCTGCCCCTCCATGCCGAGCTCGGCGAACGCGCGCGCGAGGGCACGCCCGTCGAGCCATGGCGCGCCGAAGACCTCGAACGGGCGCGTGTGTCCGCGGCCCTCCGAGAGGTTCGTGCCCTCGAGCAAGCAGCCGCCCGGGTACACCAGCGCCGTGTCGGCCGTCGGCATGTTCGGCGAGGGCAGCACCCACGGCCGATCGAGCGCCCCCTCCCGCGTGCCGTCCCAGCCGTCGACGGAGACGACGCTCACCGCAGCGGAGGGCCCGAGCGGGAGCCCGTCGGAGGCCGCGAAATGACTGACGATCTCGGCGAGCGTGAGGCCGTGCCGGATCGGTATGAGCTCCCAGCCGACGAACGAGGTGAAGCCGGGCTCCTGCGAGCGCCCCTCGGTCGCGCGCCCCAGCGGGTTCGGGCGATCGAGGAGCACGACATGGACGCCGACGCGCGCCGCCGCGCGCACGGCGAGGAGCGCGGTCCAGACGAACGTGTAGTAGCGCGAGCCTACGTCCTGAAGGTCAACGACCAAGACGTCGAGGCCGCGGAGGTCGGCCTCCTGCGGGATGAGGTCCGCAAGCTCGGCGCCGTAGAGGCTCACGATCCGCGCTCCGGTCTCGGGCTCGATCTCGTCGCCGATCGTCGCCATGTCTTGCGCCGCGGCGCCGAAGCCATGCTCGGGCGCGAACAGGATCGCGGGAGAGACCCCCAGGCTTGCCATGATATCGATCAAGTGAACGAGACGGCGGTCGACGCTCGCGGCGTGACAGAGAAGCCCCACGCGAGCGGAGCGGAGGCGCGCGACGAGCGCGGGCAGCTTCGTGAGCCTGTCGAGTCCGACGTCCATGCGTGCTCGCGTAACGCCGATCGCCGTCGAGGGCCCAGATTCCGCGCGCGGCAGCGGCGCACCTCGGTAGCCTACGCCGATGACGCTCTCCGCGCGGCTCCTCGTGCCCATCTCTTTTTTCGGAGCGATGTCGCTCTTCGTCGCCTGCGACCGTGACGGCGGTGCGAGCGGCGGTCCCGTGGCCGCGACGACCGTGACCGGAGGCGCTGGCGGCGCAGGGGGCTCCGGCGGCGCGGGGCCAACCTACCACGAGCACATCGCGCCAATCCTCGCGGAGCACTGCGTGTCTTGCCACGAGTCGGGCGGCATCGGTCCGTTCCCGCTCGACAACTACGGCGATGCCGCCTCGGTGGCAGCGCTCATCAAGAAGCTCACCGGCAACCGCACGATGCCGCCGTTCCTCGCGGACAACTCAGGCGAGTGCCACACGTTCGACGGCGCTCGTTGGCTGTCCGACGCCGAGCTCGCGACGCTCGCGGCGTGAGTGGACGGCGGCGCCCCCGAGGGCACGCCCCTGAAGGTGCCACCGAAGCCTGCGCCGACTCCGGGGCTCACCTCGATCGGCGCGACCCTCGACATGGGTCTTGACTACACGCCTCCAACGACCACGCCCGACGACTACCGCTGCTTCCTCGTCGACCCGGGGCTCGCGACCACGAAGTACATCACCGGCTTCGACGTGAAGCCCGGTGACGCTCGGGTGGTGCACCACGCGGTGGTGTTCACGCCGAGTGACGACGGCGCGGTCGCGCAGGTTGCGGACCTCGACGCAGCCGACCCTGGCCCTGGTTGGTCGTGCTTTGGAGGCGCCGGCGTGAATGCAAGCATGGCACTCGCCTGGGCTCCCGGGGTCCCCGCGACCCACTTCCCGAAGGGCACCGGCCTCGAGCTGCCGGCGGGGCGCAAGGTGGTCTTGCAGATGCACTACAACGTGCAGCAGGGCACGCACCCCGACCGCACGCGCATCGACCTCGAGCTCGCAGCGTCGGTGAACGAAGTGGCGCGCATCGAGGCGCTCGTCGATCTCAACCTGTCGCTGCCGCCGAAGCTCGCCGACGTCGCGAGCGGCTTCCCAACCGTCGTCGATCAGAAGCGTCGCGTCTACGGGGCCTTCCCCCACCTTCACCTGCTCGGAAAATCGCTCAAGCTCGAGCACACCTCGGGCGGCACGAAGAGCTGCGCGCTCGACATCCCCCGATGGGATTTTCACTGGCAGTTCTTCTACTTCTACGCAGAGCCTCTCGAGCTCATGCCGGGCGACCTGCTCACGCTCGAATGCCGCTACGACACGCTCTCGAAGAACACGCAGACCAACTGGGGTGAGGGCACGTCGGACGAGATGTGCGTGACGCTTCTCTACGTGACGAAGACGGGCCCGACCTGTGCCCACTGTGGACCGCAGCTCGAGGGAAATCCCTGGCCACCGATGAACCTCTGCCCAGGGAGCGACAAACTCTTCGATGCCGTGAAGAGCTGCGTATGCGACACCGCTTGCGCCAGCGTGTGCGGCGACAGCATCTGCATGCAGGGTTGGGCGACGAGCGAGTGTCAGGCCTGCATCGACTCGTCTTGCGGTGCCGAGGCGAAGGCCTGCCTCGTCGATCACAACTCGTTCTGAGCCGAACGCCGCCTCGTTCACGCAGGCGCTCGAGGCGCCTTCCAGGTTCGCCTCGGTCGCGAGGGGTCGCCCCATGGCTGGCTCCCCGCGCGAAGCCGGTCTACCATGCTGGCCCTCCGCATGACCCTCGAGCCGGACACGCTCCTCGACGAGAAGTACCGCATCGTCCGCCGCATCGGCGAGGGCGGCATGGGAGCCGTGTACGAGGGCGAGAACACGCGCATCCGCAGGCGCGTCGCGATCAAGGTGCTGCACACCCACGTCGCGTCGAAGGACGACGTCGTGCAGCGCTTCGAGCGCGAAGCCCAGGCCGCGGGCCGCATCGGCTCGGATCACATCGTCGAAGTCCTCGATCTCGGGAGCTTGCCGAGCGGAGAGCGCTACCTCGTGATGGAGTTCCTCGACGGGGAGGACGTCACGACGCGCATTCGGCGCCTCGGGAAGCTCACTCCGTCCGAAGCGGCTCCCCTGCTCCACCAGGCGCTCGAGGGCCTCGGCGCGGCGCACACCGCCGGGATCATCCACCGCGATCTGAAGCCGGACAACATCTTCATTCTCGAGAGGCACGCTGGGCACCTCGACTTCGTGAAGCTGCTCGACTTCGGCGTCTCGAAGTTCACCGCGGGCGACGACGAGATGAGCATGACGCGCACGGGCGCGGTGATGGGGACTCCGTACTACATGTCTCCCGAGCAGGCGAAGGGCAACGCCATCGACGCCCGCAGCGATCTCTACTCGATCGGCGTCGTCGCCTACCAGATGGTGACCGGCCGGGTGCCGTTCAGCGCCGGCTCGTTCAACGAGCTCTTGTTCAAGATCGTCCTCGAGAAGCCCGAGGCGCTCGAGACCATCGCGCCCGAGCTCGAGGCCTCGTTCGCCGAGGTGATCTACCGCGCGATGGCGCGTGAGCCGGAGGTCCGCTTCCAGACTGCGGCCGAGTTCCAGGACGCGCTGCGGCCTTGGCTGACGGTCGTGCCGGCCGGGCCGCCGAGCCTTGGGCACGGCGCGCTCTCGTCACGCCCGGCGCCGTCGGTGACGTTCGCGCCGGATGCCCCAGAGAACCTGACGCGGATCGCGGTCGACGCGTCGGTCATCCGAGGCGCCCTCAACACCCCAGGAGCGGGTACGGCGCTCGAGGCGTCGCACGCGCCGCTCGCCGTGTCGACGCCGCCTCGGGGCGGCAACCCGGGCCTGAAGCTTGCGCTCGCCGCCGTCGTGGTGGGGATCGTCGCGGCGGCGGGGCTCGGCCTGCGCCTCGTCGGCGAGAACACCTCGAAGCCTGGAGCGCCCAGCACGAGCGCGACCGCCACCTCGAGCCCAGCGTCCTCCGAGGCCGCGCCCTCCGCAGCGCCCGCGCAACCTCAGCCGGCCAAGACCGCCACGCCCGCGGCCCCCGCGATGGCGTCGGCCCCCGCGATGGCGTCGGCCCCCGCGCTGGCGTCGGCCCCCCCCGTCGCCTCGAGCAAAGCGCTGCCCAAAGCCCCGGACAAGCTCGGCGCGCCGCCGCTCCCGAGCGTGCCGGGGCGCCCCCCGACCGTGTCGGACGCAGGCGGGCGCAAGATCAAGACTGACCTCTGAGTCGCCTTCGAAGAGGCCCTCGGACCTCGGCCCTCCCCTGCCTCGACGCCGGATCCCTCGAGGCGCGCGAGAGGCTCCGAATCGGCACGTTTCTCTGGACTCGGTCGTCGAGTCGATGCAGGTTAGTCGCGCAGTCCATGGCGTTCATCATCACCGAAAACTGCACCGGCTGTACGGCGTGCATCCGGCGCTGCCCGACCAACGCGATCACGGGAGAGCGCAAGATGCTCCACGTGATCAACCCCGAGCTCTGCATCGACTGCGGAGCCTGCGGCGTCGTGTGCCCCGACGAGGCGATCTACGACAACCAAGGCAACCTCTGCGAAAACCTGAAGGCTTCGGCGCGCCCCGTGGCGATGGTCGACCTGCAGTCGTGCGTGGGTTGCGAATGGTGCGTCTGGGCGTGCCCCTTCGACGCGCTCAAGATGGCGCAGCTCACCGACGGCCATCACTTCGAGATCTCCGAGGTGATCACCAAAAAGTGCGTCGGCTGCACGCTGTGCGAGCTCGACTGCCCGTACGACGCGATCCACATCTTCCGAGGGGACTCCGAGGAGGCCGAGGCTCAGCGCGAGCGCAACGCCCGCTTCGCCGAGGAGCTCGGGCTCGCGGCGCCCGCGAAGGAAGAAGAAGAAGAGCAGGCCGCGTGACGGACGACGCGCGCGACGACCTGCCCGCGTTCGCGCACGACTACCCCATCGACCCTCGGCTCGACGCGCTCGTTCGCGCGTTCGCACGGGGTGACTTTCGACGCGTTCGACTCGAGGCTCCTGCCCTCGCCGCCGAGACCGACGATCCGGCGGTTCGCTTGGCAGCGCTCAATCTGCGCCGACGGATCGACGCAGCGCCCGCGGCCCTCGCGCTCATCGGGATCGGGGTCGCCCTCCTCGCGTACCTGTACCTGCATCACCTCGGAGCGGCGCCCTGAGCGCCGTTCCCGCGGGATGTCGTAACGGAACGTCCCGAAATTCCCGAAGAATCGAAGCGCTCCGGCCAGGAAGCGGTTGGAGGCCGCGCGGCAGGCGACTAGACTCCTCGCCGCTGTGACACGACCAAACCGCGGAATCAGCTACTGGGACTACATCCGGGTCGAGGACCTGCTGTCGCTCCAGAAGGGCGTGCATGGCGACGAGGCCCACGTCGGCAACGACGAAGTGCTCTTCATCACCGTGCACCAAGTGTACGAGCTGTGGTTCAAACTAATCCTCCGCGAGCTCGAGCACGTGCGCGCGGTGATTCGGCAGAATCCCGTTCCCGACCAGGCGCTCTCGTCGGCGGTTCGCTCGCTGCGCCGCTGCGTGACGATCTTCGAGGTCGCAGCGGATCACTGGCGCGTGGTCGAGACGCTGACGACGCGCGATTACCTCGCGTTCCGCGACCAGCTCGTCGGCGCGAGCGGCTTTCAGTCGGCGCAGATCCGTCAGCTCGAGATCCTGCTTGGGCTCGATGACGACCAGCGGCTCGGCTGCGCGGGCGAGGCCAGCTACAAGGACGTCCTGCGCACCGCCGAGGGCGGCACCACGCCGGCACTCGAGCGCGTCGAGCGACAGATCGCCGGCGGGCCGAGCTTCCGACACGCACTCTACGACTGGCTCGCCCGGACCCCGATCGACGGGTCGAACGACGAAGCAAGCGTGCGCGCGTACACCGAGGCCTTCCTCGCGTCGCACGAGGCGCAGGCGCACCATCTCGTCGAGTCGACCGGAGACGCCCTCCCCCACATGGATCGGTCGGTCCTCGAGAAGCGCTACCAGCGGGACATCGACCACGCCCGCGGATTCCTCGAGGCTCGCGACCTCACTCACCTGCCCGAGGACGAGCAGCATCGACGACGCCACTCGCGCGCCGCGCTCGTCTTCATTGAGAGTCACCGCGAGCTACCGCGCCTCACCTGGCCGCGCGAGCTCATCGACACGACGCTGATCCTCGAGCAGTCGATGGTGGTCTGGCGGCAGCGCCACGCGCGCATGGTCGAGCGCGTGATCGGTCGACGAACCGGCACCGGCGGCTCGGGCGGCGTCGATTACCTGGACGCGACCGCGCAGCGATACCGCATCTTCGACGACCTCTGGGCCGTACGGACGCTGCTCTTGAAGAGCGAACTCACCCCGAGCCTCGCCCGCTCCGACGACTATCGCTTCCGCATCGAGGACTGAGTCATGCCTACCCTACGCTGGCTCTCGAATCGCTACCTTCGCATCGACCCACGCTCGCTCGGGCTGTTTCGCGTCCTCTTCGGGTTCGTGCTCCTCGGCGATCTGTGCCGACGCTGGCAGTGGCTTCCCGCCTTCTACTCGAACGACGGGGTCCTCCCGAACCACAACCACCTCTTCAACTTGCGTGAGTCGGGTCGGGTCTTCAGCGTCTACCACGCGTTCTCGCACCGCGACGAGGCGTTCACGGCGTTCGCGTTCACGTGGCTCATCTACCTCTTCTTCACGCTCGGCGTCGCCACGCGGGTCTTCACGATCCTTTCGGCGTTCTGCCTCGTGAGCCTGGCGGGACGAAACATCCTGACGAACGGCGTCGGGGATTCGCTCGCGATCGCGCTCGCGCTGTTCGCCATCTTCTTGCCGCTCGGGGAGCGCTTCTCGATCGACGCGCTGCGGCGGTCCTTCGCGAGCGCGGACGAGCGCGATGCTCGTGCCCTGAATGATCGCCGCGTGACCTCGGACGGTGACGCTCGCGGGTCGCTCGCGGCGCTCGCCATCCTGCTCGTGGTGGGGGTGGTCACGCTCGCGGCGGCGCTCCAGCAGAAGGGCGCGACCTGGACGTCGGGCGATGCGCTCCACTACGCGCTCCGCTCCGATCGACTGGTGACCGGGCTCGCGCAGTCGCTCCGCGACAAGCTCCCTGCGGGCCTCATGTCGCTGTGGACGAAGCTCCTCCGCGGCGCCGAGTTCGTGGTGCTCCCGCTTCTGCTCGTGCCCGTCGCGCGTCGCTACACGCGCGGGCTAGCCCTCGTCGCGCTCGGGCTCGTCGGGCTGACCTACGCCGCCTTCTTCGATCTCGGCGCGTATGGCGCCTCGCTCCTTGCGGCACTCGCGCTCGTCGTCCCCACCGAAATGTGGGACGCGGCAAAGACGGGGACGCGCCCAATTCGCGTGCTCTACGACGAAGACTGCGGGATGTGCCTGTGGCTCGCGCGACTGCTGAAGCGGCTCGATCGCCACGAGAACGTCACCTTCGTCGGTAACGGCGCCGTCTCCCGCGGCGACGCCTTGGGACTCCCCGCGGACGTGACGCCCGAGCTCGTCGACCGCACCATCGTGGTCCTCACCGCCGACGGCCGAGCGCACGTCGACGCCGGAGCGCTGTCGGAGCTCCTGCGCGCCCTCCCGCTCCTCGGCTGGCTCGGGCTCGTCATCTCGTTGCCAGGCATCCGCTCCCTCACGCGCGCGATCTACCAGCGGATCGCGGCGAAGCGCCTCGACATCAGCGTGGCATGCGGCCTCGGCGCCTGCGGCCTCGAAGCGCCGCCCGGACCGGACGAGAGCGAGCCCGCGCAGACCACTTCGAACGAGGTCGCTCCTTTCGTGAAGCTGCGGCGCGCGCTGGCCTTCGCGGTCGAGTCGCTGGTCGTCGGGCTCCTCTTCGCGACCTTCGTCGCCGCGACCGAAGCGAACAACGAGCTCCCGCGGAGGACTGGACTCGGTGAGCGCGACAGCCTCCTCGGAGCGGCGAGCTACGCACGCCTCATCGCCCCATGGGGTGTCTTCGCTCCCGAGCCTCCGATGAAGAACGAGGTGCTCGTCACCGTCGGCGCGATCCGCGATGGCGCCGAGCTGGACGTGCTCACCGGCGAGCCGCCCGATCTCGCACTAGCCTCGCCAGGCCAGCACCGCCTCGGGCCGCTCTGGGCAAACTACATCGACGCGCTCCGTCGTGACGAGACGGCCGGCTTCCGCCAGGAGCTGCGGCGCTACCTTACGCGCGGCGGCAAGGTCGCCGACGATCGCGAGCAAACGCTCGGCGTCACGAAGCTTCGTACGCTGCTCCTCGTCACGACCATCCCGGCTCCTGGAGCACCGCGCGACACCGCGATCGAAGAGGTCGAGCTCCTCGATGCGCCGGCGCTGCCTCGACAATCTCCAAACGTGGGCCGCGGCTTCGGTCACGTGCCGCGACTGCGGCACGCGCTCACTCCGGTGCAGTGAGACGCGATGGAGAGCGCCGAGGCCGACGGCCCCGCACTCGAGCGCGTCGAGGTTGGTCCCTCGGGAGGCACGCCCGGGCCTTCGTTTCGTGAGCGGCTTCGCCGCGCGCGTCGATGGTTTGCAGCGCGCTACCTCGTCGCCGATCCGCGGACGCTCGGACTTGCGCGGATCGTCGTCGGCCTGCTGCTCTGCGCGAACACGCTCCGGCACTGGAACGTCGCCGAGCGTTACTACTCGAACGACGGCGTCCTCTCGACGCACTACCTGCTCTACCGGCCGTCGACCGAGTTCAACTTCTCGCTGTTCTCGGCCTTCGCGACCTCCCCTGAAGTGCACGTCGCGTTCGCCGCGGCGCTGGTCTGCCACGCGTGCTTCACGCTGGGCCTCTCCACGAGGGTCTTCTCGATCCTCTCGTGCGTCTGGGCCACGAGCCTCGATCAACGACTGATCCTCGTCGAGAACGGCGGCTACGTCGTCGTCAACCTGCTCACGTTCTGGCTCGCGTTCCTGCCGACCGGCAAGCGCTTCAGCGTGGACGCATGGCGGCGCGCGCGCCGCGAACACCGTGCCGACACGGTCGCCGACCTCGCCCGGCGCCACCGGCCCCCGTGGTGGACCGCCGAGCATCGCTCGCTCGCATCGTTCGCCATCGTGGTGAACCTCGGCATCGTCTACGTGTTCAATGTCGTAAACAAGTACGGCGACACCTGGCGACGCGGCTCGACCGTGCACTACGTCTTGCACCTCGATCGCATGGTGACGGGGCTCGCGGTCGCGCTGCGAGAGCACCTCCCCTACCCCGCGATGCAAGCGGCGGCACACCTCACGCTCGTCGTCGAAGCGCTCCTCGCCGTGCTGATCCTGTGGCCATCGCACCGACGCCTCGCCCGACCCCTCGCGATGGCGTTGATGGCCGGGCTCCACGGCACGCTCGGCGTCTTGATGCGACTCGGCCCGTTCAGCTGGTTCATGATCGGCTGGTCGACGCTGCTGCTCCAGCGCACGCACTGGGAGGCGATCGAGGCCTCGCACCGAAGGCGCTTCGCGGTGACGCTCGCGCTCGCCCCCGAGCGGCCTCTCGCTCTCCGGCTCGGACGCCTGCTCGCCGCGCTCGACGCTACGGACTCGATCACGTTCGTCGAGGGCACCCCTCGCGGGCCGCTCCTCGAGGCCAGACTGCGAGGCGAGACTCGCACCGGAATCGCCGCCTATCGCGCCGCGCTCCGCGCGCTCCCGGGTGGCCCCATCGCCGTCGTGGTGGTGGCGCTCCTCTCGCTCGGGCTCGACCGCGCCATCGTCCACCTCGTCGAAGCGCACCCAGAGCGCATCGAGCGCTTCTTCGGCTGGGACCTCCGAGAGCCGCCGCTCGTCACGGCCCACGCGGGGCACCTCCCCGTCTTCGTGACGAGGCTCCGAGTCGGCCTCCGCGAGACCGTCCTCGCGTTCTTCCTGGTGTGCGCCGTGAGCGCCCTCATCCACGACAACAAGTCGACCGCCCCGGTGCTGAAGCACGCGCAGCCATGGCTCCTCCGCGCCGCGCTGGGCTACCCGCGGATCTTCCAGGGCTGGGGCATGTTCGCGCCGAACCCGGTGCGCGAGGACGGGGTAGGTGCGATCGATGCGTACACGATCGACGGGCGCCGAATCGATCCGCTGACAGGGGGCGAGCCCGACCTCGACCTCTCGGACGCGCGCGGCCTCGGGCTCGGCCAGATCGAGCAAGACTACTGGAACCGGATCCGGCTCGACCGGAATCGCGTCTATCACAAGCCGCTGGGGGATTACCTGCGGGCCTGGCACGAGCGAACCGGCTCCCCGCAGGACGAGCTCGTCGCGTTCGACGTCTGGTGGCTTCGAGATCGCTGCCCCGACCCGGGGAACCTCACTCCGACGGATCACGAGCGCGTCTGCCTGATGAGCTGGCGAAAGCCTGGCTACCGCACGCCCCCGGGTACGCCGTCGCTCCCACCGCGCTGCAAGGAGGCGAGCGCGGAGAAGAAGGACGGGCGACCGTGAGGCAGCTTGCCTTCTGTCAATTGACACTCCTCAACGCGGAGCCGACCGGCAGGCACGCATCGCGCCGACGCGCGGGTCCTCACAGATCGAGCTGAATACCGAGCTCGACAACTTGGTTCGCGGGGAGCGAGAAGTAATCCGTGGCGCTGCGCACGTTGCGCGAGAGCGTGAGGAAGAACGCCTCGAGCACCCCGGACATGTGCCCCTCGGGCCCGTGGAGCAACGTCTCGCGCCCGAGGAAGTAGGTGACGTCGGTTGGCGCGACGTCGAGCCCCGCTTCGAAGAGCGCGGGGAGCAGCGCCTCCGGAACATTCGGCGTTTGCATGTAGCCGTAGTGCAGGATCACGCGGAGCACGTCGTTGCCGAGCGGCTCGATGCGATGCCGACGCTCGGCGGGCACCTCGGGGACATGGTCGGTCACGATGGTGACGAGCACGAGGTGCTCGTGGACGACGCGGAAGCGGCGCACCAGGATGTTGAGGACCGGCGGGATCCCGCCCGACTGCGAGGCGAGGACGACGCCAACCCCCGGGACGCGTCCGATGATGCGGCTCGGAAGCGCCTCGAGGAACTCGTCGACCGGTGACGAGAGCGTGCGCATCTTGTCGGCGAGGTAGCTGCGGCCGATCCGCCAGCTCACCATGACGAGGACGAACACAACGCCAACGCAGAACGGCAGGTAGCCGCCGTCGAAGAATTTGAGCGCGTTCGCTCCGAGGAACGGCAGATCGAAGGCGAGGAACACGAGGAGCAGCGCGAGCGACTTCCCGCGCGACCAGCCCCAGTTGTCGCGCGTCACGACGTAGAAGACGACCGAGGTGATCGCCATCGTCCCGCTCACCGCGAGACCGTAAGCCGCGGCGAGCTCGCTCGACTTTCGGAAGACGAGGACGAGCGCGATGCACGAGATCGCCAGGCCTCGGTTCAGCATCGGGAGAAAGATCTGCCCCTCCGACTCGGTGCTGGTGTGGAGGATGCGAATACGTGGAAAGTACCCGAGGCGGATCGCCTGCTGCGTGAGCGAGAAGGCCCCGGAGATCAGCGCCTGAGAGGCGATGATGGTCGCGAAGCTCGCGAGGGCGACCGCCCCGTAGATCCAGGGGCCGCTCGGGAGCATCGAGTAGAACGGCGTCTGCACCGAGACCGGGTTCGCGAGCGCGTTGGCCCCCTGGCCCAGGTAGCAGAGGCACAGCGCCGGAAATACGAGGCCGAGCCAGGCGACGCGGATCGGGTTGCGCCCGAAGTGCCCCATGTCCGCATAGAGCGCCTCGCCGCCGGTCACCGCGAGCACGACGCCTCCGAGCACACGGAAGCCGTGCCAGCCGTTGCGAGCAAAGAACGAGAGCGCGTGGTGCGGCGAGAGCGCGCCGAGGATGCGCGGGTCCTTCGTGATGTTGTAGAGGCCGAGCCCCGCGAGCACCGCGAACCAGACGACCATAACGGGCCCGAAGGCCTTCCCGATCCCGCCGGTGCCCTTCTTCTGGATGGCGAAGAGGCCGGCGAGGATCGTGACCGTCAGCGGGACGACGTACGGCTGGAGCTTGGTCGTCGCGACGCTGAGACCTTCGGTCGCACTGAGGACGGAGATGGCTGGGGTGATGATGCCGTCGCCAAACAGCAGCGCCGCGCCGATGATGACGAGGAGCGCGAGCTTGCCGACCTGACCAGACGGCTTGGGCCGGTTCTCGCTCGGCACCAGGGCGAGCAAGGCCATGATCCCGCCCTCACCATGGTTGTCGGCCTTCATCAGGAACGACAAGTACTTCACCGTCACGACCATCGTGATCGACCAGACGATGAGCGAGATGATGCCGTAGACGTTCGCGGGCGTCGGAGCGAGGCCGTGCGGGCCGTGCAGGCACTCGGCCATGGTGTAGAGGGGGCTCGTGCCGATGTCGCCGTAGACGACACCGACGGCCCCGATCACCAACGCGGTGAGCGTACCGTGGTGATGCCCGTCCTCGCTCGGGGGCAGGTTCGGCACCCCGGGTTTGGTGGGCTTTCCGCGTGACGAGGGGCGTGCGGGCGGGACGGCCGCGCGGACCTCGGGCGGGCGGGAAGCGCGCGCCTCGGAAGCAGGATTCCCGTGGGTGTCGCTTCGCTCGGAAGGAGACATCGTGGGTCGGGTCTTACCGCGAATTCGGGCAGCGCGGCTGCAAATCGGGGCCGCGCGCGGCCCCATACCCGAGCCATGGGCGACGTCCTCGAGCGCAGCGGAGTCGCGACTAGGATGCGATCGCGCGCACCGACGCCTCGACGATCGCCAGCAGCTCGTCGAGCTCGTCGGAGGAGATGGTGAGCGGCGGCGTCACGTAGACCGTGTCCCCGAGGGGCCGCAGCCATGCACCGCGTCGACGCGCCTCCTCGTAGACGCGCCAGCCGACCGTCCCGAGGTAGCCCGAGCCCTCGGTGAGGTCGAGCGCCCCGATCATTCCGAGCGAGCGCGTCCTCACGACGCCGGGGAGCCCGCGAAACCGCTCGAAGGCCTCGGCGATCGCGCGGCAGCGAGGCTGAATCGCGTCGAGCACTCGCTCCTCTCGGAACACGGCGAGCACCTCGCGCGCGACCGCGGCGCCGAGCGGGTTGCCACAGTACGAGTGGCCGTAGTGAAAGGTGGCATCGCCCTCGAGAAAGGGAGCAAACACGCGCTCGGAGACCAGCGTCGCGGCCATCGGCAACATGCCGCCGGAGAAGCCCTTCGCGGTGCAGAGCAGGTCGGGCGAGACGCCGGCGCGCTCGCAAGCCCACATCGTCCCGGTCCGCCCGTACCCGGTGAACACCTCGTCGGCGATCCACAAAACGTCGTGCGCGCGGCAGGTCCGCGCGAGCTCGGCGAGGTAGGACGCGGGATAGACGCGCATGCCGCTCGCGCCCTGCACGAGGGGCTCGACGACGACGGCGGCGATCGACTCGCCCTCCGCCTCGACGAGCTCGATCATCGCCTCGAGCGCGCGCGCCCCGCCCGAGTCCTCGCCCGAGCCCGGTGACGGCGCGTGGACGCACTCGACGACCATGTCGGCGAACGGTCGACGGAACAGCTCGACGCCCCCGAGGCTCGTGCAGCCGAGGGTCTCGCCATGGAAGGCGCCGTCGAGGGCGACGAAGCGCCGGCGCCGCTCGCCGCGGAGGTGCCGGTAGTGAAGGGCCATCTTCATCGCGGCCTCGACGGCCGTCGAGCCATCGTCGCTGAAGAACACCCGCCCGAGCCCCGGAGGCGCGACCGCCGCGAGCTCGGCCGCGAGCAGCGCCGCCGGCTCATGAGTGATCCCGGCGAGGGCGACGTGCGGCATGCGCTCGGCCTGACGCCGCAGCGCTTCGACGAGGCGCGGGTGCCCGTGCCCGAGGACCGCGACCCACCAGCTCGCGTTGGCGTCCAGGTAGCGGCGACCGTCGACGTCGACGAGGTACGAGCCCTCCGCCCGCTCGAGGACCAGCGGCGCGGCATCGACGACGTAGCGCCCCATCGCGGTGTACGGGTGCCAGACGTGCGCCTTGTCGGCGCGGACGATCGCCTCGCGCGAGATCACGCCGCCCTCGTGTCGCCTGTCATGAAGAGGGCGTGCCAGAAATGGAGACGACTCGCAAGCGCACTCGCGGAATGAAGCAGCCGCGGAAAGGGTTGTGCATCGAGCGGTCCTGAACGTCGAAATCCGAAGAAATTCGGGGGTCCGCGCTCGCGACGATCGGTGCTATGAACGGCGAGAGCGATGGGTCTGGACGCACAAGTGAAGCGCTGGTGGTGGGGCGTCGTCGGGTCCATGGTCGGCCTCACCGCGCTGCTCCAGGCGGCGGGCGCCGGACGCATGGTCGCAGCGACGCTGGTGGGCACGGGCGGCGCGGTCTCGAAGCCGACGCTTCCGGCTGCGAAGTCGACCGGCGGGACGACGAAGGACCACAACGGGCAGCCCATCCTGGCGCGCAACATCTTCGACTCGCAGACGGGGCCGCTCGATGGCAGCGCACCGCCGCCCGCGGTCTCGATCGCGCCGACCGCCGAACCCGTCGCCGAGCTGACGCTTCAGGCTCTCTCGGAGGACGCCCCGAACTGCGACTTTGGTCGCGTGGTGTTGATCAGCGCCTCGAGCGATCCGACATGGTCCTTCGCCGCGATCGAAGACTCGGGCGGAAAGGCGCAGCTTCGGCGGGCAGGCCAGGAGATGAACGGCCACGTCCTCCGCGCCATGTCCTACAACCGCGTCTGGTTTGAGCAAGCGGGCAAGCAGTGCCAGCTGAAGATGGGCGACAAGTCGCGCGGGACGGCGCCGGCGAAGCCCGCAGCGGGGCCCGGTGCGCCGAAGGAGCCTGCGCCCGCGACGCCAGGAAATGGCGGAATTTCCGCGGAGCTCGCGTCGAAGATCCACAAGGTCAGCGACACGGAGTTCAACGTCGAGCGGTCCGTCATCGACGAGATCCTCGAGAACCAAGCCGAGCTCATGAAGTCCGCGCGCATCGTGCCGGACAAGCAGGGCGACAAGGTGATGGGGATCCGGCTCTTCGGGATTCGCTCGGGCACGCTGCTCAGCACGCTTGGCCTGAAGAACGCCGACCGGCTCGAGTCGATCAACGGCTTCGACATGAGCGATCCGCAGAAGGCGCTCGAGGCCTACGGTCGACTGCGCACCGCCGATGCGCTGAAGGTCAAGGTGAACCGCGGCGGCGCACCGCTCAGCATCGACTTCAAGATCCAGTGAGGACGAGCGGGCGATGAAGCTGTCGGAACGAATCGGCGACGCCTTGCGCACCCCCGCGCAGCGCACCGTGGTGTACGTGCTCGCGTTCGGCCTCGGGTCGCTCGCGGTTTCGCTCCTGCTCAGCTGGGCCGCGACGAGCCTCGCGGAGCGCGCGCTGCCGTCCAGCACGTCGACCCCGAAGGACCTCGCCTCGGCCGCGACCTCGGGTCGGCCGCTCGCACTCCCGGCGGCCAGCGCAAGGCTGCCAGGCTCGCGCGCCCTTTCGAAGACGGGAGGCTCCAAAGCGGGCGCCGACCGTGGTAACGACTCCCCCTCCGACGCGGGCGACTGAGCCCGCGTTCCCCCCACACGTCGATGAACCTCCCGCCTCCTCCCCGCGGCTCCGCCCGTCGCCGCTCGCCGCGAACGCTGCTCGCGCTCGGGCTGTTCGCGTCGAGCACGGTGCTCGCGTCCTCGGTCGCGGCTCAGCCGAGCAAGCGCGACCTGCCGCTCCGGGCCACGGGCGCCCCCACCCCGCCCGCCGCGGGGATCGGCGCGACCGTCGGGCAGCCGACTCCGGGGGCGACACCGGCCTCAACGCCCGCCACGGGCCCAGGGTCGGGCACCGGCCAGGGAGGACAGCCTCCGGGCTCGCCTCCGCCCGGAGCGAACGCCCCCGGCGCCGCGCCGCCCGGCGCAGGTGCACCCTCGACCCCCGGCGCCCTCGGGAAGGCCCCGGACATCGAGTTCAAGGCGCCGAAGCCCGGCTCGCTCGTGAACATCAACATGAGCGACGTCGATCTGACGCAGCTCGTCGAGACGATCTCGAACTTCACCGGCCGCCGCTTCATTTTCGGCGGGAAAATCCGGCCCGGCGTGAAGGCCACCATCGTCTCACCGAAGCCGGTGACCGCAGCCGAGGCGTACGAGGCCTTCCTCTCCGTGCTGCAGACGAACGGGATGACGGTGATCCCGCAGGGTCGCTACCTCAAGATCATCGAGTCGGCCGGCATCTCGAACGAGCAGACCGAAGTGCTGGGCACGGCGACGCCCGTGCCGAACGCTGATCGCTACATGACGCGGCTCTATCGCCTGCGGCACGCCGACGCGACCGAAGTGTCGAACGTCCTCGCGAAGCTGAAGACCAAGGACGCCGACATCACGGTCTACGCCCCGAGCAACCTGCTGATCCTCACCGACACGGGCTCGAACATCCTGCGCATGCTCCGCATCGTCGAGGAGCTCGACGCGGGGGGCGCCGGCGAGCAGATCTGGATGCAGCCGATTCACCACGTCTCGGCCCAGGAGCTCGCCCAAAAGCTCGGAGAGCTCGTCGACTCGGGCTCGGGGCGCGCGCGCCTCTTCGCCGACGATCGCAACAACCAGCTGATCATCGTCGCGACCGAGGCGGACTACCTCCGCATGCTCGAGCTCGTGAAGCGCATCGACGTCCACGCGACGGGCGAAGGCGGCATCCACGTCCTCGGCCTCCAGCACACTCAGTGCGACGAGCTCTCGGCCACGCTGGGCCAGATCCTCGGCGGCGGCGGTGGCGGTGGGGCCTCCGGCGGCGCTCGCGGCGCGAAGGCTCGCAAGCAGAACCCGGCAGCAGGCCGCGGAGGCCAGCCGCAGCCAGCGCAACAGCAGGCCGCGACCTCGATCAGCTCCGACGGCGGCGGTGTGTTCGAGCAAGAGGTCAAGGTGACGTGTGACGTGGCGACCAACTCGCTCGTCGCGGTCTCGACCCTCCGTGACTACATCGAGCTCCGCAACCTCATCGAGCGCCTCGATCGCCCGCGCCGACAGGTTTTCCTCGAGGCGGTGATCATGGACATCGACGTGAAGCACAGCCGAAACCTCGGCCTCGGCTATCACGGAGGCGCCTCGGCGGACCTCGGTGGCGGCGGCAACACGCTGCTCTACGGCGGCCTTGGGGCGAAGGACTCCCTCGCCGGTATCCCCTCGAACCTCGAGGCCCTCGCCTTCGGCGTCCGCGGCCCGGACCTGCCCGGAAGCCAGACGCTGCTCGGGACAGGTCGCTCGATCCCCGCCTTCGGCATCGTCCTCTCCGCGCTCGCGACGAACGGTGACGCCAACTTGCTCGCCACGCCGCACGTGCTCGCGACCGACAACATCACCGCCGAGATCAACATCGGCGCGAACATCGCGATCCAGCAGAACGTCGGCGGCCTCGGCAACCTCGCGAGCCTCGCGGGCGGAGCGGGCGCCGCTGGCGGCGCAGCCGCAGGCCTCGGGGCGCTCGGAGCGCTCGGCCTCGGAGCGGGCTTCCAGGCTCCGCGCCAGGACGTCGGCATCAAGCTGAGCATCACGCCACACGTGAACGACTCGGATCAGATCCGCATGGAGATCTCCGAGGAGTTCAGCAACGCGGGCGCAGCGGAAGGCGCGCTTGGAGTCGTGCCCATCAACAAGCGCACGGCCGAGACCACCGTGATCGTCCGCGATCAGCAGACCGTGGTCATCGGTGGGCTCGTCCGCGAAGAGCAGCGCAACAAGCTGACCAAGATCCCCATCCTCGGCGACATCCCGGTGCTCGGGGCCCTGTTCCGCTCGACGGACACCACGACCACGAAGAGCAACCTCCTGCTCGTCCTCACGCCTCACATCGTGCGCGACCCCGCGGATCTTCGGCGCATCTTCGAGCGCAAGATGCAAGAGCGGCAGGAATTCCTCGATCGCTACTTCGTGTTCGACGAGACGCGCAGCTGGCAGCCTCCGATCGACTACGCGCGCTCGATCGGCCTCGTCGAGCAGATCCGGCAGACGCAGCTCGACGTCGAGGAGCGAGAGCGCCTGCGGGCCGAGCTCACACCGAAGCGGCCGCAGACGCACGATCCCGTTAAGCCCATCGCCTTGCCCAGCGTCGCGGGCCCCGGGAGCTCGAGCGGCCCTGCACGCCCCGGCTCGAAGCCGGCCTCGAGCGCCGCGCCGCCGCCCGCACCGCAGCCTGCCCAGCAACCGGCGGCCGCACCGTCCACGCCTCGCGCACCGGTTCGCATTCCCGGTGGTCGCGCGACCAACCCCCAGCGCTACCGCATCGAGTAGCCCCCGCATCGCCAGTGGAGAACTACCTCGCCGAGATCCTGGCCCGCCGCGGCGTGGTGGCGCCCGAGCGCCTCGACGAGGCCATGCAGACGGTGCGTGAGCGCGGTCAAACGCTCAGCGATGTGCTCGTCGCCACCAAGGTGGCCGAGCCACCGGCGATCGCGCGCGCTCTCGCCGACGAGTTCGGCCTGCCCTTCACCGACTTCATCGACGTCGCGGCGGTCTCGCTACCGCTCGTCGAGCGCATCCCGATCACGTACGCGAAGCAGCACGGTCTCCTCGTGGTCGCCGAGGACGACGCCGCGGTTCACTGCGTGGTGGCCGATCCGCTCGACGTAACCGCCGCCGACGACGTCCGCGCGCTCTTCGGCAAGCCGGTGGAGCTCACCGTCGCGACGCCCGATGCGGTGCTCGAGGCGATCAACCGCGTCTGGGAGCGCAAGGAGAGCGGCGGCTCCGGCCTCGAGGCCGAGGCGCAGGCCGAGGAGGATCACCTCGTCGACATCCTCGACGCGGACGACGAAGCCCCGATCATCGCGTGGGTCAACAGCCTCTTTTCGCAGGCGGTGCGCGAGCGCGCGAGCGACATCCACATCGAGCCCGAGGAGCGTGACGTCGTCGTGCGGTACCGCGTCGACGGCGAGCTCTACGTCGCCCGCCGCGCCTCGAAGCAATTCATGAGCGCCATCGTGGCGCGCATCAAGATCATGGCGTCGCTGAACATCGCCGAGAAGCGACTGCCTCAGGACGGCCGCATCACCCTGAAGATCGCGGGTAAGAGCATCGACATCCGCGTCTCGACGATCCCGACGAGCCGTCAGTTCGAGCGGATCGTGATGCGCCTGCTGCACAAGACCTCGGTCCTGAAGAGCCTCGACGAGCTCGGGTTCGCCCCGCGCGACTACGCGCTGATGGATGGGCTCATCCAGCGCCCAGACGGGATCATCCTCGTCACCGGCCCGACCGGCAGCGGCAAGACGACGACCCTCTACGGGTGCTTGAACCGGATCAACGAGCCGACCCGCAACATCCTCACGGCCGAAGATCCGGTCGAGTACGAGATCGGCGGCATTCATCAGGTACACGTCAAGCCGTCGATCGGTCTCACCTTCGCGAGCGCGCTGCGCGCGTTCCTCCGCCAGGATCCCGACGTCGTCATGGTCGGCGAGATCCGTGACAAGGAGACGGCCGAGATCGCGATCCACGCCTCGCTGACCGGTCACCTCGTGCTCTCGACGATCCACACGAACGACGCGCCGGGCGCGGTCACGCGCCTCGTCGACATGGGCATCGAGAGCTTCCTCGTCCGCTCGTCGCTCATCGCGGTGCTCGCGCAGCGCCTGGTGCGCGTGCTCTGCCCTCACTGCAAGGTCCCGTACGAGCCGACCGACTACGAGCTCCGCCAGCTCGGCCTCGATCCCAACCGCCTGCAGTGGAAGACGCGGAGAAAGGTCACGCATCGCTACGTCGCGCACGGGACGACGTACCGCTTCCCGGGCGAGGATATGGGGACGGACCCCGTCTTTTATCGGGCGAAGGGCTGCGAGGCGTGCACCGGCAAGGGCTTCGTCGGCCGGCTCGGCATCTACGAGCTGATGATGATCGACGACGTCGTCGGCCCGCTGATCCTCGATCGCGCGGACGCTCAGACGATGAAGCGCGCGGCCCAGGTCGCCGGCATGGATTCGCTCCGCGACGACGGAGCGCGCAAGGTGCTCGAGGGACGCACGACGGTCGAGGAGGTCCTCGCGGCGACGCAAGAGGACGTCATCGTCGACGAGTGAGGTGAGCCGTGGCGGTCTTCGAGTACAAGGGGATCCTCGTCGCGACCGGCAAGGCGACCAGCGGACACCGCGACGCCGAGAACGTCAAGGCGCTGCGCGTTCAGCTGCGCAAAGACGGCGTGCTGCTCACCACGGCGACCGAGGAGAAGAAGGGCTCGAGCGACACGAAGGCCAACGCGTTCAGCCTGAAGCGGTTCCTCGAGCGCCCGAGCGTGGCCGACGTCGCCCTGATGACGCGCCAGCTCGCGACCCTCGTCCGAGCGCAGATCCCGCTGTTCGAATCGCTGTCTGCGCTCATCGAGCAGACCGAGAAGGACGCCCTGCGACGCGCGCTCACGAACGTCCGCGACACGGTGCGTGAGGGCACGTCCTTCGCCGACGCGCTAAAGGAGCACCCGTCGATCTTCCCCGACCTGTACGTCAACATGGTCCGCGCGGGAGAGTCGTCCGGTACGCTCGACGCGGTGCTCTTGCGGCTCACCAACTTCATGGAGGGCCAAGCGAAGCTGCGCGGAAAGGTGTCGAGCGCCCTCGCCTACCCGATCTTGATGATGGTGATCGCGCTCGTGATGATCAGCGTGCTCATGACGTCGGTCGTACCGAAGGTCACCTCGATCTTCGAGAGCATGCAGAAGGCGCTGCCCTGGTACACGCGGAGCCTCATCGTCATCTCCGACTTCACGTCGAACTTCTGGTGGTTGATCCTGCTCGCCCTCGTCGGGGGGACCACCTGGTTCCGCCGCTGGAAGCGCACAGCCGACGGACGCCTATCGTGGGATCGCATCGTCTTGCGAGCGCCGCTCTTCGGTCAGCTGGTGATGATGGTGTCGATCTCCCGCTTCGCCCGCACCCTGGCGACGCTCCTGTCGGCGGGCGTCGCGCTGCTCCCGGCGATGGGCATCGTGCGCAACGTGCTCGGCAACGCCGCCCTCGAGCGCGTGGTCGAGGACGCGACAGGCTCAATCCGTGAGGGCCAGAGCATCGCCGAGCCGCTGAAGGCGAGCGGCTATTTCCCGCCCCTCGTTACCCACATGATCGCGATCGGCGAGCGCAGCGGCCAGCTCGAGCAGATGCTCGAGAACGTGGCCGAGGCATACGACACCGCGGTCGACGCGAGGGTGCAGCTGCTCACCAGCCTGCTCGAGCCGATCATCATCGTCGTGATGGGCGGCGCCGTCGCCTTCATCGCCTTTGCCATCCTGATGCCGCTCATCCAGATGAGCTCGTTCGTGGAGTGATCCCGTGGCACGCAAGCGATCCGAGCCTTCGATCCGATTCCCTTGGGAGCGCCGCACCGGCCTCGCCGCCCTGCCGTGGGCGCGAACCAAGCCGGTCGCCGCGACCCTCGCGATGATGGGTCTCCTCCTGTTCCTCGGCGCGCGTGAGCGCGACCGCGCTGGAATACGCGCCACGAGGGCCACGTTGCTGGTCGTCCGAGAGGCCGTCGACGCGTTCCGCGCCGACCACGAGCGACGCTGTCCCGACTCGCTCGCGAAGCTCCGTGAGGAGGGCTACCTCGCCATCACGGCCGACGACGCGTGGGGGCGCCCCTTGCAGCTGAGTTGCCCCGGCAGGAGAAACCCCGACAGTTACGACTTGCTCAGCTACGGACCGAGCGGCGACATGCGCGGCCTCGACCGGGTGGAGTGAACTGGAGACAACCGATGAACTTCTCGAACGACTCGTTGACCGTCCGCCTGCGTCGGATCCGCCGCGTGGCCTCGCGTGGTGTCACCCTCGTCGAGGTCCTGATCGTCGTGGCGATCATGGCCCTCATCGCCGGCGGCGTGAGCTTCCTCGTCTTGCCGCGCTACCGCGAGGCGCAGATCAAGACCGCGAAGACCAACGCCCGCAACATCCGCAACGTCGCGACCCAGCACGTCGCGATGAAGAGCGACTGCCCGACCGTGCAGACCCTCATCGCCGACAAGGAGCTCGACTCGGCCGGCGACACGAAGGACCCGTGGGGCGGCGAGTACACCATCAAGTGCGATGGCGACGACATCACCGTGTCGAGCCCGGGCCCCGACAAGAAGGACGGCACGCAGGACGACGTCGTGGCCGGCCCCGCGGCGGGAGCGGCGGCCGCGGACACGTGACGCAAGCGTCGACGGCAACGCGGCGCCGCACCACGCGCGGCGTGACGCTGGTCGAGGTGCTCGTCGCCCTCGGCCTCGCCGCCTTGCTCGTCGGCGGGACGTTCACCGGCATCGGCATGGTGAGGCACGCACGCCTGCGCGAGGGCTCGACCCTCGTCGCGAGCGCGGTGCGGCTCGCGTACGATCACGCCAACGCGACCTCTCGCGTGACCCGGCTGGTGTTCGATTTCGAGCGCGGGTCCATCACGATGCAAGAGAGCGACGGGAAGCTCTTCCTGCAGGGCGGCCGCACGGGAGGCGCCGCCGCCGCGAACGACGCGGAGAAGGCGGCGGTCGAGGCCGGCGAAGAGATCCTCGACGGGCCGAAGCGCGCGCGCCCCGAATTTCGCGAGGTGCAGCGCTCGTCGCTCGACGCCGTCGCGGTCGTCCGCGAGGGCGATGATCCCGTCAAGAGCTCGGGCAAAGCGCTCCCGAAGGACGTGCGCTTCAAGCAAATCGAGGTGCAGCACGAGGACGAGCCCGTCACGGGCGAGAAGGTCTACCTCTACTTCTGGCCTGGCGGTCAGACCGAGCGCGCGGCGATCCAGCTGCAGCTCGGCAGCGAGCCCGGCGAGCGTGACCTCATGACCGTCGCGGTCAAGCCACTCACGGGGCAAGTCCGTATCGACCAAGGCGCGGTCGCGATGCTGCGGCCCGAGAGCGACGAGGAGGCGTCGGACGTCGAATGAGTCGACTGCGCTCCTCGCATCGCGGCTTCACGCTGCTCGAGGTCATGGTGGCCGTCGCCATTCTCGGCCTCGGCCTCACCGCGATCCTCTCGGCGCAGTTCGGCGCGCTGAACGGCGTCTCGTACGCGCGCGGGATGAGCGGGGCGGTCGGCTATGCGCGCTGCAAGATGAGCGAGGTCGAGGAGCACCTGCGCCAGGACGGCTTCGCCGAGCTCGAGGAGTCCGACAGCGGCCCGTGCTGCGGCGACGGCTCGCCCGGCTACACCTGCGAGTGGCGCATCGAGAAGCCCTCCTTCCCCGACGGCACATCGGCGAAGCTCGACCTCGACACCTCGAGCCTCGGATCTCTCGGAAAGCTCGCCCCCGGCTCGAGCGGAGACGCCCCCGCGGTCGACCCGAGCGCTGGCCTCTCTGGCATCACCCAGGCGCTCGGCCCGGACGCCGGCTCGCTCGCGGCAGGTGGGGTGAGCGGCATCGCGTCGATGGTGATGGGCATGGTGTACCCGACGCTAAAGCGCCAGTTCGAGGCGAGCTCGCGCCGGATCACGGTCGTCATCCGTTGGAGCGATCGCGGCCGCGAGCGCAGCTTTGACGTCGTGCAGTGGGTCACGGCTCCGCAGACGGCGACCGGCGTCGCGAACGACGCTGAGGACCTCTCGGGGCTCGGAGCCGACGCGACCACCGGGACCGGCGCTGGCACGGGTACGACGACGGGAGGCCGGCGATGACGCAGCGCCGCAGCCGTCGCGGCTTCACGCTGATCGAGGTGCTCGTCGCCATCGGCATCATCGCGCTCATCGCCCTCCTCATCTACTCGGCGTTCTCGGGGATGAGCCGCTCGCGCAACGCGATGATCAACGTCTCCGACCGCTATCAAGCCGGGCGAGCGGCGATGCAGCGCATGGCGCGCGAGTTCTCGTCCGCGTACATGTCGGGGCACCGCAATTTCATGCGGCTGCAGAACCAACCGCAGACCGGCTTGGTCGGCAAGCAGGCGCGGCCCGATCGCGTTGACTTCACCGCCTTCGCGCACCTCAGGCTCGAGGAGAACCGGCACGAGTCCGACCAGGCGGAGCTCGGCTACTTCTGCGTACGCAACCGCGACAGCGGGACGCTCGATCTCGTACGGCGCGCGTCGCGACGCATCGACGACGACATGACCAAGGGCGGGGTCGTCGAGACGATGGTCGAGAACGTCGACGACTTCGAGCTCCGCTACCTCGACCCGATCACCCACGAGTGGCAGACGGCCTGGGACAGCACGCAGCCAGCGTCGCAGTTTGGGCGGTTGCCGGCTCAGGTGTGGGTCACGCTCGTCTTGGCCGGGGGCCCTGGTGGCCAGACCATTCGCTTCGAAGAGAAGATCGTCGTGCGGATGATGCTCCCGCTCACCTTCGCGACGGACTGACCCATGAGAGCCAGCACGCCCAGCCAGCGACGCCTGCGCGGCCGCCGACGAGAGCGGGCGATGGCGCTCGTCATGGTGCTCCTGTCGATCGTGGTGCTCACGGTGTACCTGACCGAGGTGCAAGCCGAGAGCACCACGGCGTTCACCTCTGCGCTGGCGGAGCGCGATCGCCTGCGCGCCGAGTACCTCGCGACGAGCGGAGTGAACCTCTCTCGCATGCTGGTGGCGGTCGAGCCGAGCGTCCGCGCGATGGTCGAGCCGATGTTCAAGCTCCTGAACCCGAAGGGGCGCACGCCCCAGATCCCGGTCTGGGAGTTCAGCGACCAGGTGCTCGGCCCCTTCAACGACGCTGCGGCTGCCGAGGGGTTCTCGGCGCTCGCGAACGTCGATACGTCGGCCGGCGAGAACCTCGGCTTGGGCGGCCTCGGACGCTTCGAGGTGACGATCGTCGACGAGGACTCGAAGATCGACGTCAACATCGCGGCGCGCGGCGACATCATCTCCCGTACGCGGCTCGCTCAGCAGCTCCTCGGGCTGATGGCCCCGCCGCAGTACAACCCGCTCTTCGAGCAAGAGGACCTCGACGGTCAGTACTCGGATCGCCAGACGATCTGCGCCGCGATGATCGACTGGGTTGACTCGGATCAGGACCGCGAGCCGTGCGACCCGCGAGGCGCGCAGGCGACCTCGGGGAGCGGCTCCGAGGACAACGTCTACCAGTCGATCGGGCTCCCCTACATGCGGAAGAACGCGGCCTTCGACTCGCTCGAGGAGCTTCGACTCGTGCGCGGCGTGGGCGACGATTTCTGGGCGACGTTCGTCGACCCCGAGCCGAACAAGCCGAAGTCGCGCGTGATGACGGTGTGGGGACAGGGACGCATCAACGTCAACACGGCCAACGCGCAGACGCTCCTCGCCGTGGTGTGCGCCGGTGCCCCCGAGGCCGAGGTCTGCCTCGACCCGATCAAGGCCGCGTCGTTCATCTCCACCGTGACGCTCGTCAAGAGCTTCACGGCCGGCGCCCCGCTCTTCGGCTCCCCCAAGGACTTCATCGTGACGATGCAAGGCGGCGGCATGGTCGGCCCCTACCTGGCGATGGGCGGGATAAGCCCGGTGAAGTTTCGGTCGCCGGCCGAAATGACCAAGATCATCACGACCGAGAGCAAGGTCTTCAGCGTCTACGTGACGGGCGTCGTTCCGGCCCAGGGGCGCGAGACGCGCGTCACGGTCCACGCCGTCATCGACTACCGGCGCGCCGTGACTCTCGCCGACATGGCGCGGGCGACGGGCGGCGCGACCACCGATCCAAGCGCGATCTCGGTCCCCGGGCTCAACGGAACGACGCTGGATCCGGCGATGGCCCGGATCGCGACGAGCCCTGCCGGGACGGTCGTCTACTGGCGGACGGAGTGATAGAAGGGAACCCACGATGGCGCGGTGGCTCGGCATTGATGTCTCGACGACGACGGTTCGCGTCGCGCTCCTGGCGTCGAGCTACCGCAAGCTCACCCTGGAGGCGCTCCGCGAGGAGCGGCTCGCCGATCATGCCGATGCCGTCTCTGCGCTGCGCGCGGCCTCTCAGGGCCTCCGACCCGAGGCGTGCGCCGCGGCCCTGGACGGACGCCGCGCCTACACGCGCAAGCTCGACCTGCCCCGAGCCGCGCTGAAAGACCTCGAGAACGTGCTCGCCTTCGAGGTCGAGGCCACGCTGCCCGTCGAGCTCGAAGACTCGGTGATGGACCACCGCCGTCTCGCCCCTTTGCCCGGCTCGACCGCGAACGCCGAGACCGTGGCGATCCTCGCCGGCGTCGCGCCGGCCTCGGCGGTGCGGGAACGCGTCGACCTCGTGAAGGCGGGCGTCGGCGTCGACCCGTCGCGCATCGGCCTCGGGCCGCTCGCGCTCCTCAACCTCGGCCAGGTGTCCCGTGAGCTCGCGGGCGAGACGCCGGTGGTGCTGGTGGAGCTCGCCGAGGACGGCGGCGACGTGGTGATCGCGAGCGGTGGCGAGCCTCGGATGCTCCGCTCGCTGACGCGTGGAATCCAGGGTCTCCCGGAGGACGCCCCGCGACTCGCGCGAGAGCTGAAGCAGACCTTCGCCGCGTGGCGCGCGAGCGGCGGCTCGCCGCTCGACCGGGTGATCGTGACCGGTCCCGGGGTCGACGTGCCTGGCCTAGAGGGCTTCCTCGCGAACGAGCTGGGGTTGGCGCTCGGGGCTCTCCCGACGCTCGGGCTCGAGGTGCCGACCGCCCTGATGGGTCAAACGACGCGCTTCGCCCGCGCGATTTCGCTCGCCCTCTCGCTGTCGAGGCGCCCGGCCGACCTGAACCTGCGACGCGGCGCCCTCGAGGCGCAGCAGAGCTTCCAGTTCCTTCGGGAGAAACAGCCGATCCTCTCCGGCCTCGCCGCCGCGCTGCTCGTGAGCCTCGGCTTTGCGGCGTTCGCCGAGCAACGCGCGCTCGAGAGCGAGCGGAAGGGCCTCGAGGACGAGCTCGCGGCGACGACGCAGGTCTACTTCGGCACCGCGACGCGCGACCCGAAGGAGGCGGCCGATCTCCTCGACGCCGCGATTTCCGGGAAGTCCGACGATCCGATGCCGGCGCTCGACGCGTTCGACGTGATGCAGGCGTTGAGCGAGCGCATTCCGCCGTCGCTCGTTCACGACGTGGTCGATCTCGACTTCAAGAAGAACCAGCTCTCGTTAAAGGGCCTCGTCAACACGATCGACGACGCGAACACCGTCGAGAAGAGCGTGGCCGAGCACCCCTGCTTCAAGGACGTGAACCTCAGCCACACGACGAAGCTGAAAGAGAAGAACAAGCAGAAATACACGCTCGAGCTCAAGATCGACTGTGGGAAGGCGAAGGCCGACAAGAAGCCCGCCGGCCCCGCGCCCTCCGCCTCGGGAGGGGCCGGTCGATGAGCCTCGCGGCCCGCTTCGAGAAGCTGTCGCTACGCGAGCAGCGCCTCCTCGGACTGCTCGGAGCGTTCGTCGGCGTCGCGCTCCTGGTCGGCATTCCCTTCGCGCTCGCCTCGAGCGTCCTCGGAGGTCGCGAGCACAACGCCGACATCCGAGCGCAGCTCTCGAGGATCGAGCGCGCCGCGCCGCTCCTCGCCGAGCGAAGGGCCGCCCGTGAGGCGCGAGACCTGCTCTACAGCAAGACCGGTACGCCGCTCGCTTCGTTCATCGAGAACGCAGCGAAGGCCCAGGGGATTGACGTCCCGGAGTCGTCGGATCAGCCGGACGTCACAATCAAGGGCTACGTCGAGCGCTCGACTCAAGCGAAGTTTCGCAAGGTCGGCCTGAAGGCGCTCGTCAACGCGCTCGAGCAAATGGAGAAGAGCGGGAGCCCCGTCGCCGTGACGGGCCTGCACGTGACCGCCCGCTCGCAGCCCGACGAGTACGACGTGAGCCTCACGGTCTCACAGTACGAGCGCAAGTCGAAGGACGCGAATAAGGGCGACGACGCGAGGCCCAAGGCGGCCCCCCCGTGAAGGCGCGCCTCCTCCGCGTGGCGAAGCTCGCCGGGTACGTCTTCGGGTACCTGACGCTGCTCTTCGTGTTCTTTTACCTGACGTTCCCGATGGATGCGCTCCGCGGCCGCATCCTCGCGGAGTTCGAGCGGCAGCAGCGCTACGGCCGCTCGGCGAGCGAGCCGGTGATGACGCTCGAGATTGGCGAGCTCGACACCTACTGGCTGAGCGGCATCGAGCTCGAGGACCTGAAGCTCACCGTCCCGCCGAAGGTCGACAAGCCCAAGGCGGCCTTCCCCGGGCTCGACGCGGCGAAGGACACCGCTGAGCCGAGCGTCATCGAGATCGAGCACGTCCACGCGCGTGTGCGGCTCCTCCCGCTGCTCGTCGGCAAGGTCATGGTCGACTTCCGGGTCGAAGCGTTTGGCGGCACCGTGCGCGGCTCCGCGCCCTACGCATCGGTCGGCAACGTCGAGGTCGAGCTCGAGCGCATTCACCTCGATCGCATCGCACCGCTCCGCTCGATGCTTCAGAACCAACCGATCTTTGGCGTGTTGTCGGGCGCGGTCCTGCTCACCCCCGAAGACGGAAAGTTCGCCAAGGCCATCGGCAAGGTCGATCTGCAGCTCGACGAGGTCTCGCTCTTCGACGGCAAGTCCAAGCTGTTCGGCGTCGCGCTCCCCGCCGCGCAGATCGGGCGCATGACGCTCGCCGCGAAGGCCGACAAGGGGCTCCTCACGATCGAGGAGCTCTCCGTCCAAGGCAAGGATCTCGAGCTAGCAGGCGAAGGCAAGGTGAGGCTCAACGAGACGTACAAACGCTCGTCCGCTGACCTCTACCTCAAATTCAAGTTCGCAGACGGATACCGCGACAAGGACGACGCGACGCGCGGCCTGCTCGGGAAGCCCGGCAGCAAGATCCGGCCTGCGATCGAGGAGCTCGACCCCCAGCGCACGTTCGTGCGCGCAAAGACCGACGACGACTTCTATCGCTTCCACCTCGTCGGGCGCCTCGACAAGCTCGACGTCCAGCCTGCGGGCACGGGCGCCGGCAAGAAGGGCGGCGCGCGCTCGCCGCTCGCCGCGACGAAGGGGCTGCGCGGGGCTGTGTCCTCGAGCGAGACCACCGACGAGTCGCCAGCGCCTCCGCCAGCTCCGGCGGCGCCCCCGATCGCGACGCCCTCGGCCGAGCCCGAAGGGGCGCCCGTCGCCCCGCTCCCGCGCGGACCGAAGGGCCTCGTCGGGCGCGGCGCCGCGTCGCAAGCGATCGACGGGGATCTCGCGAACACCGAGACCCCCTGACCCAGGACCGACGAAGCGCCGTCACGATGGTCTCGCCTCGCAGCCAGCTCCCCGCCTTGATCGGCGTCATTCATCTCGCGGCCCTCCCGGGCAGCGCCCGCTACGCCGGCAACCTGCGCGCCGTGCTCGACTCGGCCGCCCGCGACGCCGAGGCGCTCGCCGAGGCCGGCTTTGACGGGATCGTGGTCGAGAACTACGGCGATGCGCCGTTTGCCCGCGGCGCGGTCGGGCCCGAGACGGTCGCCGCGATGACCGCCGCGGCGAGGCGGGTCCGCGGTGTCGCGCCAACCCTCCCGCTCGGGATCAACGTGCTGCGGAACGACGCTCGCGCCGCGCTCGCGGTAGCGGTCGCGAGCGAGGCCACGATGGTGCGCATCAATGTCCATGTCGGCGCGCGGGTCACCGACCAGGGCTTGGTCGAAGGCGATGCTCATGGCACGCTCCGCTACCGGCGTGAGCTCGGGGCCGAGGCCGTGCGGCTCCTTTGCGACGTCGCGGTCAAGCACTCGGCGCCGCTCGCGGCCCGCCCCATCGAGGAGGAGGCGCACGAGCTCGTCGAGCGCGGGCTCGCGGACGCGGTGCTCGTCACGGGCACCGGGACTGGCGCGGCGGTCGATAGGGGCGAGCTCGACCGCGTGAGCCATGCGCTCCGAGGTGAGGCGGGGCGGCCGGTGTATATCGCGTCCGGGGCGACGATCGACACGCTGGGATCGTACCGCGCCGCCTACGGCGCGATCGTCGGCACCGCGCTGCGCTCAAGCGGCCGGGCGGGCGACCCCATCGACCGCAGGCTCGCGCAGGCGTTCGCGACCGCGTGGTCGAGGCTGCATCGCGCTCGCTAAGGCGCGGCGAGCCGCTACATCGCGTCTGGAGTTTTGCCGTTCGGCGGCAGGTCCATCTGGTGCGACTTGGGGTCGTACTTCGACGAACACTTGGCAAGGATCAAGCTCGCCTCGAAGTGACCGCCTTCGTTCAGCTTGCCCTCGGCCGTGACCATGACGCCGCCCTGCGGCACGTCGCGAAAGGTGTCGGGGATGACGCACTGCGGATAACGAATCTCGAGCTCCTTGCCCTCGCCCCGCACCTTGAAGCGGTACTCGCACGGGTTGTCGCGTCGCGTGAGGGTGCCAGGCACGAGCTCGCCGTCGATGCGAACGCGCTTGTTCACCGAGCCCTGATCCGAGAGGAGCTTGTCGACCGGGACCGAATAGACCGCAGCGTCCTTGAAGCCGAACATGAAGAGCGCGACGAGCCCTGCGCCCATCACGAGCAGGGTGGCGAGCAGACTGAGGCTCCCGCTCCGCGGCCGCGCGCCACCGCGACGCGCATGCTCGTTCGAGCCGTTCGCGTCCGCGGCGAGCCGTGAGGGCACCGACATGACCCCGGGGTGTTCCCCTACGTCGGACGAGGCGCTCGACTCTTCGAGACCAGCGGCCTCGGCCAGCTCGTCGTCTAGCCCCTCACGTCGCGAAATCTTGCCCATGGCGATAGCTCTGCGGGAGCTTAGCTCGCCGTCCTCGCAAGGTCGAGGACTCGCCCGCTCGCCTCGAGGTCGCATGCCTTCGCGCTGGTCCGTGCTGTTTCTGTACGCGGGCCTCGCGGGCTGTAGCGCAGCGGGGGCTCGCCCGCGGGACGAGGTGCGGCAAGCCGCGCCGAGCAGCTCGGTGGACGTCGACGAGGGCGTGCCGATCGAGGGAGGCGGGAGACTCTTCCGAACGGCGCTCGAGGGAGCCGAGCCGCTCGACCTCAGCTACCGCCTCGTCGAGGTCGATGGCGGAGAGCTGGTGCTCGCCGTCGCCGAGGAAGCCCACGCCACGCACGTCCGCGTCGCCGACGGGCGCGGCGCGCTGTCCGACGCTCGAACCCTCGCCGGTCGCGGTCTCGCCGGGGCGCTCGCGACCGCGCGTCCGTGGCTCGTGACGTCGAACGGTCGCGAGCTCGCACTCGAGCCGCTCGACGGAGCCGCGGCGCCCGAGACGCGGATCGGGCGCGCCGATGGAGTCGTCTCACTCGCGACGCGCTCGGTCGCGTTCCTCGAGGAGCGAGTGGTCGCCCCACCGGAGCCCAAGGTCGCGGCGCGGCCGCCCGAGCCGCGAGCGCCACCCAAACCCGCGACCGCCGCGAAGCCCGCGAGGAGCGCCACTCCGAAGAAGACCGCCGCGAAGCCGAGGAGCCACGCGGCGACGCGCTCCCCGTCGACGAAGCCGCATGCGCCGCCGCCTCCCCCGCCGCTCGCGCGTCCAGTCTCGGCAAAGCTCTGGGCGACGCTGCTCGACGAGCACGGGTTGCCCTCGGAGGCGCGCGACACGGGCATTACCTACGATCGACCGCTGCCTGGGATGGGGTTCATCACGGCGCGCGGGACGAGTCGGGGCGCGTACGCGCTCGTGCACGAGGCCGAAAAGTCTCGGCGCGAGCGAGGACGCTCGGTTCCGTTCGCCCAGGTGGTCGCGGCCGAGCTCGACGCGAGCGGACGCTCGGTGGGACGCTCCAAGCCCATCGTCGGCGGACCGCGTCAGTACGGCTTCATCGAGGGCCACCTGCGCCCGCGCCTCTTCACGCGCGGCGAACGAGGGCTCTACCTGGGACGGCTGGAGGTCACCCAAGGCAAGGGGACATCGCGTCGCTTCGAGGCGATGTTCCTCGACGGCGCGAGCGTGGAGGTCGACGACGCCGTCTGGATCGTCGACCCACGCCGTGCGCTCGACTCCGAGCCGCTCGCGGCGCGAGAGCTCGCCGCGCTCTCCGCCATCGCGGCAGGGAGGCCTCGCGCGTTCGAGCGGCAGAGCTCCGAAGAGCCGGGGCGTGTCGCGTGGGCCGGCGCGCGAGGGTACTTCGTGTCACCGAGCGGCCTCATGTCCGTCGGCTCGGCGACCGGCGCAGGCGAGCTCCTCGGCATCCCCTTTCGCGTGGCGCGGCCGCTCGGCACCTGGGCGCATGTCGACCCCACGGGGCGTACGCTCGCGGGGACGAGACGGGGCGTTCACGAGCTCCGCCCACGCAGCGCGCTCACCGCGCGAGCCCCGCTCGCAGCCAAAGCAGACACGCCGCCCCTCGGCGTCGCGTTCGTCGCCGAGCGCGCGCTCGCCCTCGTGACGAACGGTGTCGACGAGGCTCATCCAGGCGGCCTCGCGGTCGTCGATCTCGCCAGCTGGGACGAGGTCGCCGCGCTCTCTCGGCAGGCGCGGGTCGGCGCCGTCGCGCTCGTCGGCGGACGTGAGGAGGGCCTGTTCCTCACGCTCGAGCGCGGAGAGCTCGTGGTGACGCGCCTCGACCCGAACGGCAGTCCTCGAGGGCGAACGCGCGCGCTCGCACCGGTGCAGGATGGCTTCGAGGCCGTGGCGCGCCACGACGGTGGAGCGCTGGTGGTAGGCCTCGGGTTCACGCCGCCGCGCGGGGCGGTCGCGCTTGTCGTCGACGCACAGGGACGGCTCGGCGAGCCGGTCCCGCTCCCGCTGAGGCTCGACCCAGGACGGATCGGCCTCGCCGCGCTACCGGGTGGAGGTGCGCTGGTGTGGGACAAACCCGACACGCGAGCGCACGACGCGACTCCGCGGGCGGTCGTGTGGCTCGATGACGCGGGCCGAGTCGCCGCGCACGCCAAGTGGCCGCAGGGCCGAGCGAGCACCGCGCCCTGCCCGGTCGGCGCCGCGCTGCCGGGCCGCTTCCCCACCACACGGCCAGGCGAGTTCGTGGCCCTGCCGCAGCTCGACGCGTGCGCCATCGACACGCCGCGCTGGACGACGGCGGGGCTCCGCTGGTTCGGCGTCCGCACGACGGGCCTGGACGCCTCGGCCGAGCTCGTCACGCTCACCCTCCCGACCGCTACGCTCGAGGCGCCGCCCACCTCCGCGGCGCGCGCCCCCTGGCCTTCCGCCTCCGAGGCTCGCAGCGAGGCCGCTCGGGCGTGCCCCAGCGACATGGTGCTGGTGGCCGACTCGGTGTGCGTCGACCGCTACGAGTCGCAGCTCGTCGACACGAGCGGAGCGGCGCTCTCGCCACACTACCCGCTCGAGCCCGCGGTTGTGACCCAGGTGCTCGACGAGTGGACGTCGGCTCGCCTTTGGATGGGCGATCTCCACGCTCGCGCGAGGCCGCTGCCGCCCCTGCTCCGCGCCCCGGACGCTCGGGTGGTGCCCGTCGCCACGAGTCGCCCTGGCGTGCTTCCCTCGGGGTACCTCTCGGGCCACCTCGCCGAGGCGTCTTGCCGCGCCGCGGGCAAGCGCCTCTGCAGCCTCGACGAATGGACGCGCGCCTGCCGCGGCGAAGAAGACCGCGATTTTCCCTACGGAGACGAGCACGAGCAGGGCGCCTGCAACGTCAACCGCTACGCTCACCCCGCCGCCACGTTGCACGGCAATGCGGCCATCGGCCACCTCGACCCGCGCCTGCACCTGGTCGAGGACGGAGGCGAGCCGATGCTGCGACCCACCGGCTCGACCGCCGGCTGCGTCAGCCGCTGGGGGCGCGACGGCATCCACGACATGGTCGGCAATCTCGACGAGTGGGTGGACGATTCCGAGGGCGCGTTTGCGGGCGGCTTCTATGCTAGGAGCACGAGGCGTGGTTGCGGTGCCGTCATCACCGTTCACCCGCGTCGCTACTTTGATTACTCGCTCGGCACTCGCTGCTGCCTGACGCCATGAACGCCCGACATCTCCTCGAGAACCCCACCGAAGAACACCTCCTCCTCCGACAGATGGTGCAGGGCTTCGTGCGCGAGCATGTAGAGCACCAAGCGGAAGAGCACGACGCCGAGGGGCGGTTCAACCGCGCGCTCTTCGAGCAGTGCGGCGACCTCGGGTTGCTCGGCCTCACCGTGCCGGCCGAGCTCGGCGGCGGTGGGATGGACTACCTCGGCTCGGTGGTCGTGCACCACGAGCTCGCGAAGAGCGACCCCGGCTTCACGCTCGCGTACCTCGCGCATGCCGTGCTCTTCGTGAACAACTTCTACCAGAGCGCGAACGAGGAGCAGCAGGGCCGCTTCCTCGCGGACGTCATCAGTGGCAAGAAGCTCGGCTGCATGTGCATGACCGAGCCGGGCGCCGGGACCGACGTGCTCGGCATGACGACGACGGCGCAGCGCGATGGCGACCACTACGTGCTGAACGGCCGCAAGGCGATGATCACGAACGCCCCCGAGGCGGATCTCTTCTTTGTCTACGCGAAGCTCGACGGGCGCATCACCTCGTTCGTCGTCGAGCGCACGAACCCGGGGATCCATCCGCAGCCGAAGACCCCCAAGATGGGCATGCGCGCGAGCCTCCTCGGCGAGGTGATGTTCGACGATTGCCGCATTCCGGTCGCGAACCTGCTCGGTGAAGAGGGCGGCGGCCTGACCCACATGATGCGCAACCTCGAGATCGAGCGGCTCACGCTCGCCGCCATCAGCCTCGGGATCGCGGACCGTTGCCTCGAGGTCATGCTGCGCTACGCGAACGAGCGCGAGGCGTTCGGAAAGCCGCTCGGCGAGTTCGGCCAGATCCAGCGCTACATCGCGGACAGCTACGCGCAAGCCGAAGCGGCGCGCACCCTCGTCTACACCGTCGCGCGAGATTGCAGCCCCACGCTTCGCAACCGCATCGGCACCGACGCCGCGAAGCTCTTCGCCGGCCCCATGGCGAAGCAGGTCGCGGACAACGCGATACAGGTCCTTGGCGGCTGGGGCTACTGCTCCGAGTTCAAGGTCGAGCGCTTCTTCCGTGACGCGAAGCTCATCGAGATCGGCGGTGGGACGCTCGAGGCCCACCAGAAAAACATGACCAAGGACCTGCTCCGCGCACAGAAGGGCTGAGGCCAAGAAGGCGCGGCGTTGCCCATGAGGGGCGCTCCGTCGAGCGCAGATCCTCTGTAAATTTGGCAACTCGGGCGCCTCTGGACATAGTGCGACCATGACGCCGCGCATCTCCCTCGCTCTCATCGCTCTCGCCGCGACGGCCTGCGCCAAGGCTCCCCTGCTCGATCCGAAGCTGCCGGCACCGGAGTCCGCCGAAGGCGTCGCCGCGACGGCCACGACTAGCCCCGAGGAGTCGCTGCCCAAGGGGAGCGTCGCGCGTCCGTACGTCGACCACGTGCTGCGCGAGGGGCCCGGCTGGCTGCTCGAGAAGGTGCCGGTCGAGGAGGTCGTGACCAACGGCAAGTTCATCGGCTGGCGGGTCCGCGAGCTCCCCGCCGACTGGTCGGGCGGCGACCTTCGCGTCGGCGACGTCGTCACCCGCGTGAACGAGAAGAGCCTCGAGACCCCCAACGATTTCTGGGCTGCGTGGTCGACGCTCGGCGTGGCGTCCTCGATCGCCATCGACTACCTGCGCGGACAGGAGGCGCGGGTCGTGACCGTCCCGATCGTCGGCAAGCCCGATCCGGCCGCGACGAACAAGCTCGGGGAGAAGGCCGCCCCGACCAGCCGCCCGCCACGCGACCGCCGCTTCGAGACCGTGGTGATCGAGGGCGATCCGATCTCGTCCTCGCCGCCCGTCGACTGGACGACGAACTGAGCCCCCCGGCGGCCGCCGCGCCCCGCGACTCGCTTCGATTTCTCGACAGCGAGCGGCATGAATCGAGGCGCGGCGCGGTTGCCTGTCGAGCCGCCTCACCGCGTCGATGGTGTTTGCGGCGTGCCATGGGCTGTGCTCAATAAGACCCCGCTCGCATGACGATCTCGCTCGCCCCTCGACGCTCCCTCGTAGGCCGCGCCACCATGCGGCTCCTCGTGGCTCTCGGCGCCTGGCTGGTCGTCGCGATCCTGGCGACCCGCGCCGAGGCGCAAGTCTCGCTGACGGGGGCTCCCATCCACTCGGGGATGAACCACCCGAACAACGTCAACCAGCTGATGATAAGCCAGCTGGACTGCCAGCAGAAGACGACGTTCACCTTCGCGGTGAAGGGGCTCGCGGCGCAGAAGACGCTGTCGGTGTGGGCGACCTCGCAGGGCGGTGACTGCACGCAGTCTGCGCAGCGAAACCCGGGCGCCACGCAGACCTGCTACGAGGTCAAGGCCGCGTTCATCCCGACCGCTCCGCCGTCCGAGTCGCTCGTCATCACGTCCGACGCGATCGTGAACGGCAACGGCAAGGGCGGCGCAGGCGGCGTGATGAGCTGCGTCGACAGCACGGCCGGCGACGCGCCTCGCAAGCTGGTTCTCTACTTTCTCATCGACGAGGCGTCGGGCAACGTCACCGACAGGTCAACCTACGACATCGACTTCGATCTGCGCGGCCCGCAGCCGCCGTCGAGCCTCGCGCCGAGCACCTTCGACGAGTCGACGCTGCTCGTGAAGTTTTGCCCGCCGATCGGCACCACCGATGTCGCCGGGTACAAGGTGTTCTGCGACGCGAGCGGCGCGAGCGGTACCGGGTCGAGCGCGGACGATCCCGTGTGCAGCACGACGAGCACCACGACCGCGACGACCGCCACGTCGACGAGCGCAGGCGGCAGCGGTGATGCGACGAGCGGGGGCGGCGGTGCGACGGCTGCGAGCTCGTCGTCGAGCGTCGCGAGCACCTCGTCGAGCGGCGGCGGGGTGAGCACCTGCGCGTCGACGAAGTTCACCTCCGGCGGGAGCGCCTCCGGCCTCGTCGAGTGTGCGAGCGTCGCCGGCATCAGCACCGTCGAGGCGAAGGCCCCTGGCTTCTCGGTCGGCGTGCTCAGCGCGGTCGCCATGGCGGCCTACGACAACGTCGGCAACATCGGCGCGCTCTCGAGCGTCGTGTGCGCGAAGCCCCAGCCGGTCACCGACTTCTTCGAGTCGTACAACTCGGCGGGAGGCAAGGGCGGCAACGGCTTCTACTGCCAGGCCGGGCCCGGCCCCGGCTCGCCGCTCGGGGGCCTCGCCTTCGGCCTCACGCTCGCGGCGATCGTCCTCCGCCGTCACCGAGGTGACCGATGAGCCTGCGCACGACTGCCGTCTTCTCGCTCGCGACAAGCGCCCTCGTCTCGCTCGTCACGCCAGCGCTGGCGCAAGACTCCCCGGACCCCTACGACGGCGCGACCGAGGTCGGCCGCCCTGCCGACGTCGAGGCCCGACGCGCG
Source organism: Deltaproteobacteria bacterium (assembly GCA_016875405.1). Lineage (GTDB taxonomy): Bacteria > Myxococcota_A > Polyangia > Polyangiales > Polyangiaceae > SYFR01. Next base: position 17,214 of record VGRJ01000018.1, on the reverse strand, counting down.
CCCGTCCCTGCCGAGCCTGCGGCCCCGACGCCGCTCGACTCGAGCGCGCCGTCCCCGCCGAGCGAGCCCGCTCCGGCCCCCGGCGAGCCCACAGACCTCGACGAATCGCTCGGCCAATACTTGCGGCTCTACGACAGCACGTGGCGGCAAGCCCAGACGCGACCGAGCGGTGAGGCAGGCGGCTTCGATGGCCGACACGTCCTCGCGGAGCTGCGCTTCGGCGCCTACTCGCCGAGAGTCGACGACGAGTTCGGTGGCGCGGCCACCCCGTATGCGGATTACTTCGGCACCTCGCCCAAGTTTTACTTCGGCGTCGAGGTCGACTGGCTCCCCATCCGCATCCCCTACGTCGGGAGCCTCGGCATCGGCGCGGGCTGGGCGACCATCAGCGCAACGGGCAAGGCGAAGACCACGACCGGGGACGCGGGCTCGGACACGTCGCTCTCGATCCGCCCGATCCACGCCGTCGGTGTGCTGCGCGCTGACGGGATGCTCCGGCAGTTCGGATTTCCGCTGGTGCCCTACGTCAAGGGTGGTCTTGGCCTCGGCATGTGGCAGGCGTCCGGCCCGAGCGGGACCTCGCAGGCCGGCTCCACGGTCGGCGAGGGGACGACGCTCGGCCTTCACTTCGCGCTCGGCGGCGCACTCTCGCTCGGCACGTTCGATCGCCGCACCGCGATGGCCATGCGTGCCCAGACCGGCATCCAGCACGCGTACATCTGGGGCGAGTGGCTGCTTGCGAAGCTCGACGGGTTTGGCGCGAACGACGTGATGAACGTCGGCACCTCGACCGGCATCGGCGGCGTCGCGCTCGAGTACTGACCGCAAGGGCGCCGTGCCTCGTGCGCGCCGTCGCCCTCCGAGAGGAGCGTCACCGGCGAGCTCGCGGCAGCGTGAAATACGTTCCATTCCGCGCAGCGCGGCCGCGAAGGGTCACTTCTTCGTGTCGAAGCTGAGCGGCTGGAAGGTCCCCTCGTTCAACGAGTAGTAGCCCTTGCCGTCGGCCGCGAAGTCCAGCGTCTCGTCCTGGCCCCCCGCGCTGATCGGGATGCCGAGCAGCCACATCCCCCAGCAGAGCAGCCAGCTTCCGCGCGCCATCGATGACCCCGCCTCCCGTCCCGATGGGACTTCCGGAAGACGGAGCGAGCGGGCAAGCGGCGGCTGCAGCACCCCGCGTGAAACACGTTCTATCGCGCGGCCGGAGGCTGCCACGCCATCACGCGGAGCGCGTTCGTCGCGAAGATCTTTCGGACCGACGCCTCGTCCATGCCCGCGCCTCGGAGCGCCGCCGCGAGCGCCGGCATTCGTGAGGCATCCGCGAGCTCGCGGGGGGGCGTGCCGCCGTCGAAGTCGGTGCCGAGCGCCACATGGTCGACCCCCGCGACGTCGACGAGGTGCTTCACCATCGACACGATCGACGAGAGCTTTTGTCCGGGGAGAAAGCCGCGGTGGAGGTTCAAGCCGACGACCCCGCCGGTCTCGCCGATGAGGCGCAGGTCGTCGTCGCGCAGGTTGCGCGGGTGGTCGTGGCGCGCGCGCGCGTTCGAGTGCGTCGCGACGATCGGCGCCTGGAAGCGCCGCGCGATCGGGGCGAGGTCGGCGATGCCTGCATCCGAGAGGTGCGAGACGTCGACCAGCGCGCCGGCCGCGTAGACGCGCTCGCAGAGCTGCTTTCCGAGCGCGGTGAGGCCGTAGCGCTCCTTGCCTGTCGCCGAGCCCGCGAGGCGGTTGTCGCGAGCGTGGACGGGGCCGACGAAGCGCACTCCGCGGCGCACAAAGCGCTCGATCTGCGACACATCGTCGGCGAACGCACCCGCCCCCTCGATCGAGACGTAGACGACGACCCTGCCGTCGGGCAGCTCGCCGGAGGGTGGCAGCTCGCGCTCGTAGAGGAGGGCGTCATGCTCCGCGACGAGCGCGTCGATGGTGGCGTAGATCGCGTCGGCGTCGGCGATCGTCGGGTGGTCGTCGTGGAGGTAATCCGGCAGGTAGATCGGATAGACGAGGGCCGCATAGCCGCCCGCCTGCAGAAGCGGCGCGGAGACCGGCCCATCCGGCAGGGTCTTCGGGCGCCCCTTGAAGTGGACCTTCCACGGCGTATCGACGTGGAGATCGAGCGCTCGAATCGGGCCGCTCGAAGGCAGCGTCAGGCGGGGCGCGCGCGTCGGCGCGGTCTCGTCGAGCGCGGCAGCCGTAGCGACAGGCGCCGCCGTCACTCCCGTCGACGTGGGCGCGGCGCTCGCCATGGGAGCCGAGGACGACGGCGCCAACGAAGGAGCGCCTGACCCGGACTCGACGGACGAGGCGGTGGCGGACGCGCTCACCGAGCGCACCTCGCGCGCGCTGCAGCCTTGACCCACGAGCGCGCACGCGACGAACAGCAGACCGAGACGACTCACGATGTGAGGAGGTATCCCATAAGGAGGCCGACCGCAAAGCTCGCGAGCGCGAGAAGGAGCGCGCCCCACCACACGATGCTCGGCGGATCGAGCGACGCCGCGGTCGTCACCCCGACCTCGTGCCCGCGCCCGCCGCCGTGGAGCGCGTTTTCGTCAACCTGACCGTAGCCGCCATCGACCGCTCCGCTCGACAGCGTGCGCGCACGCGCCGTGAGCGTCGGGCCCGCGTTGGGTCGAGGCAGCGGAGGGATCACCGCGCCTGCTCCGCCCGCCCCCGCGCCCGACAACACCTCGCGCACCGCCGCAGCCATCGCGTCCGCCGACGGAAATCGAGCGGCGACGTCGCGCGCGAGCGCCGGTCCGAGCACCCTCTGCCACGCCGCGAGCGCTGGAGCGACCTCGCCGATCGGCTTGGCCTCGTCGCGCAAGATCGCCACGGCTCGCGCCGCGAAGTCCTGAGCGCCGTAGGGGTGCCGGTGCGTGAGCATCTCGTGGAGCACGACGCCGAGCGACCACAGATCGCTCCGGACGTCGCAGGATTTCGAGTCGCGCAGCTGCTCGGGGCTCATGTAGCCGGGCGTCCCGAGGAGCGCCCCCGTGCGCGTGCGCGAGGCCATTCCCCCCGCGAGATCGATCACCTTGGCGATCCCGAAATCGAGGACCTTCAGCATGAGCGACCCGTCTGGGCGAGGCACCACGAAGAGGTTCGGTGGCTTGAGATCGCGGTGGATGATCCCGCGGGAATGCGCGAGTGAGAGCGCACCGAGCGCGTCGAGGACGAACGCACCGGCTCGCTCGGGCGGCAACGGCGGGTGCGAGCGCAGGTAGTCGTCGAGCGACTGCCCGGCAAGCAGCTCCATGACGATGTAAGGAGACCCGTCGTCGGTGTACGCGAACTCCTCGACCGACGCGATGTTCGGGTGGCGCAGCTCGTGGCACGCGCGGGCCTCGGTATAGAAGCGCTCGACCACGTTACGCTGCGCGCGGAACTGCGGCTGCAAGAGCTTGATGGCGCGTCGGCCACGCCCGTCGAGCGCGTCGACCTCGTAGACGGTAGCGAGGCCGCCTTCGCCGAGCATCCGCACGACGCGGTAGCGCCCCCCGACGACCGCCCCAGGTACCAGGCCTCCTTCGTCCTCGCTCCCAAGCATTCGCGCGACTCTAACCGATGCGGCTCGTGGTAGCGAATCGAAGGGCGCGTCCATGCTCCGGTCGACCGCTCGTCCCGAAGGCGACTATCCTCTCAGCCATGCCGCGCATCGCTCGCTGCCTCGCCCTCAGCGCCACCCTCGCCGCCTTGTCGCTCCACGACGCACGCGCCGACGTACCCACGGCTGCGCCGCTCGAGGCGACGAAGCCCGAGCGCTGGAAGGTCGCCGTCGGCTCCTCGCCCTCGCGTGGGCCGAAGGACGCCCTCGTGACGCTCGTCGTCTGGAGCGACTTCGAGTGCATCTTCTGCCGCAAGCTCGCCGTCACCCTCGAGGACCTTCGCGCGCGCTATCCGAACGAGCTTCGGATCGTGTTCAAGCACCACCCGCTCCCGATGCACCGCAACGCCGAACCGGCCGCCGAGCTCGCCGAGGAGGCGCGAGCGCAGGGCAAGGACGACGCGTTTTGGCGCATTCATGACGCGCTCTTCAAGACGATGGACCTCTCGCACGAGCGCTTGCTCGAGCTCGCCGCGAACGAGCGACTCGACGTGAAGCGCGTCGAGAAAGCCCTCGCCGAGCGTCGACACAAGAAGGCGATCGACGCCGCCGTCGACGAGGCCGAGGACCTCGAGGCCAACGGCACCCCGACCTCCTTCGTCAACGGGGTGAGGATGGTGGGCGCGCAGCCGCTCGAGCGCTTCGTCACGACCGTGGAGGCCGAGCTCGGGGAGGCACGGAGGCTCGTCGCTACCGGAATCGCGCCTGCGAAGCTCCACGACCACCTCGTCGGAGCTGGCAAGGTGAAGCCCGAGCCTGAGTTCAAGCGGCGCGCGATCGCGGCACCGACGCGCGCGACGCCGACGCGGGGCCCTCGAAACGCTCCGGTGACGGTGCACGTCTTCACCGACTTCGAGTGCCCATACTGCGGCGGGGCGCGAGAGACCGTCGACGAGCTCGTCCAAGCCTATCGGGGCAAGGTGCGGCTCGCCTACCACAGCCTCCCCCTTCCCTTTCATCCGCACGCGCGCGAGGCAGCGAGCTTCGCGCTCGAGGCGTTCGCACAACGAGGCGACGCGGGCTTCTGGCGCGCGCACGACCTGCTCTTCGCGAATCAGTCGAAGCTCGGACGGGACGAACTACTCCTGCATGCGAAGACGCTTCGCCTCGACGTCGAGCGCGTTCGCAAGGCGCTCGACGAGCGCGTCCATGACGCCGCGATCGACGCCGACGGAGCGCTCGCCGAGCAGGCCGGTATCTCGGCGACCCCCACCTTCGTCGTGAACGAGCTGTCGGTCGAGGGCGCCGAGTCGCTGAGGGTGTTCAAGCTCGCGGTCGAGCGGGCCCTCGCCGAGCGAAAGGCTGGCCCCGGCGCCGCGCCGGCGCCGAAGAGGTGACCTCGAGGGCGGGCGTGTTAGCCTGAGGGTCCGTGCCGTCGCAGCGCACCCTCTTGAGACTCGACACCCCCGAGCGCTGGCGCGCCCTCGCGTCCCCGCTTCGACAGAGGATCGTCGGGCTCCTCGAGGACGAGCGCTGGTGGACGGCTGACGAGCTCGCGGCGGCGCTCGAGACGACGGTGCGCGGACTCGGCCCGCACCTCGAGAAGCTTCACGCCGCGGGGCTCCTCACTCGTTCGGCGAAGGGCGATGTCACCCGCGTCCGCCTCGCGGGCGCGGTCGTCCCGACGAGCCAAGAGGGGGGCGAGTCCTTCTCGGTGCTCTACGCGAGGACGATCGAGCAGATGCTGGCGCAGTCGGCACGGGGCAAGCGCGCCAAGACGACCGAGACCCCCGAGGCGTGGCGCAACCTCGTCGAGCGCTGGACCCTGCGCGTCACACCCGCCGAGGCCGCCCGCTTGCGCGCGAAGGCCAAGGCGCTCCGCGACGAGGTCATGTCGCTCGTGAGGCAAGGCGATCCGGACGCCGCGATGCGCGAGCGCCTCGTCCCCCTCGACGTGGTGCTCGGCTTCGCGGTCGTCCCCGACGAGACCGGCGACGGGTAAGAGGCGCTCGGCGAGCACGCCGGCCGCCGCGTCGCCCACCTCGGGCATCCTCACCCCGCGGGCGGCGCCTGCCAGCGCGCGCTCACGGGTACGCGTCGTCGGATGGGACCGGCTCGTCGACGCGAGGCCCCGGGCTGGGCACGGCGGCCTCGGCGTCGGGCTTCACCTTGATCGGAGGCAAGACGAGCGTGCTCGCAAGTCCGTCTCCGTAGAGCGTCGCGTACGCGGCCATCGTCTTCATGACGCGCTTCATGTACTCGCGCGTCTCGGTGTAGGGGATCGACTCGACGAACACGTCGAAGTCCGCGCTGGGCTGCGCGGCGACCCAGCGCTCGGGGGCCCCGGGCCCCGCGTTGTAGCCGGGGATCGCGAGGAGCGGGTCGTAGGCGAAGCGGCGCGTGAGCACCGAGAGGAACCTGCTTCCGAGCGTGATGTTCACGGCCGGCGTCTTCAGCGCACGCTCGTCGTAGCCGACACCCAAGCCCTTCGCCATCGTCTTCGCGGTCGGGACGATGAGCTGCATGAGTCCGTGCGCAGCGGCTGGCGACGAGACCGTGGGCCGGAACGCGCTCTCCTCGCGCATGATCGCGTAGGCCAGGTGCTCGGGGATGCCGAAGCGCGCGGTCACCGCTGGCACGACCTGTCGGTAAGGCCGCGGATAGGCGAGCTCCCACACCGGACGCCACACGCCCGACGGGAAGTGCTCGGTCCACGTGTCGAGGCCACGCAGGATGCCGTGCGACTCGGCGGCCGCCTCGATCCGCGCGAGGAGTGCGGCGCCGGCCCAGGCGATCGAGGGGTGCGCCGTCTTCTCACGGACGCCGAGCGCCTCCAGCTCGCGGAGCGCCGCCGCCGACTCGCCCTGCCTCACGAGCTCGACGGCCCGGAGAAACTCGGGCCGATGAAGCTCGGGGTGGTCGGGGATCACGAAACGGCCGCGCGGCTCTCTCGCCTCGGCCTCGGCGAGCGCGCGGTCCGCAAGCGAAGGCTCGAGCGCGCGGAGCCGCGAGTACGCGAGCAGCATGAAGTACGAGAGGGGAAACTCGCGGATCACGGTCGCGAGCAGCGCCTTTCCCTCGTCGGCGCGACCGAGCTCGAGGTACGCGCGCCCCAGGAAATACTGGGGTCGCCCCTCGGCCCAGTAGGGTCGGCCGCGTCGCTGACGCTTCTGTGCGCGCTCGAGCGGAAGCACCGCCGAGGCCCAGTCGCCGTCTTTGATGCGCGCGAGCGCGAGCGCAAAGAGGCCTTGATCGACCATGTCGCCGTCGGGGTAATCCGACGCGAGACTCAGGAGCATCGCCGTGAAGGCCGCGTGATCTCCGAGGTCGCGCGCCGCCTCTGCACCGTGGACGCGAGCGTCGTCAGCGAGCCGATGATCACGAAAGCGCGCCTCGAGCTCCGCGTAGCGCTGCCGAGCGAGCGCCGGCCTCCCACCTCGCAACGAGGAGCGCGCCCCCAGGAACAGCGCCGTCGCGAGCGCGCCGCCCGAGCACCGCTCGATCGCCGCCCCAAACGCCTCGCTCGACTCGGAGTAGCGCTTCAGCGATGCGAGCGCCTTCCCTCGAGCCGAGTGAGCCTCGCACCCGACGGCGCCGCCATCTCCCCCCTGCTTCTGCAACGCTGCGAGCACGCGATCCGCGATCGCGAGCGCCTCACGCCCCTGATTGGCGTCCGCGAGCTGACGCGCCCGCACCACCTCCTCGTCGCGCGCAGGCTCCACGAAGCGCTTCTGCGCGTCGAACGGCAACGTCGCGATCGCTCGCCGCTCGAGCTCCCGCGCCTCTCCGACGCCGCGCCCATAGGGCGACTGATAAATGACGAGGCCCGCGACCTCGGCGGCGGACTCGGCGTGAGCGACGCTCGGCTCTTCGAGCAACGCGCGCGCCCATCGCAAGGCCTCGGTCTGCCAATCGGCGGGCCTTGGCTCGCGCCCGAGGTACGCCTTCCAGCTCGGCGCGGCCTCGTCGACGCGCCTCAACGCCGCGAGGCTCCTCGCCCGCAGCAGCGCCGCCTCATCCGCGAGCGTGGCGATCCGCGCTCCTCGCTCGGCCCGCACGAGCGCCTCGGCGGGTTGCCCTAGCTCGAAGAGAAGTCGCGCGGCGCGCAGGTTCGCGTCGGCGGCGAGCGGCCAGTCGACGGCGGCCGACCGGTCGAACGCGATCACCGCAGCCCCTGGGTTTCCTGAGCGAACGCGAAGAAGCGCCAGCTGAAACCGGCGTGCACCCACGAGCGCACTCGTCGTCGTCGGCGAGCTGGAGGCTCTGGGCGTGGCCGACGACCCGGGCGCCACCGCCGCCGATGCGCCCGGCGCCACCGCGGGCGCGACCGTCGCATCGTTCGCGCGCTCGCTCCGTTCGAGCAAAGCCTCGAGCCGGTCGGCCGCGGCCTGATACGACTCTCGAGACACCAGGGCGCGCACCTCGTGGAGATCCGGCTCGTCGAGGACCTGCGTCACTGTCGAGGGGTCGAAGACCGCGCCGTCCGTCGGCGCAGCTGCGACCGGGATGGCCCCCGCATCCCCTGGCGCGGCCGAGGCCTCGCGTGGGCCAAGCATGAGCGGCTCCCTCAGCCAGCTCGGTAGCGGCGGCCCGACGGCGCTCGGCTCGCTCGCGCGGCGGCTCTGCAAGACCGCCAGGGAGGCGAGCACGCCGGACGCGAGCAGCACGCCGCCGAGGCGGCCCTTTCGACGGGGGCGAGCGAACACGACGAGGTCGAGGACCGTAGCGGAACCGGCCTGCGAGGTCGAACTTCGATGTGCGCCTGAAACGAGCCCCCTCCCCGTGGCGATGACTCCTCGATGGCACACCTCCTCGAGACCCGGACCCTCACTCCCGACGCCCCCGAGTACCCGCCCCGCGCCCGCGACCTGACCCGTCGCCGCAGCTCGAACGTCACGCTGAGGCCGCCGCCGCTCTACGTTCGTGGGCAGCTCCCGACGCGCCCGCTCGTCGCGCTCGTCGGGACGCGTGAGCCCTCGCGTGGCTCGCTCGCCTGGACGCGCGCGGTCGTCCGAGCGCTCGGCGCCCATGGCTACGCGATCGGGTCAGGCGGGGCCGACGGAATCGACGAGGCCGCCCATCGTGCGGCGCTCGAAGCCGACATCCCGACGGTGGTCGTGACCGTCGGGGGACTTGATTTTTCACAATTTTCACGTCGCGCGCCCGGGCTCGATCGAGAAGTTCAGGACGCCGGTGGAGCGCTCGTATCGCTCGATGCCGATGGGACAGCCCCGACGCGCCACGCGTTCTTCGCGCGGAACGAGCTCCTCGCCGCGCTGTCTTTCGTGACGCTCGCGCTCGAGGTCCGGAGCAAGCCCGGCCAAGGCGGGAGCGGACACGCGCTCCGCGCTGCCCGCTCGCTGGGTCGTCCCGCCGCGACCATCCCCCACCCTCCTTGGGAGCCGGGGTGCCTGGGCGCCCTCGCGCTGCATCGCGAAGGCTTTCCGCTGCTCGGCTCGCTCGACGAGCTACTCGCGTTCCTGCGCGAGACGGGGGGCGACACGCTGCCGCAGCCGACGCTCGCGCTTCCCGGCCTCTTCGAGCCCGGGTCGCCTCCGAGAGCCTTCGCGGCCGATCTTTCGGACGACGCGAGGACCACGCTGTCAGCGCTCGCGGCCGACGCCCGCGTGCTCGACGCGGTCTGTGCGCACACGAGCCTCACCGCACCTCGCGCTGTCCGCGCGCTGCTCGAGTGCACGCTCGCCGGCCTCGCTGTCGAGTCTCCGCCCGGCTGGTACGCGCTCGCGCCGAACATCGGCGCCGCTGGCCGATGACGAAGCGCAGCCCTGGCTCGACGGTTCAGGGTTGCAGCGCACCGCCCGGCGCGCGACACCACGCTCGCATCGGGGGGCGTTTAGAAGAGAGTGCGAGGATCATGTCGACGACACGCGTGACGGTGGTGGGAGGCGGACTCGCGGGGTGCGAGGCCGCGATTCAGCTCGCGCGGCGAGGCATCCCCGTCACGCTCGTCGAGATGAAGCCGAGCAAGCGCACGCCGGCGCAGTCGAGTGATGGCCTGTGCGAGCTCGTGTGCTCGAACTCCCTGCGAGGCGCCGCGCTCTCGAACGCGGTCGGGCTGCTGAAGGAGGAGCTGCGACTCGCAGGGTCCGCCGTGATGCAGTGCGCCCTCGAGGCGCGCGTCCCCGCCGGCGGTGCGCTCGCCGTCGACCGCGAGCGGTTCAGCCAAGGGATGATGGACCTCGTCCGCGCGACCCCCGGGCTCGAGCTCGAGTGCGCCGAGGCGACGGCGATCCCCGCGGCGAGGCCCGTGGTGCTCGCGACGGGTCCGCTCACCTCGGACCTCTTGGCCGCGGACCTCGCCCGTACGATCGGGGGCGAGCACCTCGCCTACTACGACGCCATCGCCCCGATCGTGGAGGCGGACTCGATCGACTGGAGCAAGGTCTGGCGGCAGTCGCGCTACGACAAAGGCGGCGCCGACTACGTGAATTGCGGCTTTGATCGAGAAGGGTACGAGGCGTTCGTTCGCGCGATCGTCGAGGCCGAGAAGGTCGTCCCGCACGCGTTCGAAGAGCTGCGTTACTTCGAGGGATGCCTGCCCGTCGAGGTCATGGCCGAGCGCGGCGTCGACACGCTGCGCTATGGGCCGCTGAAGCCCGTGGGTCTCGTCGATCCGAACACCGGGCGGCGCCCATACGCGGTCGTTCAGCTCCGCGCCGAGGACCTCGCGGGCACGGCCTTCAACCTCGTCGGGTTTCAGTCGCGCATGACCTGGCCCGAGCAACGGCGGGTCTTCCGAATGATCCCGGGCCTCGAGCGCGCGGAGTTCGTGAGGCTCGGCGCGATCCACCGAAACACGTTCGTCGACGCACCGAACCTGCTCGACGAGACGATGCAGCTCCGCGCCCACGAAGGCGTGTACCTCGCGGGACAGATCACCGGTGTCGAGGGGTACATCGAGAGCGCCGCCGGTGGGTTCCTGTGCGGCTTGATGCTCGCGCGACGACTGCGCGGAGAGCCGCTCCTGCCCCCACCTCCGACGACGGCGCTCGGCGCTTTGTTGAGCCACCTGTCGCGGCCACCGCTCCACGGGACGTACCAGCCCTCGAACGTAACCTGGGCACACGTGCCGGCCCTCGAAGGCAACCTCCGTCTGAAGAAGCGGGAGCGCTACCGAAAGCTCGCCGAGCGGGGGCAGGATGCCTTCGCACCTTGGCTCGAGGCGATGGGCTCACCGACGCCGTCGGGGCCGCCCTTCGCGCCACCGCTCGAGGACGAACCCGAACCGTGAAGCCGCTCAGCCGTAGCGGACCTGCACGGTCTCGACGAGGGTGAGGAGCGCCGCCTTGACGGCGTCCGTCGTCTCGGCCTTCACGAGCGCGCTCCCCTCGCCCTCGTAGCCGCTCGCGCGCGCCTGTCCGACGTGCGGCGCCCGGAGCTCGACGAGGGCGGGCCCGATCTTCTCGACCGCGGCCTCGAGGCCACGCACCTCGACGACCCGCGAGCCCGCGCCCTGCCCCCTGAAGAACGCCGCGCCCGCCGCGTGCTTGCGCTTCACCGGCGTGAACCGGTCAAAGGCGATGAGCTCCGCCCAGGCGTGGACCATGTCGACGTCGTGCGCGAGACCCATGAGCGGCATGATGTGGACCCCGGGCGGCCGCGCGCCGACCTCGCTCACGTAGAGCTTACCGCTCTCGGCGAGGAACCACTCCATGTGCGTGAGCGCGGTCCCCGCGACCTCCTTCTCGTCACCGAAGAGCACGTCGAGCGCCGCGCCGTTCACGTCGGCGAAGTCCGTCCAGGGCGCCTCGACCTCGCGCGGCAAGAGCACGCAATACTGCATCCATGGGGTCTCGAGCACCTCGAGCGGCGTCGGGAAGTAACGCGTCCCCGAGCGCCACACCGGCCGCCCGTGAATGCTCACGGTCTCGCACGTGAACTCGCGCGCGCGAATGAACTCCTCCGCCTGAAGCGAGTGCCCCGGGCGTGGATCGAGCCCAAGTCGAACGAGCGCGCCGAGATCGCTCGCCGACTCGATGCGGTGCGTTCCCCTCGAGCCGAGGCCGGCCTGTGGCTTGACGATGATCGGATACCCTACCGTGTCGATGAACGCCTCGAGCTCGCGCATCGAACCCACGAGTTGGCTCGCCGCGACAGGGAGCCCATGAGCACGGAGCGCGTCCTTCATCACGTCCTTGTCGCGGAAGCGATGCGCCGCCGCGGACCTCATCCCGGGCACGCCGGTGAGCTCGCGGGCCTCGGCCATCGGGAGCTGAAGCTGCTCGAGGACTCCGGTGAGCCGATCGATCCGCCCGACGCCGTGCGTCAGCCCCCGGATCGCGCGCGCGAGCTCGCCACCATCTCCGACGTCGCGAACCTGAAAATGACCGGCGATGCGCGGACGGAGCGCAGGCGGAATGGCGCGCTCGGGATCCTGACTCACGACCGAGAGCGTGACGCCGTCGAGCGCCGCGAACGCGGCCACATACCGATTCGTATTCTCGAGAAAGAGCGGGGCCACGAGGGCGATGTGCGGCATAGGCGGAAGCTACCACCCCCACCTCGCGCGCGCGTCAAGCCCGGACGAACACGCGCACGAACTCGCGTGGTGCGCGCTTACGACGCAGGCATCGAGTCGCGGCGTCGAGGTAACACACGGTGAAGGCGCGGCGCGGGCGACCGCTCTGATTCGCCGACGACGCGTGCCAGAGGTGGTTGTGGAGCAGCAACACCTCGCCGGCGTTCGCGGGCAGCTCGAGCGCGTGCTCCTCGGCGTGACGTGCCTCGACGAGCTCGCTCGGGATGAGGCCGCCGAGCGGCGTCGCGAGGCCCCGATGATGACTCCCCGGCACGACGCGCACGCAGCCGGAGTCGCTCGTGCAGTCGTCGAGCGCAGTCCAGATCTGGAGCTCGGGGTCTCGATCGAGGCCCCAGTAGCTCCCGGCGTCCTGGTGCCACGGCAGCGGCGAGCTGCCGCGCGCCGACTTGTTGAAGAGCGTCGCGCGATAGATCGCGATCGCGTCGCCGAGTACGGCCCGAGCGATGCGCTCGAAGAGCGAGTTCTCGAGGTGCGCACGGAACAAGGCGTCGCGCTCGAGCTTCTCGAGCTTCCGATAGTCGAGCGACGGTCCGACGTACCCCTCACCGTAGCGGAGGTCTTCATAGCGGCCGCTGTCGCTGTCGTGCTGAAAGAACAGGCCCGGTACGAGCACCTGACCGAGCATGAGAGCGTCGGCGCGAGTCCGCAGCGCTTCGAGGTGCTCGGCGTCGAACACCCGCCCCACGCGCGCCCACCCGTTCGCTCGGTAGTGTTCGAGCGCGGCGTCGAGCTCGACTGCGAGCGGATCGACAACGAACATCGTCACCGCGCGTACGAGGTCTCGGTCCCGACGGACTCGCGATAAAGCGCATCCACCCGCGCTCGAACGTCCTCGGGGAGCAGACGCGTCACCGCGTCGAGTGCCTCGTCGAGCTGCGCGACGTCACCGGGACCGACGAGGATCGAGTCGACCCCCGGCGCGCCCGCGAGCCACGCGTACGCGAAGGCGGTCGGAGTAAAGCCTGCCTCGCGCGCGAGGGTCTCATGCGCGGCGGCGAGGTCGAGCATGCGCGTCGACCAGTAGCGACCTTGATAGAGGCGGTTCTGGTGAAAACGCGTGCCGGGAGTCACGGCGTCCCCGACACGGTAGCGGCCCGTCAGGAGGCCGCCGGCGAGCGGGTTGTAGACCGTGGTGTGGAGCGCGTAACGACGCGCAAAGCGAAAGTACTCGAGGTCGAGCTGTCGGATGAGCAGGTTGTAGAGCTGCTGCGCCACCGTCGGCTTCGGGAGGTCGAGTCGCGCGCAGGCGGCGTGGATCTCGAGGATCTGCCACGACGCATAGTTCGACACCGCGAAGCGCTCGGCCTTGCCGCTCTCGAGCACCGCCGCGACTCCCTCCAGGGTCCGCTCGATCGGCGTCGCGTGATCCGGAACGTGGAGGTAATAGAGGCCGACGCGCGCGGCGCCGAGGCGCGCGAGGCTCTCGTCGAGCGCCTCCCGCACCCGCGCGGGCGCGAGGCCCTCGGGCTTGCCCCCGATGCGGCCGAACCCAACCTTGGTCGCGATGCACACGCGGTCGCGGGCGGCACCGAGCGCGCGGCCGAGGAGCCGCTCGCTCTCGCCGTCGTTGTAGGCGTTCGCAGTGTCGAACACGGTGACGCCGCGCTCGAGCGCGCGCCTCACGATGCGCTCGGACTCCGCCGGCGAGGTCCGCTTGCCGAAGTTCATCGTCCCGAGGGCGACACGCGCCAGCTCGCCCGAGTCGCGAGGCCTCGCGTACCGCGGCACCCTCGTCCCCGCGCCGTCGACGCACTCGCTCGCCATCGTCACCTCCGCGGCGTCAGCGCCCACATGCGTCGGAAAAACCGGCCGCGCAGAGATCTCGCTGGAGTTTCTGCCCACGGCGCACGTCGGCCTTCCGACCTAGCCCCTTCTGAAGCGCATGGCCAAAGGCAAAACACACCTGGTGCGTGTCTTCACGCGCGACGTCGCACCCCGCTTCGAGGGCCTTCGCGGCAGCCTCGAAGCCCGGGGTCCGCGGCAGGCCGGGCGTCCTCACCGAGGCCAACACCAGGTTCGCACACCCGAGCACCGCGCCGCGCTCGCATGCCTCGCGGTAACGCTGGGCCGCGCTGCGTGGCGTGCGATCGCCAAGCAGCTTGCGCTCGATGAAGAAGCCCAGGTTGTTGCATGCGAGCCCGTTCCCCTCGGCGCAGCTCTTCGTGAGAGCCGCCTCGAGCGCCGTCATCAGCTCGGCGTCCGCGACGCGCCCGACGATGCCGATCTGGTAGCCCGCTTCGGTGCACGCCGCAGCGTCGCCGCTCGCGACGCACAGGTCGCGATAGAAGCCCTTTGGCACGCCCCGCTGCATCAGCTCGGCGCACGCCGCGAACGCGCCCTCCTTGCACGCGCGCTCGAAGCTCTTCTTCGCGCCCACCGGATCGAGCTTCGTCCCCGCGAAGCCGAGCCGCTCCGCGCTCCGCCTCACCCCGTTGCAGTCATTGGAGGGGCAACGCGCCACCCAAAGCTCGAGCTTCGTGCTCGCAGTTCGGTAGCCCTGCCTGGCGCCGCCGAGGAGGAGACACGCCGCCGCGTCCCCCTTGTCGCACGCCATCGTCCAACCAGGCTCTGCGTCGCCGAGCATGCTGGCGAGCTCATCGCAGGCGCGGCGCGCGGGATCCTCCGGCGGTCGTGCCGCGACGCCGAGCTCGAGCTTGGCACACACGGCACCGAGCGCCTCTGCGTAGCCAGCTCGCGAGAGGCAGTCCCCCTTCGACGAGATCCGACCGGAAGGACAGCGCGGCGGGCCGTCGCAGCGACCGCTCACGAAGCGCTGCTCGGGCCAGCAACATCCGCCATCGACGGCGACCTTGCCGTCCTTGCACACGGGAGGGGCTGCCGTCGCGAGCGTCGCCGCAGCGAGCGCGCCGAGCCATGTGAGGCCCGCCGTCGCCCACGCGAACAGCGCTCGAGGTCGCCGCGATCGAGGAGTCTCAGTCGTCATCGTCGTCGTCGTCGTCGCCCTTGTCGTCGGCCTTCGAATCCGATGGCTTGTCGTCGTCGTCGTCGTCGCTGCCAGCACTCATCGCGGCGTACTCGGCGTCGCGCTGCGCGATCTCTTCGGGCGTCGGGATCGGGATCTCGGGAGCCATCGGCGCTTCGAGCACGTCGGGCAGCGCCGCACACTCGACCTGGGGCACGCCGACGCCGCGGTACATGAAGTAGAACGACTTGGCGATCGTGTTGCAGGTCGTTCCGGTCCCGCAGTTGGCGACGTACGCGTACGCGCCGTCCTGCCCCTTTACCCGGTATTGCCGAAAGTTCACGTGGTTTCGATCGCCCGGCGACACCGACTCGACCTGCTGCAACTGACGCCTTCGACCGAGGACCCAGCCGACCTTGATCCACGGCAGCTTCTTCGACATCGCCCAGAAATCCGCGGCTTTCTGGTGATCGTTGGCCGCGATCGACCACTTCGAGAGTTCACGCCGCTGCGCCGATGTCCCGCGAAGGACGAGACCGGTCGGGCTCGCCGGCTCGGCCGCCGGGGTCGCGGCGCCTCCGGAGGTCGCGGCCGAAGCGGTCGCCCCTGACGAGGCGGCGGGCGCAGACGGCTTCTCGCCGTCGTCGTCGTCGTCATCGTCGTCGGTGTCGGCCGCTGGCTTTCCGCTCGACGCGGCAGGCGCGGGTGCCGCGAGCGTCGACTCCTCGCGCTGCAGCACCACCTCGACGAGCGGCGTCTGGTTGCACACCGCGAGCGTCTCGAGGTGCGGCTTGTAGCCCTTGACGGCGATGCTGAGGCTGTGACTCCCAGGCGCCACCGTGAGGGTCGGCCCCGTCACGCGCGCGCCATCGAGCGAGAGGATGACGTCCTTGTCAGCGGCAGGCGCCGTCTTCTCGGGCCCCGTCACGAGCTCGGCGCGTACGGTGACCTTCGAGCGCAGCGACGGCTCGAGCGAGGCGATGCGAGCACGCGACTCTTCGACCTTCGCGGGATCGACCCCCCGCTCGGCGAGCGCGGCGATTGCCTGGTACGTCTGGAACGCACCGCACGGGTCGCCCATCGCCTCCTGAACCTTTCCCTTGCGGAGGCGCGCGTCGGCGAGCTTGGCGAGCGCGTCGGCCTCCTGCACATCGAAGCGCGACCAGCCGAGGACGGCGTACGCGTTCTGACAAGTGGGGTTCACGGCCTTGATCTCCGCAGCGGGCGCGAGGCGCGACACGGCGAGCGAGGCGACGAGGGTGACGAGCGTCGCGGACGAGCGCTTCATGGCGGCGTCAGCCTAGCCGATCGAGGGCCCCAGAAGAAGGCCTGCGCGGGCAGAGCACCAACCCCTCATGTATGGTTCGTCCCATGGTGCTCGAGCGGTTCAGGTTGGATGGGAAGCTCGCGGTGGTGACGGGCGCCTCGAGCGGCATCGGTCGCGCCTCGGCGCTGGCCCTCGCCGAGTCGGGAGCGCGCGTCGTCCTCGCGGCGCGTGGCCAGGAGCGACTCGAGGCGGTCGCGCGCGAGGTGCGGGCCCTCGGTGCCGAGGCCCACGCGGTGCCGACGGACGTGACCGACGGCGCGGCGCTCGACGCCCTCGCGCGTGGCGCCCTCGAGCTTGGCGGGGTCGACGTGCTCGTCAACGTGGCCGGAGGCACGCCGCCGACCATCGCCCTCGCGACGAGCGACGCCGATCTCGCAGCCGCTTTCCAGTTCAACGTCACCTCCGCCTTTCACCTGTGCCGTGCGCTCGCGCCGAGCCTCGCCGAACGCAGCGGCGCGATCGTCAACATCTCGAGCGCGATGTCCCACCGCGTGGACTCGGGATTCGTCGCCTACGGCGCAGCGAAGGCGGCGCTCGACCACGTGACGCGCCTCCTGGCCCACGAGTGGGCGCCGAAGATCCGCGTCAACGCGGTCGCCGCCGGCGCGACGCGCACCGAAGCGCTGGCGTTCGTCACGGCGATCCCCGAGCTCGAAGGCGGCATGATCGCGCGCACGCCGCTCGCGCGCCTCGGCGAAGCGGAGGACATCGCGGCCGCGGTGCTCTACCTCGCGTCACCGGCGAGCGCCTACGTGACGGGCCAGGTGCTCGCGGTCGATGGCGGCGCGCCGACCTCGGTGTGGCCGATGCCAATCCCGAGCGGCCTTTGAGAGAGCCTCACTGCTCGAAACAGTAGA
>VGRJ01000017.1 GCA_016875405.1 Deltaproteobacteria bacterium | reverse complement strand
AGGTCGATCGACGTCTTGAACACGCCGCCGACGAGGAGGTCGCCGTTCGTGTGGAACGCGACCGAGTTCACCTGCGACTCGCCCTCGCTGTGGAGCATGCGCTGGAACTTCGTCTTGCCGTCGGAGTCGAAGCGCGCGACCACCGCCTGCTTGATGTCCGGGTACTTTGGCGTCAGCGATGGAAGACCGAAGCTGATGGCGCTCTCTGAGAATCCGCCTAGAGCGATGTCGCCGGTCGCGTCGACCGCGACCGTCAGGCCCATCGTCGTGACGCCCGGGGAGGCGAAGGCCTTCGCGAACACCTCGGTGAAGCCCTTGGTGGCGGCGTTGGGCGTGAGCTTGGCGAGGTAGATCTTGAAGTCCCCGTTGTTGTCGCCGACGGTTGTCGCGCCAAAGTTCATCGAGCCTTGGAACTGGCCCGTGATGACGAGGTTTCCCGTCGGGTCGAACGCGGCGCCGCTGCAGAGATCGCTCTTGCCGAGGCTGTTCGCTCCGTAGCGCTGGCTCGCGACGTGCGCGCCCGCCGCATCGAACACGACGGCGTATGCGTCGGTGTACTGGTTATCCTGAACGGTCAGCTGGTTCCCGCCCCAGTTCACCGAGCCGCGGAAGGTGCCGCAGACGCCCACGCGGTTGTCCTTGTCGATGGCGACCGAGTTTGCCGTCTGGGGATCGTTGGCGCCGGCTACCTTGATCCACATCAAGACGCCGTCCTTGTCGAACTTCGCGACGAAGGCGTTGAAGTCCGTGTTTCCTTGAGACGAGACGGGGGGCGTCGCGCCTGCGCCGTCGAAGTCGATCGTGCCGCGCAACGAGCCGGCCACCACGATGTTGCCAAGGCCGTCGACCGCGACGTCGTAGACCTGGACGGAATCGGTCATGGCCGTGCCTGCGACGACGAAGTCCTTCGAATACGTCGCGGTGCCGGTGCCGCCCTCGCCCATGCCCGAGCTCGAGCTCGCCATCGACATGTCGCCGCCGGTGCCGGTGCCGGTCATCGGACCGTCCATGAACTGCAGCGTGCTGCCGCCGGAGCCCGACAAGGAGCTGGAGGAGTCCGCGCTCTGGGCCGAGGCGTTCGACGTGACGGCGCCGGACACGGTGTTGGTGTCCGAGTCGTCGCCTCCGCAGGCGACGGACAGGGTGATGCCAAGGAGGGCGGCGGAGAAGGCGAGGGTCCCAAAGGTGTGGATTCGACGGCCAAGCATAGGTGGGAGCTTAGCGCCATCCGCGGTGGTGCGTCGACATCGATGCGCATCGACCTCACGACTCGAGCCAAGTGGCCCGAGGGCTGTGCTCCGTGAGGCGTCGATGCGTTCGGGCGCATCGAGCCGCCCGTCACTTGATGTCGCTGGAGAGCTTCACGAGCCGCTCTCCCTTCGCGCTCGCGCCGTCCTTGTCGGTGACGGTCCCGAACACCTTCAGCTCCTTGCCGAGCAGGGGCTGCGCCTCGTCGAGCGTGCCGAGCATGAGCTGAAAGCGAAGCCCGTACAGCTTGCAGTAGCCGCCTTCGTCCGGAACGAGCGTGAAAATCACCTTAAGCGGATCGATTGTGAGGCCGATTTCGGGGATCTCGCCCGACAGCTCGGTGGTCGAGCCCGAGCGGCGCAGGTTCTTCGTGCGCACCGACACCCAGATGTGAAAGCCGCCCTGAGGGCCAGCCTCGACCTGCGCAAAGTCGCCGTCCTTCGCGGGGAGATAGTCGCTCTGGCCGAGACCGAGCGTCACCGAGGGCGGGCCCGCGTCGACCGGCTTGCAGATGTCACCGACGCTGTCGGGCCACTTCGGGTCGTACGGCTCGAGCGCTTCGGGTGGGATGAACGGGTCCTGGCACACGCCCGCGATGCAGGTCCCGGTCTCGCAGGGCTCGACGCCGAAGGAACCCGGGATCGCGTAGCGGCACTTGCTCTCGAGCGTCATCCGGTAGAGCAGGTCGCTGCCGCCTCGAATCGTCGTCCCGGCGGCGCGCTCGATGAGGAGGTTGTCGGGCAGCGCGAAGCCTCGCAGGTTCACCGAGACGCGCTTTCCGTCATCGAGAGGCCCGACCTCGACGTCGTGCGGGAAGGCGACCTCGCCTTTGTCGGTCCCGAGCGGCAGGCTCTCGGTGCGCGTGCCGTCGCCATCGTCGATCGTCACGTCGAGGCGGTCGAGATCGATGCCTGCGCGGAACTCGCTGGCGATGCCGAAGAACACGCGTCCCTGGTCCTTCGTGCACCCCGCGAGCCCGAGGAGCGCAGGGGCGCGCGCCCACCTCATGGCGTCACCTTCGCCGATGCCGACGATGCCGCGTTGGCCGACGCCGATGCCGGGGCACCGCCGCCGACCCGCACCGTGACCTCGGGGGCGGCTCGCACGAGCGGACGGAAGCTCTCGGGTGGGTGCATGGCGCTCGCCTTGCGGAGCGCCGTCGAGAGCATCTCCGTGGTGATCGACTCGGGCAGGAGGTCGTACGTCTTGTCGGGGTAGTACACGACGTAGATCGGGATCGCCGCTCGCCCGAGCTTGTCCATCAGCGGCTTCATCGCTTCCTGCGCCTCGTCGGTCGTGAGGTCGACCTTCATGGGGAGGATCTTCGACTTGGTGAGAAGCTCGCGGATCGCGTCGACCTCGATGAAGAGCTTGTCGTTCGTCTTGCAGTTGACGCACCAATCGGCGGTGAAATCGAGGAAGACCGGGCGTCCACGGGCGAGCTCCGCATCGAGCTGCACCTGATCGAACTCGGTCCACTTGATGTGGCCGTCCTCGACGACCGGGGCGATCTCCATGCTCGCGGTCGGCGCTCCGCCGTCCTTGCACGGGGCGGCGAACGCCATCTTCGGCCTGGCGGGCGGCGTGAAGTCGAGGAGCACCACGCCGACCACGATCGCGCCAGCGAGCGACGCCAACCGCACCGCCCAGCGGCGGCCGGCGCCGTGCTCGAAGCCTCCGAATTTCTGCGAGGCCCAGAGCGCGAGCCCTAGGGCGAGCAGGAAGAACAGGAAGGAGTTCGAGCCGTCGATGGTGACCTGCTTCTGCAGCGATCGGTAGTAGTACGCCGCGGCGCCGAGCAGCGTGAAGCCCATCAACTGCTTGAAGCTCTCCATCCATTCACCCGGCTTCGGCAGCACCTTGCTCGCCGCTGGAACGTAGGTGATGAGCACGAACGGAAAGGCGAGGCCGATGCCGATGAACGTGAACATCAGGAACGTCTGCCACCACGCCGAGTTCGCCCCGAGCGCGTAGGTCGCGGCCGCGCCGAGGAATGGCGCGGAGCACGGCGTCGACATCACCGAGGCCACGATGCCGTTCACGAACGAGCCCGCGTAACCGTCGCGCGCCGAGCCGCCGCCCATGCCGATGGTGATCTCGAAGACGCCGAGGGCGTTGAGCCCGAAGACGTACATCAGCACCACGACGGCGCTAAGGAACTGCGGCTTCGAGTACTGCTGCCCCCACTGGAACTGGAGCCCGAGGAAGGCGCGCAGGCCGATGACGATCAGCGCGAAGGCGATGAAGGTCGCGATCACGCCCGCCGCGTAGGCGAGGCCGTGCTTCTGGTTCGACGCGGGGTCCTCGTTCGCCTTCTTCACGACGTGGAACACCTTCATCGTGAGCACCGGCAGCACGCACGGCATGATGTTTAGGATCAAGCCGCCGACGAAGGCGGCGCCGATGTGACTGAGGAGCTCTCCCATAATGGACTCTTTCGAGGGCGCGACGCCCGCAGCCTAGCCCCAAACCCCGTTCAGGATCACCATCAGCCGGCTTTGCGGAGCGCCGCGAGCGTCGCCCGTGCCATCGCGACCTCGCCCTCGAGCGCGATCGCCATCGCCGCGTGTCCGCGAGTCGTGCGCTCGACGAAGCTCGAGAGCCAGGCTTCGGCGTCGTCGTGCCGCCCTGCGTGCACGGCGAGGTGGCCGAGCACGAAGCGGCCGTAGCCCTGACCCGCAGGGCAACCCTCGAGGCGTGCGATGAGCTGCGAGACGTTTCGCACTCGGAGGCCCGACGCGAGCTTCGCGAGCGCGGCGTGGGCTTGGTAGAGCGGTTTGTCTCGGGTGCCCCAGCGAGCGGCGCGGATCAGCGCGGCGGCAGCGTCGTCGTAGCGTCGCTCGAGAAACAGTACGCACCCGAGCGTCCAGGCGTGGAAGGCACGCCGCGAGGGCGGGGCTTGACGCGCAGCAAGTCGCAGGTGGCCGATCGCCGCGTCTGCGTCGCCGCCTGCGAGCTTCGCGCGGGCGCAGTCTTGTTGCACGACGTCCTCGAGCACGCCGAGCCCGATCGCCGAGGACGCGATCTCGTGCGCGCGCTCGAAGTGACCGCTCGTATAGAACGCGAGGTAGAGCTGCCGCAGCAGCATCGCTTTGGTCGTGCGATCGAGCCCGCCGCGGTGCGCGAGGCCACGCTCCGCCCAGCTAGCGCGCGCGGCCGCGCTCTTCGCCTGCATCGCGTGGGCGAGGTAATCCTCTGGGGTGAGCCGTCGGCGTTCGCGCGGCAGCGCCTTCGCGGGGGGGCGTGAGACGGTCGGCCGACGCCTGGCAGGGCCCGGGCCGCGCTTGCTCGGACGCGGCTCGGGAACGTCGTCCGAGCGCGGCGGTGAGCCATCGCGGCCGCCCTTGTCCGAACCCACGACCTTAATGTACCCGAGCCTGTACAAGGGTCCACAATTGCGCCAAGATTCCGTCGATCGTGCGCGCTCGATTC
Organism: Deltaproteobacteria bacterium; assembly: GCA_016875405.1. GTDB lineage: Bacteria > Myxococcota_A > Polyangia > Polyangiales > Polyangiaceae > SYFR01. The sequence continues at coordinate 60,222 of VGRJ01000017.1, read as the reverse complement.
GTCCTCGTCGTCGGCGGCCTCGCCGTGGTCCTTTCCGCCTGCGGACACCCTGCGACCGAGCAAGAGTGCGAGCTTATCTTTCGCCGCAGCGCCGAGGTCGCGCTCGTCGCGACGAAGGTGACGAACCCGCAGGAGATCGAGCGCGCGGTCGCCGAGGCTCGGGCCGCCAAGGGCAAGGCCATCCTCGACGGGTGTGTCGGCAAGCGAATCACCGACTCGGCGCTGTCCTGCGTCAAGGAGGCGACCACCGCCGAGGCGCTCGATCGATGCCTGCAGTGACGGAGAGCGCCGAGCCCGCGAGGCGTCACGCGCTCGCCGCCGCTGCGGTGGTGGCCCTGGTGCTCGGTACCGTCGTGGTCAAGCGGGTTGCCGCTCGCGTCGCGCCGCGACCGAGCGCGGAGGATTGCTCGTCGCTCGTCGATCGCTATCTGGAGCACACGCTCTGGCAGCGCGAGGGGCCGCGCCGCCCTGAAGAGATCGCGTCGGCGCTCGAGCGTGCGCGCGCGACCGACGAGCATGCCCGCGACGCCGCGGATTGTGAGCTCCGCCTTACCCGAGCTCAAGTCGACTGCGGCATCAAAGCGCCCAGCGTCGACGAGCTGGAGCGCTGCCTCCAGTAACGGACAGGCCTCCCCTCACTCGAGATGTCCGTGCGCGGCCCGCTCCTCGGCTTCAATGACAACGTCGCACACCGCGGCGCGACCTTTCACGTCCAGACCGAAGACCTCGGGCCCCGCCGTAGGCAACTGACCACTCACCTCTTCGCCGACGGCGGCCGCATCGTGCACACCGAGCGCGCGTCGTACGCGGACCTCGGCGACGACGCGCCCAGCGAGCTCGTTCGTCAGCAGATGAAGGACCAGCACCGCCGCGTGGTTGCGTCGCTTCGTGACGGAGACTTCGATCGCTCGATCGACGCGGCGTACGTCGAGGAGGACGACCGCGGCGGCTACCGATTCGTGGCGACGCGCCCGAGCGCGCCGAGAGACCCGGCCGCCCCGTCGTCGGACGGCTCGGACCGCGCTGGCCCCGAGGCCTCGCCCGTCGCCCCTCCGCTACCGCAAGCGATAGCCTCGACGCTGCCGAGCGCCGAGACGCCGAGCCCACCCCCGAGCGAACCGGGCGGGGCGCCGCAGCCTGCTGGTCCGACGCCTAGCCCGCCGCCCGGGCTCGACCCGGGCCCGGCGATTCGCCTGCAGGACGCGGCTTCGCCCCACACGCTGCGCGGCGGCTTCGGCCCCACCCCGCCGCCCGTGGTGGTCGTCGCCGAGGTCGCGCCATCGACCCTCGCCTCCTCCGAGGCACGCATGCCGTTCCCGGGGCCGATGCTCGGTGCGCGCCATGCACCTGGTCGTCGCCTGGACGAGCTGGTCGCGGAGTTCCTCGAGCGCCGCCGCGAGAGGCCGTGAGCTTACGAGGAGCGGCGCTTTCGCGAAGGTCCGCCGCTCTTCGGGGAGCCGCTCCGCCCAGAGCTTCTCGGCATGGCGGCGACGGGTTCGCTCGAGAGCGTCAGCGTCGCGATGCCTCCATTCGCGGCGACTGAAGCGTGAGCAAATCCCTCGCGCTTCGCGAAGCCGTCGAAGTCGTTGCGGTTCGCGTCCATGTACTCGCTGAAGCGCTGCCAGAGCGCGCGCGCCTCGTCCTTCGACAGCGCCTTGCCACCGACCACCGCCGCGAGCCGACTCGAATCCGTCACCCGAGCATCCTACGTCGGTTCCAGCGTCGCGCCCACGCTCGTCGACCGCTCGCGCGGCTAGCGCCGTTCGCGCAAGGGAGCTAGGCTGCCAGCCATGTTCAGCATCGCTCGCAAGCTCACCCTCGTCGCGGCGCTCGCGGCGTCGCCGGCGCTGGTCGCGTGCGGACCCAAGGCCCCGGAGGCTCGCCTCGCCAACGTGCAGCAGGGCTCGATGCCCGACGGCGGTTCATGGGACGGCGTCTACTTCAACCCGCTCTTCGGCAACCTCCACCTAGTGACGGAGGGCGGCCTCGTTCAGGGCCGATGGCTGCGTCCGTTGAAGGGCGAGTGGGGCAAGCTTCAGGGCAACGCGAGCGGCAACGTGCTCCGCTTCGACTGGGAGGAGTACAAGGACGGCCTCGTCGGGCCGAACTCGAAGCGCTCCGGCAAGGGCTTCTTCGTCTACTCCCGGCCCGAAGGGGACAACGTCGACGACGTCCTGAAGGGCGAGATGGGGCGCGGCAACGACGAAGTCGGCATCGAGTGGGTCGCGCTGAAGCAGCGCAACGTGAAGCCCGACATCAGCTCGATCGGCGGCGCGGGCGCGACCGACGTGGGTGGAGGGGACTGGGACAAGGGCAACAGCGAGGGAGGCGCGCCTGAAGCTCCGGCGTCGCCTTCGGAGTGAGCGCCATGCCTGCCGATCGTGGACTTCAGTTCGACGAGCCGCCCATCTTCGAGCGTGGCTCTCCAGGCCGAAGCGGTGCCTCGCTGCCGCCGCTCGACGTTCCGCGGGTCGATCCCGCGACGGCCTTCGGTGGGCTCGCGCGGCAAACGCCGGCGGGGCTCCCCGAGGTCAGCGAGCCCGAGGTCTTTCGGCATTTCGTGCGGCTCTCGCAGCAGAACTTCTGCATCGACACGCAGATGTATCCGCTTGGCTCCTGCACGATGAAATACAACCCAAAGGTCAACGAGTGGGCCGCGCGGCAGTCGGAGTTCCTCGCGCTTCATCCGCTCTGCCCGGACGCTTACGCGCAGGGCAGCCTCGAGGTGATGTGGCGCCTCTCCCGCATGCTGTGCGAGGTCACGGGCATGGACGACTGCGCGCTCTCGCCGGCCGCGGGCGCACAAGGCGAGCTCACGGGCGTCATGCTGATCCGCGCGTATCATCGCGCGCAAGGCCGCTCGCCTCGCAAGGTCTTCATCCCCGAGAGCGCCCACGGCACGAACCCCGCCACCTGCGCGCTCACCGGCCTCGAGGCGATCAAGATCCCGAAGAGCGACGACGGCCTCGTCCACCCCGAAGACGTGCTGCGGATCATCGAGCGCGAGGGCGGTGATGACGTCTGCGGCCTGATGATCACGAACCCGAACACGCTCGGGCTCTTCGAGACTCACCTGCCCGAAATCACGAAACTCATCCACGCCCGCGGCGGCCTCGTCTACGGCGACGGCGCCAACACCAACGCGATCATGGGCCAGGTGCGCCCCGGCGATCTCGGCGTCGACGTCGTGCACATCAACCTGCACAAGACGTTCACGACTCCGCACGGCGGAGGCGGTCCGGGCGCGGGCCCCATCTGCTTCAAGGCGAGCCTCTCGCCCTTCGCTCCGACGCCGGTGCTGGTGCGCGCCGACGGGCGCTACCGCCTCGAGCACGATCGACCCCAGAGCATCGGGCGCGTGCGCGCATTCCAGGGCAATTTCGGCATGTTCATCCGCGCATACACGTACATGCGCGAGATGGGGGCCGAGGGGCTCTCGCTGGCGTCGCAGCTCGCTGTCCTCAACGCGCGCTACCTCTGGTCGCAGCTGAAGGACACGCTCGACGTCGCGACCACGCAGCCCTGCATGCATGAGGTCGTCCTCTCGGACGAGACGCTCGAGCGCACCACGGGGGTCAAGACGCTCGACGTCGCAAAGCGCCTGCTCGACCACGGCTTCCACTCGCCGACGGTGTACTTCCCGCTGGTCGTGAAGGGCGCGCTCATGATCGAGCCGACCGAGAACGAGACGAAGCAGACGCTCGACGAGTTCGTGGCAGCCTTGAAGACCATCGTCGCGGAGGCCTCGACCGCCCCCGAGGTCGTGAAGACCGCGCCGCACTTGCCGAGGCTGGGACGCCTCGACGAAGCGCGCGCCGCCCGCAAGCCTCGCCTTCGCTGGACACCCGCGCAGCAAGACGAGAATTCGCAACGCTGACGAAGTTTGGCCTACACTCCCCCAGACGTCGTGCCAGCCAAGGTCGATTACTCTGGAGGGATCGAGAGCATTTGCCAGGACCCCGGCGCGTTGGCGCCCGGGATGACGGCGAAGCTCATCTTCCGCGCGTGGGATGACGTCACGCCGCCCGTCACCATCAAGGTGCGCGCGCCCGACGGTACGATCATCCTCGACCGCGTCATTCGCGAGCTGCCCACGGGCTCTCCGCAGAGCGGCGCTCCCGTCACTTTCCTCGTTGCCGCGGCCGGCACGTATCAGGTCCACATCAAGGAGCTGTACGGACAAGTCGAGGGCTCCGCGAAGCTCGTCGTCAGCTAATGGGGCAAGGCATGTCTGCGACCATCGAGAGCCAAGGCGACATCGAGATCCTCTGTCAGTCGCTGAACGAGCTCGCCCCGAACAAGATGGCGCGGCTCATCTTTCGTACCTACGCCGATGCCTCGCCGCCCTGGCAAGTGCGCGTCCGCTCACCGAGCGGGCAGATCATCCTCGAGCGCGTCATGCGGGAGCTGCCGACGGGTGAGCCGCAGAGCCCCCCGCCGGTGACGTTCTCGGTCCAGAAGGGGACGTACGAGATCTTCGTCGCTCAGCTCAAGGGAGCGGCCGAAGGGAGCGCGACGATCAAGGTCGCCTGAGAGCAGGTCAGAGCCAGCTCGCCCCGATCTCGGCCGAGAGGTTCTCGGCGAGCGCCTCGGCCGCGCGCACCCCGTGAGCGTTAGCCTCCTCGAAGAGCGCGTACCCCGTGCGGTCGACGTGGGCCCAGGCGACGCGCGCATCGAGGAGCGGCGTCGGCTCGAAGGGCGCGACTCCATCTTCGGTGAGAAACCCAGGGCGCGGGCGCGGCATGGCGTGCCCCCACACCATCACATCGAGGCGGCTCGTCGTCTCGGCGAGGTCCGGGTGCGCGGGTGCGAGATCGAGCAGCACGTCCGCCGCGAGCGATGCCCAGCGCTCGCTCACGAGCCGTGCGCGCGTGCCCTCGACGTCGGCGTCGCCGAACGCGCGAAAGTAGGTAAAGATCGTGTCTTCGCGAGGTTCGGTGCGCTGATGTCCCGAGTCGACGTAGCCGAGTCCGGCCCCTCGGTAGAGCACGGAGTCCCAAGCACGGTTGGGCTCGAGCGGTCGCTTGACGTGAAGGTTCGCGACGAGCCAGGGCGAGGCGGTACGCCGCACGACCCGCGCCGCGAGCGCAGGAGGCAAGAGTCGGCGCGCGACGAACCCGGGTACTGCGAGGACGACGCCGCGCGCACGGATGGTTCGCCGCCGCGGACGATCGCCCGAGAGGTCGAGCGCGTGGACGATGACGTCTCCCGGCCGCGGCTCGATGGCGAGCACGAGCGCGCGGGCTTCGCGGCGGCCGTGCATCTTGTCGAGCAGGTGGCGGACGAGCCGCCCGTTGCCCTCGGGCCATACGAGGTAGTGGCTGCCGCGGAGCTGCTCGGTCTCGAGCTTGCGTGCCGCAAAATAGTGGAGACCGGCCCACGCGGAGACGTCGTCGAGCGTCGACCCAAAATCGTCGAGCGTCGCGTACTCGACGTACCAACGCAGGAACGGCGAGCGAAACCCCTCGCGCTCGAGCCACGCCGCCATCGTCATACGGTCGAGCGCCAGCAGCTCGGGATCGCGCGATGAGCCGACGAGCGGGATCGTGAAGGCGGGCTTCCCGTCGCGCCCTACGAGGTCACGGAGCCGTGCGCGCACCTGCTGAAACCGCTCGAACTCGGCGCGCTCCCCGGCGTCGAGCGCAGCGAGGGGGACGAGGCTCGGGTGCCACTCCCCGCGAAAGAAGAGCCGCTCGTCGGGCGCATGGCAGAGCAGCTCCTCGCGGAAGGTCGGTGCCCCGTCGTTCGCGTAGCCCGTGACGGCCCCGAGCTCCTCGAGCAAGCGCAGCGTTGCGCGCGCGGAAGGGTTTGGGGCGGGGAGGTAGTGCGCTCCCCACGGGTGTGGCACGACGCCGTCCTCGCTCCACGCGCTCGTGCCGCCAGGGAACGCTTCGAGCTCGAGCATCAACACCTCGATGCCGGCCCCGCCTAGGCGCCACGCCGCGCTCGCGCCGCTCACGCCGCTGCCGACGACGACGATGTCGGCCCGCTCTGGCTCGCCGTCGGGAACGAGCGACGCTCCGTCGCGGAGCAGGTGCCCGACCCGGTGATTCGCGCCGACGATGCGCCCCGTGAACTGGCGCGCTGAGGGCACGCTCGCGTCCACGAGCCAGCCCGCGCCGATGGCGGCGAGCAGGTCGCGCCGCGTCACCGTTGCCAATGGTCCCACTCCTCGGTGTAGATCGAGACGAGCTGCTGATCGTTCAAGCGGTTCACCCCGACCGAGACGCGCTCCATGTCGCGTGGAAAGCGGAAGAGGCCCGCGAGCTCGCGCTCGTCGAGGTAGCGGAGGCCCCCCTCGGGGACGAGCAGCGTCGTCGGCGGCGCGAAGCCTGGTGGCCCTGCGAGCACGAAGCCCCACTCTCCAAAGCTCGGCACGTGGACGTGCATGGGATGGATCGCGAAGTCTGCGGCGGCGATCGTCTCGGCAGCCATCCAGAACGAGCGCCGCGCGAAGTAAGGCGATGTCGTCTGAACGACCGCGATCCCGCGGGTTGAGAGGCGCTGTCGCAGCCGCTGGTAAAAAGTCAGCGTGTAGAGCTTGCCGACCGCGTAATTGCCTGGATCGGGAAAGTCGACGAGCGCGAGATCGAAGCTGTCCTTGCACCCCTCGAGGTAGGCGAACGCGTCCTCGTTTCGCACCGTCACGCGCGGATCGTCGAGCGCTCCTCCGTTCAGCGTGCGCGCGAGCGTCACGGTGCGGAACACGCCCGTCACGGCTGGGTCGAGGTCGACGAGCGTGACCCGCTCGAGCTCCGGGTAGCGGAGGAGCTCACGCACGGCGAGCCCATCCCCGCCCCCGAGGACGAGCGCGTGTTTCGGCGCGTGCCCGAGGGCCGCGACCGCCGGATGGACGAGCGTCTCGTGGTAGCGATGCTCGTCGTCCGAGCTGAACTGCAGCTGGCCGTTCAAGAACAGGCGCGTCGTGTGACGCGTCTGCGTGATGACGAGCCGCTGGTACGATGACTGGGTCGCGTAGACGATCGGCGCTCCGAAGTAGGTCGCCTCGCCGCGGAGTGCATGTCGGTCGAAGGCGACGAGACCGACGACGAGCCCCAGCGCGACGAGCACGCATTGGACGCGCATGCGTAGCCCGCGACCGTGTTCGAGCGGGAAGAGGAAGGTCGCGCCGAGCGCTACCAGCGCGTTCAACAGGCCGATCAGCATGCTCGTGTTGTGGATCCCGAGCTTCGGCAGGAGGACGAGCGGGAACAGGAGGCTCGCGAAGAGCGCGCCGACGTAGTCGAGCGACAGCACTCTCGCGAGGAGATCCTTCAGCGCGAGCTTGTACTCGAGCAGCCGGATGAGCAGCGGGATCTCGAGCCCGACGAGCATGCCCACCAGCGTCACCGTGATGTAGAGGGCGGCTCGGAACGCACCAAACGAGGTGTAGACGGTGAAGAGCAGCGGCGCCGAGAAGCCGCCGACCAGCGCGATCGTAAGCTCGATCTCGACGAAGCGCTGCAGCAGGTCCCGCTCGATGTGCTTGGAGGCGTAGGACCCGAGCCCCATCGCGAACAGGTAGAGGCCGATGACGAAGCTGAACTGCGTGACCGAGTCGCCGAGCACGTAGCTCGCCATCGTCCCAGCGATCAGCTCATAGACGAGCCCGCTCGTGGCGATCACGACCACGCTCGCGAGGAGCGCAGGCGACAGATAGCGACGCTCGTCCATGAGACCCGGGTGTAACATGCCGCGCCGTGACGCTCGACCGACAAGCGCAGTGCCCGAGCTGCGGCGCGCCCATCACCTTCAAGCTGGGCGCTGCCCGTGCGCAGGTGTGCGGCTTCTGTCGCTTCGTCGTCGTGCGCACCGATCGCGGCCTCATGACGCAGGGGCGCATGGCCGACCTGCTCGAGCTGCCCTCTCCGTTCGCGGTGGGGGGTGGCGGGTTCTGGGGGCCGAAGCGCTTCGAGGTCGAGGGGCGCGCTCAGTACGATCGCGTCGGCGCCGCAAGCGCGCCCTGGCAGGAGTTCTTGCTCGGCTTCCCAGAGGACGGCTCGACCTGGTGGATCGCCTCGGCCCAGGGCCGCTGGTACGCGACGCGCGAGGTCGCCCCGCCGCCGCTCCCGCCCAGCGATTCGTTGCGTCCGGGGGCGCTTATCGATCTCGGGCCGCACGGTCACTTCGTGGTGCAGGAGGTGGGGCAGCGGCGGCTCCTCAGCGCGCAGGGCAACCTGACCGGCATCCCCAAGCCCGAGGTCGTCACGCGGTACGCCGACCTGAGCGGGCCGCGCGGCGCGTTCGGGACCATCGACTACGGCGACGGCCGCGAGCCGCCGGTGTTGTTCGTCGGCGAGCAGTTCGACCCCGCCGGCATTCGGCTCGACAGCGGCGTCCCGCTCGAGGCTCCGGCGGCCTCGGTACGGACCGTCGAGTGTCCGACCTGCGGCGGAAATCTCCCGCTGCTCTCCGAGCGCTCCGAGCGCATGGTTTGCCAGTACTGCGGCACGCCGAGCGACATTCGTCAGGGTCACCTGCAGGCGCTTGGTCGCTCGCCGCAGTTCCGGTTTCCGCCGCGCATCGCGATCGGGGCCGAGGGGCAGCTGCGCGGCGTGAACCTCGTGTGCTGTGGCTCGATGGTGCGCTCGTGCTTCGTCGACGGCGAGCGGTACCACTGGACCGAGTACCTCCTCTGGGGCGGCGCCACCGTCGGCTACTGGTGGCTCATGGAGGAGAACGGCGCGTGGACGCTCGTCACTCCGCTCGAAGTCGGTGACGTCTCGGACTCGGGGACGCACCTCGCTTACCGCGGCGAGACCTACACCTTGTCGCAGTCCGTCCATGCGCGCGTCGAGCAGGTGATCGGCGAGTTTTACTGGAAGGTCGCCAATGGCGAGACCGTCGACGCGGCCGAGTTCGCCGGGTCGATGGGCAAGGTGAGCCGCGAGCACGGCGAGGGTGAGCTCACCTACTCGTTCTGTGGCCCGCTGAACCCGGGCGAGCTCGAGCCGTTCGGGATCACGGTGGGCGGCGGAGCCTCCGGGACGAGCGGTCCCGGCGGTGGCCCGATGCAGACGGTGATGACGGTGCTGATCGTCATCGCGCTCGTCGTGTTCGTGGTGATGGTCGACGAGTGCGACGACGGCGGCAGCGGCGGCGGCTTCTACGGCGGCGGCTATTACAGCAAGTAGCCGCGGTGGAGCTCGTCCCCAGCGCTTGCGTCCTTGATGAATGTCAAGGAGGGGGCGACGTCGTCGCGACGAAGGACCACGGCTTTGGGCCGTTCGGCGCGCGGTTGTGTCGCAGCCAGCGCACCATGAACTCCGCCCAGCGTCGCCGCTCGGGGATCGTCGGGTGGATGCCGTCGGTCGGCAGCACGTCGAGCTTCAGCATGGCGTTCGTGTCGACGAAGATGCACGGCGCGACGTTGGCCTTGATCACCTCGAGCAGGCCCGTGTTCGGCGCCTTCGGCCAGAGCGGCGCAGCCAGCCAAAGGCAAGGGCGGTCGCCGACGAAGCGCGCGATCTCGCGGATCGGCTCGGCGCGCTCGGCGGGGTTCGGCATCGCGAGCTCGTTCCCCCCAAGCGTGATGATGACAAGGTCGGGTGTGTGCAGGGCGAGCAGCGCACGGAAGCCCATGATGTCGTACTTGCTCGCCCACTGAGGGATGTACGTCGCCTCCTTGGCGTGGAGGACATTCTTGATCCCGAGGGACTCCAAGAGCGGCTTCAAATCCTTGCCGAGTGCGTCCGCCATCGAGTCTCCGACGTGCAGCACCGTCGTCCCGCTCGGCAGCGGGGCGGGCTCGCGCTGCGCGGCAGCTCCCGTCAAGGACGCCGCTGCGACTGCCGGTGGCGCTGGTGCCGCGGCGCTGCTCGTCGTGGCGGGCGTGACGCTCGGTGTCGCCGATGACGGGGCGGGCGCCGTGGTGCTCTGCGCCGTCGGCGCCGCATACTGCTCGGCACTGGCGGCGCGAGCGACCGACGGGGCGGCCTCGCTGCGGGGCGGGCTCGGACCAACCGTCACCGCCGGCGTGCCGGCGCAGGCACACGCGGCCAGGATCGGGCTCCAGCACAGGGCTCGCACGGCGCGCGACGCTAGCCGAGGCCCGTGCGCTCCATCGAGTTTTTTGAGTTCCCTGTGCTCTGGGGGCGGCTTCGTCGCGCGAACGACGACGGACGTCAGCTCCTCGCGAGCAGCCCCTCGAGGCGCGTCGTTGGGATCGCGTACTCGGTCCGGCAGTAATCACACGAGAGCTCGAGAACCTCGTCGCCCTTCATGAGCTCGACGATCTCTTCCCGAGGCAGCGTGCCGAGGCTCGCGAGGACTGCGTTCACGTCGCAGAGGCAACCGTGCCTCACGTCGGAGTCGCCGAGCTTCGTGTGGGGCATGAGGTACAGCAGCTCGGCGAGCAGCGCGTCGGCGTCTCCTCCGACGCTCGCGAGCAGCTCGCCTATCGGAGGCATGGCCGCGAGGCGCTCCGTCATCACCATCAAGGGGCCGCGCGCCGCCCCGGGCAAGAGCTGCACGAGGTACCCGCCAGCGTGCTCGATCGAGTCGTCGCGCGTCGTCGCGCCCACCGCGGTCACGCTGATGATTTGCTCGGAAGTCTGCAAGTACACCATCAACGCTTCGGCGACGCTGCCGCCGTCGGGGGGCTCGGTGACGCTTCGGTACATGCGGTTCGCGCCGCCGCGCATCATGAGGAGCGAGCCGCCCGCGCCGAGCGTCAGGCGCTCGTCGTCCGAGACCTGAACGAGGCCGCGCGTCAGACCATCGGGGTGAGCATCGGCGACCAGCGTTCCGCGCCCGCGGGCTCCCTTCAGCACGGCTTGGACGCGGTACTGCGGCGCCATCGTCTCGCGAACCAGCACGGCGCCCGTCAAAAGGTCGGCGAAGTGACGGGCCGTCTCGCCTCGAGCCCGCTGTGCCTCGATCGCGCCCCGCACGGTGCGCGAGGTCACCGCCACCATGACGCGGAAGGTGTCGTCGTCGGTCAGCGCCCGCACCACGCGGTCACGTGTCGGGCTGGCTTCGCCGATGCCTGCGTCCGGCTCTTGGTCCTTCGTGGCTCCGCTCATCGCGTCGCGACTCTACACCGAAGCGGCGCGCCGCGAGCGCTCTGGTGCGCGCGTGCCGCAGGACGATGTGGTAACGAGGGGACGCGTGTCGCATCCTCCAGCGTCCTGCCGCGCGACGGCCACGAGCGGCCGCCTCGTCTTGCTCCCGGTCGCGCTCGCGTGCCTCTCGGGCTGCGAGGTGCACATCGGGCTGGGCGTCCGTCACGGGCACGCAGCGGTCTCGCCGAGCGTCGCGAAGGTCGCGTACGAGGCCCCCGTCCCCGTGCCCCTCGCGCGCGCGCGCGCCGCCCTCGTCGTGGAGCGCTCGCGCCTCGACGCGATGCTCGCACAGGCTAACGAAGCCTCGCGCCTCGCGCCGACGAGCCCGTCCGCGCTCGATCGACGGTTGCGTGTCGTCGAGGCACGCCGCGAGCTCGCCGCGCTCACCGAATGGCTCGAGGCCCATCCCGACGAGGTGCCAGGCTGGCTTGCCGACGGCGCGCTCGACCTCGTCGAGCTGAAGCCCCAGGAACCGGAGCCTTTCACCGAGACGATGAGCGGCGAGCAGCCCTTCGTCGGCGCCGGTGACGAGAACGACGACGCGAGGGAGAAGAACTGGAAGCGCGACCCGCAGCAGCCTTCGGCGGCGGCTCCAGACGGCGGCGGCTCCATCCCACGAGGATTGAGTTCCGAGACTCGCACGGCGGCGTTGGTCGTCCACAGGTCGCTCACCGGTGACCAGGTCGCCGAGGTCGAACGTCAGCTGCTCCAGGCCGCGGCATGCGTCCCACGCGAGCTCGCGGGCGGGCGCGTCGCGGTGCGGGGAGTCGTCGCCGCGGGGCGGCTCGTCAGGCCCGAGGTTCGTCGCGAGCCGCCGCTCCCCCCGGCGCTCGAGTCGTGCGTCCTCGAGGCCGTTCGGCGCGTGAGGCTGCCCCTCTCGCAGCGCGTGCGAGGGCAGGCCGTCGAGGTCGCGCTCCCGTCGCGCTGAGCCCGCAGTCGAATTCGCGTGGTCTCGGTGGTAGGCTCCGCCGCCAGAGCACGGCCCCATGAGCGACGCGTCACACGACCCGAACCGGAGCACTCCGACGCCCGGCCCTTCCGGCGATCCGGATGCGACCGGCCCGGTAAGGGTTTCGGTCGCGCCCCCGCCGTTCGTCGCGACGCCCGCTCCTCCGTCGACGTCGCCTCCGCACCTCGATGACGCGCTGCCCTTTCAGCGCGCGAAGGTGCCGCCGCCATCCTCGGCGACGCCCGCCACCGCGGCGGTCCCCGCGGCGACGTCGTTCTATCCGACGCCTGTTGCGACCGCGGTCCGCGCCTCCTCTTCGCTGCCGAGCGGCGCGAGCCTTCCTCGGGGGCCGGCGCCTCGCGAGCTCGCCTCGCCCGGTGCGCTCATCCCTCTCGAGCAGTTCCTCGCCACGCTGACCTCGACGCCGGCGGCACTCGTTCAGGGCGCGCCGTCGAGCGCCGCGAGGTCGCCCGTCGAGGCGCTCGCCGCTGCCGTTGAGTCATCCCCTCACGGCGTACCGGTCAGCGCGTACGCGAGCGCACACGCCTCGTCCGAGAACGCGGCTCACAGCTCCGCGAGCCCGTGGCTCGCAGGGCCGGCCTCCTCCCTTGGCTCCTCAGGCATGTTCGCTTCGTCACCGATCGAGGCGCCGTCCGCGACGATGCCCTCGACGACGATGCCCTCCGTCATGCCGCCGCCCGCCCCGACGACCACGGCGACCGCTGAGCGAGGCCGCTCCATCACCACGGTGGCCCTCGTCGTCGTGGCCGTCGGCCTTGCGGCCGCGATCGGTTGGGTCGCGCTCCGCTCCGGGAAGAAGACCGACGACACCGCCGACATCAAGGCCGGGCAGGCTCAACGCGAATACGAGCTCGGCGCGCTCCCGACCGCGACGGCCTCCGCGAGCGCCACGGCGGCGAGGCGCGCTCCGGTCGCGCCGCGGTCGCCGGCTGCCGCCCCGGCCTCCACCGCGAGCCGGAAGGCCGGCGACCCCTACGAAGATCTCTGACCCGTCGGTCAGTCGTCGCCCGGCTCCGGATCGTCCTCGTCCTCGCCCTCGTCGTCTCCTACGCCTGGCGGGGTGGTGTGGGCGGGCTTGCCTGGCACGGCGGGCTTGGGTCGGCGGTAAATCGGCGCCTCGCCGGGGCGTGAATAATCGACCCAGCGCGTCTTCTGCGCCCGCACGTCGAGGTGTACGAAGACGCTGTTCGGGTAGAAGCCGCAACCGACCTGCGGGAGCGTGAGGCAATACTCGTAGAGCGCGACGTTCGGGACGCCGGTGATTCGGAAGTCGACCGCCTCGCCGTGGTTGTGGCGTGAGTTCTTCGTGTATTGGCGCGGCGAGAATGGGCGGAACCCGCTCACGACCTCGAGCGTACGGCCGCCGAAGTGATCGCTCACCTGCGCGAGCAAGCGCACGAGCCGGCGGTCGATCTTTGCCTGTTCGTTGGTCTTTTCCGAACGGAGCAGCCAGTCGACCTTTTCGGCCGACTTCGCGACGATGCGCCCGTTCGATGAGCGTAGCTGGCCGCGAAAGCTGTCTCGTAGCCGCGAGATCACGACGTACCCTGGGCGGGGCGGTCGCTTCGCCCACTTGGCGGCGTTCGCCGTCGCAGCCGTGACCACCGGCTCACGCGCGGCCTTCCTGCTCCCCGACTCGTGCTCCCGGCCGCGGTCCTTGTCCCGGTCCTTGTCTCGGTCCTTGTCTCGGTCCTTGTCTCGGTCCTTGTCTCGGTCCTTGTCTCGGTCCTTGTCTCGGTCCTTGTCTCGGTCCTTGTCTCGGTCCTTGTCTCGGTCGGCGCCACGGTCCCTCCCTCGGTCATCCTTGTCCTTGTCGGCGGGGCGGTCCTTTCCTCGGTCGTCCCTCTCTCGCTCGGGAGGGTGCTCGCGCTCGTGTCGCTCGCGCCAGCTCGTGTGCTCGGCCGTCTCGGGGATGTGGAGGGTCGTGCCGGGCTTCAAGGTGGCCCCCTGCGTCAGCCCGTTCGCCTTTCGGATCGCGTCGGAGGTCGTGTGGTAGCGCTTCGCGATCAGGCTCAAATACTGGCCGTTTTGCACCACGTGCACGATCTGCCCAGCCGGCTTCGAAGGAGCTCCGGCGGCGGCCGGAGCCTTCGCCGCCGCGACGCTCGCGTACACGAGCGCGGTCAAGGCCAGCAAGGCGGCGCGGAGAAGAGCAGGCATGCGTGTCTTGGACGAGCCGGAAGGTAGAGCCATGCCACCGACCGCGTCGTGGGCGGCGAGGTAGCAGGTTTCCTACTCCATCCGCTCCGACGCCGTCCCGGATTTTGCCCGACGAGACATTGTGGTGCCAAGCTTCGTGGCGAGCACCCGCAATGGAAGTCGGGGGCACGGAGGACGACCCGCCATGTCGGAGGGTAACCCGCTCGTAGGCGTCGACATTGGCGCCACGTCGATCAAGGTCTGTCAGTTGAAAGAGTCGAGGAAGGGGTTGACCCTCTTCCGCGTGGGCTATTGTGCGCTCCAGCCCCAGACGATCGTCGACAGACATGTCATGAACTCTCAGGCCGTCGTCGAGGGCCTGAAACAAGTCTTCACGGACGCGAAGATCAAGCAGCGCGACGTCGCGCTCAGCGTCAGCGGTCAGTCGGTGATCAGCCGCAAGATCACGGTGCCGATCATGACGACCGCGGAGCTCGACGAGCAGATCCAGTGGGAGGCGGAGAATCACATCCCCTTCGACATCAAGGACGTCAACGTCGACTACGAGATCCTTCGGAGGCGGCCCGAGGCCGGCCAGATGGATATCCTGCTCGTCGCGGCCAAGCGCGACGAGATCAACGACTACGTCCAGATCGCGAAGCAAGCGAAGCTGAGGCCGCTCGTCGTCGACATCGACGCGTTCACGATCCAGAACCTGTTCGAGCATAACCGCGGCTTACCGCCCGATCAGACGTTCGCGATCATCAACGTCGGCGCGACCCAGGCGTCGATCAACGTCGTCTCGCGCGGGGCCAGCGCGTTCACGCGCGACGTCGCGAACGCCGGCAACTTCATCACCGAGCAGCTCGTCAAGCAGATCGGGGTGCCCTTCGAGCAGGCCGAGGACATGAAGGTGCAGGCGTCGCAGCCTCAGGGGGCGAGCGCGCTGCCGGCGCGCGTCTTTCAGGTCCTCGACACGGTCTGCGACACGGTGGCAGGCGAGATCCAGCGCTCGCTCGACTTCTTCCTCGCGACGAGCGGTGAAGACAGGATCTCCCGCATCTTCCTGACGGGCGGCACGGCGAACCTGCCGCAGCTCGGGGCCGCAGTCGAGCGTCGCTCGCGCGTCGGCGTCGAGGTGATGCAGCCCGTCGAGCGCTTACCCATCGAGAAGGAAGTCGATCAGCAGATCCTCGTCCCGCGCGTCTCGCAGCTGTCGGTCGCGCTCGGGCTTTCGATGCGCAAGTCGAAGGAGAAGCGGGCGTGATTCGCGTCAACCTGTTACCGAACGCTTCGGAGCGTCGCAGCGCCTCCTCTGAGGGGGCACAGCGCTGGCTGCTCCTCATCATGGCAGCCGTGGTGCTCGAGATCGTCGGGCTCTTCTTCTTCCACCAGACGAAGGAAGACGAGCTCACGGGCGTCTCGCAGAAGGTCGAGCAGCTCTCCAATCAGGTCAACGACATCAACGAGCTGGTGAAAAACCACGCTCAGGTGAAGAAGGACCTCGAGGAGATGCGCGCTCGCCAGGACGCGATCACGAAGCTCAACCTCGCGCGAAAGGGGCCGACGAGCGTGCTCCTCGAGCTCTCGAAGGTCTTGACGAAGGGCAAGGGTCCGACCGTCGAGCAGGACCGCCTCGACCAGCTACGCCAGGACAACCCGCTCGCGGTCTTCAACGCGAGTTGGGATCCGCGGCGCGTCTGGCTCACGAGCTACACTGAAGAACAGCGCGTCGTCACCATCGAGGGGCTCGCCCGCGACGGCGGCGATGTCTACGAGTTCGCGCAGCGCCTGAAGCTCTCGCGCTCCTTCGAGGACGTGAAGCTGAAGGAGGGCTCGCAGGACAAGTCCGGTGAGGGCACGACGCGGCTTGAGCTCATCAAGTTCGCGCTCGAAGTGAAGGTGAAATACTGATGGCGACGCCGAAGTTGAAGAGCGGGATCAGCGGCGAGGGGCTGTCCATCGGCGTGAAGTTCGGCATCGGGGTGGGCTTCTTGGTGCTCGTCGCGGGGGCCTATTTCTTCGTGTTCTTCGGGGACGTCTCGAGCCAGATCGACGGCAAGAACAGCGAACTCACCGAGCAGCAGGCGAAGCTCAACGAAGCCGAGACCGCGAAGCGCGAGTACAACAAGGACCTCGCCGAGAAAGCTCGCCTTGAGGCCCTGGCGCGGAAGCAGAAGAAGGTCCTCCCAGACGACGCAGAGATGCCGAGTTTTCTCTCGACCATTCAGAACGTGGCGACCACCTCGGGCGCGACGCTCGCGAGCTGGTCGCCCGGCGAGGAGTCGAAGGAAGAGTTCTACGCCAAGGTTCCGATGGAGCTAAAGCTCTTCGGCAAGTTCCACCAAGTGGCGAAGTTCTTCTATGGGGTCGGTCAGGTCGACCGCATCATCAACATGGAAAACATCACCGTTCGACTGAAGGACGCTGGCGACAAGAAGACGATGTCCGAGGAGGACAAGGGGGCGCTCGTCGAGGTCCAGTGCCTCGCGAGCGCGTTCCGGTCGCTCGCGAAGGGTGAGGCCGGCAAGAAGCGCCGCCGCGAAGGCGGGGATCAGCAGCCGCCGGCGTCAGAGACGCCAGCCGCACCGGCGGGTGGACAGTGATGGCCATGAACGCGACGCGCTCCATCATCCTCGGGCTCCTCGTCACCTTCACCCCAGCCTGCGAGGAAGAGGCCCCGGTCGTGACCGACGGCGCTGGCGACGCCTCGGCGGCCGCGGCGGCATCGGGGTCGGCGTCGGCGAAGGCCGCCGAGCCTCCTCCGATCGTCTTCACCGAGGCGGATTTCATCGAGTCCGATGAGTCGCGCGACCCGTACCGGGAGTACACGAGCCTGTTCGTGAAGCCGGTCGACGAGGTCAGCCGCGAGATCGGTCGTAAGGTGAAGGCGCCGATGTACGCGCTCGACGAGATGAAGCTCGTCGGCATCATCGGAGGCTCTGCGCAGCGCGCCATGCTCGTCGACCCCAAGGGCTATGGTTGGATCCTTCTCCCCGGCGATTTCATCGGCAAGGCCGAGCTCGTCAACACGGGCGGGACCGAGGCGCAGGAGGTCCCCCTCAACTGGAAGGTCGACCGCATCCGCGAGATGGACGTCGTGTTCGTCCGCGAGGATCCGGCCCGACCGCAGATCGCGCGGACGACCCGCATCCTGCCCCTCCACTCGGGGGACGGTCGCGGCGGGACCTGACGGGCCCTCGTCGCACGACGACCCTCGCGACCCCGCAGCCCTCGTGGCTCGCGGGGTCGAGTGCTTTCGCGGCCAGAGAACCGCGACGCCGAGCGCGTAGGGAGGGCCAGCGCCGGCGCGCTCCGACACCCGGCCGACCCCCGACCTCGGCGAACCTCGCGCGCGAACGAGAGACACCGCGCACGCCGCGAGCAATTCCTCGAAGCGCGAGCATGATCCGCACCACGAATTAGGCCCACCCGAGGACCGTTCGCTATCGTCACCACCGTATGCGTGCAGAAGTGGACGGATCCATCGGCGCGGCGCGAAGAGCCTTGGTACGCGGCGCTCTCCTCCTAATGCTCGTTTTCTCAGCCACGACGCTGAGCTCCAACGTCGGTGCGCGCCCCGGGCGCTGCCAGATCACAGCGGTGAAGCTGCTCGAGATCGCCGACGGGGGCAGCGAGGTCGTCGTCAAGAGCGACAGCGAGCCCGTCTACTCCGCGCACGTCGCGCAGGACGGGAGACGGCTCGTCCTCGATCTTCGCGACACCACCGCGAGTCAGGTCGACGCGGCGATCACCGAGTCGAAGGGCGTCGTCGGCGGCGTGATGACGCAGGAGTTTCGCTCCGACGGCGCGCTCACGACCCGGGTCCTCATCCAGCTGACGCAGCCGGCCACCTACCGCATCAAGCCGTCCGCCGAGGGCCTCCGCATCGCCCTCGTCCCGGCCGAGAAGACGGGGCCGGCCTCCGCGCGCGGCGAAAAGCCCACGGCCGAGGCTCGCTCGCAAGTGCTCGTCCGAGACGTCCACTTCGACCGCGGAAACACCCAAGATCGCGTCGTGCTCGAGCTGAGCGGAACGCCCGCGTACCGTACGTTCGGGCGCTCGCCCACGCGCTCGGTGCTCGAGCTCGACGACGTCGCGGTGCCGAACTCGCTCGTCCGAACGCTCGACGTCGGAGCCTACGGGGGCCTCGTCCACGCCGTCAGCACCTACCGTAAGGACGGCAAGGTGGTCCTCGACGTCGACCATGACGCCCAGGCCACCGGCGTCGTCGTCAAGCTCGGCGCTGGCCTTCACTACGTGTTCGCAAAGGGCGTCCACGACCCTTCGCTCACCGGCGTCGCCGGCGACGGCGGCGTCGCGCGGCGGACCCGGACGCTCTCGCCCGAGGCGGGGCCGGCGTCACTCGTCGCGTTCGGGGATGCCCTCGCGCCCGAGGCCGGTGCGCCCGCGAGCGAGTGGAAGAGCGAGCCCGACCAAGCCGGCGCGTTCCCGGGTACGCCGATGCAGCTCGACGATCGTCGCGGTCGACCCGCCGCTCGCCGCGTCGACCTCGACCTCAAGGACGCCGACATTCACAACGTGTTCCGCATCCTGGCAGATGTGGGTAACGTGAACATCGTCGCGGCGGACAACGTCACCGGGTCGGTGACGATCCGCATGAAGAACGTCCCCTGGGACGAAGCGCTCGAGACCATCCTTCGCGCCAAGAAGCTTGGCATGGAGCGCCGTGGCAACATCGTGCGCATCGCGCTCGCCGCCGATCTCGCCCAGGAGCGCGAGCTCAAGATCAAGGAGCTCCGCAGCCGCCTGCAGCTCGAGCCGCTCGAGGTTCGCCTCATCCCGGTCTCGTACGCGACCGCGCCCGAAATGGCGCTGCGTGCGAAGGAGATGGTCTCGCCGCGCGGCTCGCTCACCGTCGACCCGCGCACCAACGTGATCATCGCGCAGGACGTCGCCGGCAACCTGAACCGCATCGAGGAGCTCATCCGCGCCCTCGACACGCAGACGCCGCAGGTCCTCATCGAGGCCCGCATCGTCGAGGCGACGAGCTCGTTCAAGCGTGACGTCGGCATCCAGTGGGGTGGAGACGTCGCCTTCAGCCCTGGGACCGGCAACGAGACGGGCACGTCGTTCCCGTCGTCGATCGGGCTCATCGGCGGCGCGAGCGACCCCAACACTCCGACCGGCGGCTTGTCCCCGCGCGTCAACACCGTCGCCAACCCGAACTTTGCGGTCAACCTCCCGGCGACCGTCGGTACGGGGGCCGGTGGCGCGCTTGGCCTTACGCTCGGCTCGATCGACAACACCGTGAACCTGGCCGTTCGTCTCTCTGCGGCCGAGACGACTGGCATGCTCCGCGTCGTGTCGAGCCCGCGCATCCTGGCGCTCGACAACAACGAAGCGCGCATCGTTCAGGGCACGTTGATCCCATTCTCGCAGGTGAGCGCCCAAGGCGTGCAGACGGTCTTTCAGGAGGCGCGCCTTCAGCTCCTCGTCAAACCGCATGTCACCGCCGACGGCAGCATCGCGATGCACGTCCGCGTGAACCGAGACGAGCCCGACTTCAACCAGACGTCGGCGCGCGGTGACCCGACGATCCTCCGCCGCGAGGCCGAGACCGAGCTCATCGTGCGCGACGGTCACACGGCGGTCATCGGCGGCATCTACAGCCGCAACACCGGTCGCAACATCGACCAGATCCCGGTCCTCGGCGACATCCCGGTCCTCGGCGTGCTCTTTCAGCGCCGACGCGCGAGCGACACTCGCAGCGAGCTCGTGATCTTCCTCACGCCTCGCATCGTGAACCGGGCCGAGGCCCTCGGTCGCTGAGCGGCACGGGCTGACCTCTCCAGACGGACCTCTCGTCATGCGCCCTCTGCTCCTCGCTGCGCTCCTCCTCGGTGCCGTGACCGCACACGCCGAGGAGGCGGTCGCGCCTCCTGAGGTCTCGCTTTCGAAGCCGAAGCTCACGGGGGGGACGATTGGCGAGCTCGAGGCGGCCCTCGAGCGAACCCGCGAGGGCGTGGCGAGCTGCGTCTCGACGCACGGAGGCCTCTCGGGTGACGCCGGGAGGCTCGACGTACAGTTCCTCGTGCGCGAGCGCGGGCGCGCCGAAGGCGTCGAGGTGACGCGCGCCCAGAAGGTGTCGACCGAGGCGGCGCAGTGCGTGCAGAAGCTCCTCCGAAACCGCCCCATCGGGACTCCGACCGACGATCCCGTCGGGGTCCTCTACGCGTACAAGCTGCGGCGCCGCTGAGCCTCGCCCACGGGCCTCAGCGCGCGGTCTTGGCGCGCGCGACCACGACGAGGTTCTTGCGATCAAGCAGCCTGCCGAGCGCGCGGGTCTGAAGGTCGTACAAGCGGTACGAGAGCCGCGCGACGTGACGCAGCTTGAACTGCGCCGTGCGGTATACGTACCGATTGTGCAGCACCTCGAAGCCGGCGCGATCGAGCAGGTTGTTGATGGTGCGGAACGTCCATGCGTAGAGGTGTTGATGGACGTCAACCGTCAGGGTTGAGGGCGCGTGCTCCTCGGCGGGTAGGACGACGACGAGGCGCCCGTTCGGACGAAGAAGGGACCCCAGGAGCTCGAGCGTCGCGAGCGGTTGCTCGACGTGCTCGAGGACGTGCGAGCATAGGACCGTGTCGAACGCACCGCGCGGGACGTCGTCCATCGATGCATACACGCGCACGCCCTTCGACGCGCTGAACGAGCGCGCGTACTCCGACACGTCGAAGCCCGAGGCATGGGGTAGGCGCGCGACGTTCTTGCCGAGCCCGAGCCCGAACTCGAACACGTCGCCTCGTGGGTCGACGTCGGCGAAGTAGTCACCGACCGCCTGCCTGGCCTTCAGGTCGTAGTAGCGCGGCGTGTCTCCGAGCCGACCGTGCACCTCGTCGTGGTAGGCGCGCTCGTAGCTGCCCTTCACTGCCGGCTTATCCACCCCGCGCGGCTATCACGACGCCTCGTCGGAGCCAATCGCCCGGCTCGCGACCTCGCTCGCCGTGGCTGCGTCGGCCCACCTCTCCGATAACCAGCGGCGCGTCACGGTTTGCGGCAGCGATGGTCGGTCGGCGCGGGCGCCTCGACGATGCGACCATCCTGCCAGACGATCGGGATGGCGCGCCAGAGCTCCTCGAGGAGCGCGCACCCGTCGGCCGTGAACGTCGAGACGTCCCACGTCATGTGGTGCCCGAGGCCTGATGCGACGTGCAGGAACGCGCCGGCGAGCAGCGCGTGCGCGATGGGACCGTGGAGCGCGGCCTTGCGGAGCAACTTCCCGGTACGGAGATCGACGAGCCCGAGCGTCCCGTCCGCGTGACCGACGAACAACGTCCCGGGCGGGCCGGGGCGAACGAGGCTGACGAGGCTCGAGGAGGCGCGCTCGGCTCGTGGAAGCAGCGGCGCGCCCTCATCAACGGCGTGACTCTCGACGTTGCCGTCGCCGTAGCCCCCGAGGAGGTAGCGATGGTTCGCGTCGCCGACGGCCAACGTCATGAGCGTCACCGCCGTCGCGCCGACGGGGATCGGCCGCCGCGCCTTCGTCGTGCCCGAGGCATCGAGCAGGACTGCCTCTGCGCCGGCCGCGACGACGAGCGTCGCATCGGCCCAGGCGAGAGTGCTCGCGTTCCCCTGGAGGTCGAGCTCCTTCGTCGCGCCGCCACGCGTCACGAGCCGCACGGCCCCACCCGAGCGCACCGCGCAGCCGTCGGGCATCGCCGTGACCTCGTCGCCGGACGACCCCTGTCGCTCGGCGATTACGCGATCGCTTCCGAGGTCCCAGACCTCGAGCTTGCCGTCGACGCCCACCAAGCACGCCGTCCCGCCCGCTTCGAGAGGCGCCTCGTCGACGCGGACCCCCACCTCCGCGGCACGCCGCATCAGCGCGCTGTCGGACGCCTCGCGATGCGCTTTGCCGTCGAGGATTCGCCAGCCGAGGTGCGTCAGAAGTCGCGCGGGTCGAGACAGAAGCGCGGGGGCACGCCACGCCGCGCGCCCAGTCACCGTGTCCCACAGGCGCACGGTGCCGTCATCTCCCGACGTCGCGAGGAGCTCGCCGCTCGGCGTGAAGGCGACCGTGTTCACCTCGCCGCGGTGTCCGCGCAGCTCGAGCGGCTTCTTCGTGGCGACGTCGTAGATTCGCGCGATCCCGTCCGAGCACGACGTCGCGAGACGTTGTCCGTCGAGCGTGAAGGCGAGGTCGTAGACGCGACCAGGGTGCTTCGCGAAGAGCTCTCCGAGCCCCGTCGTCATGTCCCAGAAGCGTACCGCCCCGTCGAACCCGCCCGTCGCGAGCCGCTTCCCGTCGGGCAAGAACGCGAGGCCGTAGCTTCGGTCCCCCTCGCTCGGGAGCACGCGCTCCGAGGCGCCGGTTGCGACATTCCACAAGCGCGTCGTCCCATCGACGCTGGTCGAGGCGAGGCGCCTCGCGTCGGGCGAGAAGCGCACCCGGTAGACGCCCTCGGTGTGACCGACGAGGAGGCGCGAGGTCTCGTCGCCCTTCCAGAGCCGGACGGTCTTGTCGCCGCCGCCGGTCGCTATGAGCCCGTCGGGCGCAATGTCGACACCGTACACACCTTGCTCATGACCGAGGAGAATGCGCGAGGGAGCGTTGCTCGTCGGCTGCCAGAGCCGGACGGAACGATCGAGCCCCGCGGAGGCCAAGGTGCCGTCTGCCGCGAACGCGACAGCCTCGACGGCGCCCTGATGCGCGGCGAGCTCGGTCGCGAGCACACCGGTCTTCGCGTCCCACACCCGCACCTTGCCGTCGCCGCTCGCGGATGCGACCTGCGAGCCATCGGCCGAGAAGGCGACGCCGCTCACGGTGCCGCTCGCCGTCGAGGTCGGTCCCGTCGTCCCGGGCCGCTCGATGTCCCAGAGCTGAACGGCTTTGTCGAAGCCGCCGCTCGCGAGGAGGGACCCCTTCGCACCGAACCGAGCCGCCGCGACGCCACCCTCGTGCGCCGCGAGGATGCGCGCGAGGCGGCCGGTGGCGGGGTCCCACAGCCGGATGGTCCCGTCGTAGCTCGCCGACGCGAGGCGCGTGCCGTCGGCCGAGAACGACACGTCTGCGACGCGGCCACCGTGACCTTGCAAGGTCGAGGTGAGCTCGCCGGTGGCGCTGCGCCAGAGCCGTACGGTTCGATCGGCACCGGCGCTCGCGACGAGGGCGCCGTCAGGGCTCACCGCCACGGCACGTACGGCGTCCTCGTTGCCCGAGAGCGCGGGGAGCTCGTCGCCGTTCTCGACGTTCCAGCGGCGAACGAGCTTGTCGCGGCAGCTCGCGTAGATCGTCGTTCCGTCGGGGCTCCAGGTTGCGCCGTGCGCCCCGTCGCCCGCGATGAGGGTGCGCACGAGCTTGTTCCCGACGACGTCCCAAATCTTGAGCTCGCCGTCGAGACGTCCGACCGACACGAGCCGCCCGCGCGTCCCGAACGCGAGCCCGCCGGCCGCGCCGCGGTGACGACCGAGCACGCCCTTCGTCGCGCCGGTCGCCACGTCCCACAGGCGAATCTCTCCATCGAGGCCGGCCGACGCGAGGAGCTTCCCATCGCTCGAGAACGCGACGTCCGTCGCCTGGTCCGAATAGCCGCGCAAGATCCGGAGAGCGCTCGTGCTCGTCGAGAAGACGTAGATCGAGCCATTCTGAACGGCTGCGGCGAGGAGCTTCCCGTCGGGTGACAGCGCGACGCCGTACGCGACGACCCCGAGATCCCCGCGGAAGAGGAGGGGCTCGTCGCGCAGCGTCCAGAAGAGTGCGCGCGCCTCGACCGAGTCGGCCCTCTCAAAGCCGGTGCGCAGCCGGGCTCGCGCCTCGAGCAGGTTCCTCCCCGCGAGGTCGCGGGAGGCGGCTGCGATGGTGGCCTCCGCACGCCGTGCCTCGGCGCGCTCGCGCTCGAGCTCCGCGATGGCCTCTTGCTCGACCGCGTGGCGACGCTCGTGCTCGGCGCGACGCTCGAGGTAGGCGAGGACCACCGCGACGAGTGTCAGCGCGCCGAATGCGCCCGCGATCGCGAACGTGCGACGACGGCGCCTCCGGGTTGCGCGCGCGGTAGCTGCGGCGAGGAAGGCTTCGCTGAGCGCTGGCAGCGGGGTCTTGTGGCGGGCGCGGGTTCGCAGCGCGTCGGACAGCGCGTCGCCTTGCCAGAGCTCCTCGTCGCGACGCCCGCGTCGATCCCAAAGCTGGGATGCTTGACCGATCTCAATGGCAAACGTCAAGTCTTCGCGGCTCTCATCGAGCCACTTCGAGAGCGTCGACCACCGTCGGATCAAAGACTCATGTGCGAGCTCGAGCAGGACCGAGCCTGAGCGATCTTGCGCGCGGCGAACGCCGACGAGGCGGCCCACCGTGAGGCGAGCGAGCGTCGCCTCGACCTCCTCTCGGCGATGCTCGGCGAGCTCGGACACCAGCGTGGCCTGTGGGACGAGCCGCCGCGAGCGCTCGGGCGTCACGAGCCGTACGAGGACCGCGCGAGCGAGGTCACGCTCGGTCGGCGATAGGCCTGCAAGGAGCCCGTCGGCGTGCTGGGCGAGCGCGCCTTCGACGCCGCCGATGCGCTCGTAGAGGTCGCGCAGCAGCAGTCGCCGCTCGGTGTCGCGTTGCTCCCAGAGTTGCTGGGCGGCGAACTGCAAGAGCGGCAGCGCAGAGGGCTCGTGCCGGACGGCAGACGTCATTTGCTCGACCAGCGCCTCGTCTTCGAAGCGATGTCCGAGCACGCGCAAGGGCCCCTCGAGGACCTCGCGGAGAGCGTCGGCGTCGAGCGGTCGCAAGACGGTGACCTGG
Organism: Deltaproteobacteria bacterium; assembly: GCA_016875405.1. Taxonomy (GTDB): domain Bacteria; phylum Myxococcota_A; class Polyangia; order Polyangiales; family Polyangiaceae; genus SYFR01. The sequence goes on along the minus strand of VGRJ01000017.1, from coordinate 35,302 downwards.
GCGAGCGCGGCAGTCGCAGCAGGTCCGAGGCTCAGCCGTCCGAGGTAATCGTCCCGCAGCGCGAGGACCGCGCGGACGGGCTCTTCCGGGTCGTCGGCGGCGAGGCAGACGGCCTCGACGAAGGCGGTGCGAGCGGTCTCGTCCTCGATCGTCGCGACGACCTCTTCGAGCTGATCGACGACGAGCAATACGCCCGCCTGTTCGCGCGCGGCGAGGGCGCGCAGCTCGAGCGCGAGGCGCGAGGGGATGGCCTGTAGCCGCGACGCGAGCGACGTGATGGACGACGCCTCCGACTCGCTCGCGAGCTCGGTGCTTGTTCGCATCGTGCGCGTGAGCCTGCCCGCGAGCGCCTCGAAAGGCCGCGCGCCCGGTCGCACCTTCAAGACGACCCAGCGCTGTTGCTCGCGGAGGCGCGGCAGCAGGCCGGCGTGCACGAACGAGCTCTTGCCCGCACCCGACGGGGCGACGATGGTGAGAACCGGTTGGTGCCTCAGGCGCTCGAGGGCCGCCGCGATCTCGGGCTCGCGCCCGAAAAAGAAGCCCGCGTGCTCCTCCGCGAACGGCAAGAGGCCGCGATAAGGGCTCTCAGTCCCGCGCAGGCTCGTCGTCGCCGGCAGGGCGAGAGCGCGCAGTTCGAGCACCACGTCGCTTGCCGTGGGGCGGGCCTCGGGCTTCTTCTCAAGGCAGCGCGCCACGAGCGCCGTGAGGTCGGCCGGGACATCCGGCATCGCGTCCTCGAGGCGGGGCGAGGGCGCGTCGCCGCACACCTGCACCGCGAGGCCCATCAGCGTCGGCGCCTCGAACGGCAGGCTCCCCGTGCATAGCTCGTACAGCATCACCCCGAGCGCCCACACGTCCGCCGCGCCGGTGCATTCGCCCGCGCTCCATTGCTCAGGGGCCATGTACGCCGGCGTCCCGGCGCCGGTCGGCGCCGCGGCCTGCGCGTTCAGCACGGTCGCGAGCGAGCTCATCGGGACGTCGCTCGCTTCGTTGCCCCGCGCGAGCTGCGCAAGGCCAAAGTCGATCACGCGCGGGCGCCCGTCGTCGGGGATGACCACGTTGCTCGGCTTCAGATCGCGGTGGTAGACGCCATGCTTGTGCGCCTCTTCGAGGGCCTCCGAGACGCTCAGCATCACGCGCAGCGTCTCGGGGATGCTCGGTCGTCGCTCCTCGATGCGCTGCGCCAGGTCACGCCCCTCGAGGTACTCGAGCGCGAGGTAGGGCGACCCGCGGTACTCGCCGACGCCGTACACCGTGACGATGTTGGGGTGATTGAACCGCGCCGTCGCGCGCGCCTCGTCGAGGAAACGCGCGAGGTGCTCCGGCACGAGCCCGAGCTCGGCGGTCATCAGCTTGAGGGCGACGCGCCGTCCGAGCTTCGTGTCACGCGCGAGGTAGACCTCACCCATGCCTCCGCGACCGAGCAGTCGGCTCACGCGGAACTGATCGATTTCGGTCCCCGGCGCGAGCTCGGGGGCCTCCCCCGGCGTGCGCGGAAACCCGAGCATGTCGACGGACTCCGGCGGCGACCCCGATGCCATGCCGCGCGGAGCATAATCGAATCGCGCGCCGCGCGAAGGCGTGGTTGTACCGGCTGACGCCGCGAGCGATACTCCGCCCCCGAAAGGCGGCGAGGGATGCGCGCGACGACTCGGCAGTGGGCGGGGATCTTGGTGGTGCTTGGGCTCGGCACCGTGGGCTGTCAGGGCGCCGACCCCACCTGCAGCTATCCGGCGGCTCCAGCCGGCGCGTCATCCGTCGTCCACGTCTGCGCCGGAGCTTCGGGTGACGGAACGAACGCGGCGTCGGCGAGAGGCAGCCTCGCCGCGGCGGTAGACGCGGCACCGGCCGGCGCGGTCATCCTCGTCGGGCAGGGGACTTACCGCGAGAACGTCGTGATCCGGAGGCCCATCACGATCATCGGCGGCGAGCTTGCGGACGAAGGTGCCGGGGCTAGCGTGGAGCTCACGGCGCCTGGCCCGAACGCGCTCGTCGTCGAGGGTGCGACCGGGGTCGTCGTGCAGGGACTTCGCATCGTCGGCGCCGAGACATCCGGCGTGTGGTTGATGTCGGGCTCCGAGGCGACGCTGGAGGGGCTCCAGGTCGAAGGGACGCACGGCTTCGGCGTGCTCGCGACGAAGGCGAGCCTCACCTTGAGACGAAGCGCCGTGTCCAATTCGAGCGACGTCGGCGTCCTGCTCTGGGACGGGTCGTCCGGCATCATCGACACCAACAACCTCACCGCGAACCTCGGTGGGGGTCTGCGAATCGACGACTCGACCGCCCCAGACTTCGAGCCCAACATCACCCACAACGTCGTCTCCGACAACGGGCAGTTCGGCGTTGGCGTTTTTGGCTCGGTCGCGATCATCGACACCAACAACATCACTGCCACGACCGAGGGGGCTGTTGGTGGCTACGGGATCCTCGCCGCGAGCTACGACGGGGATTCGCCCTCGAGCGTGACCGTCTCCGGCAACACCATCGACGGCAGCGCGCGCGCGGGCATCGTGCTGACACTCGGGACGAAGGCGATCATCGATACCAACAACATCAACGGCAACGGCGCGACCGGCAAGTCGGGTGCGGGCGTCTGGCTCGCCGCGGGAGCCGATGCGACGTTGACGAACAACACCCTCGCGAAGAACAACTTCGCGGGCGTCGCCCTCGTGGGAGAGGCCACGGCGATCATCGACACCAACAACATCACCGGCGTGCCCGGCTCGTCGCTCGCGGTGACCGTGATCGGCGATGGCCTGTTCCTCGGACCGGGCTCGAGCTCGACGGTGAAGAACAACACCGTGTCGAGCTGCTATCGCGCGGGCGTTTTCACCGACGGCGCGAGCGCCTCGACGAAGCTCGTGGGCAACACGCTCTCTGGCAACGACTACGCGATGATCCTCCAGGGGCAGGGCTACCTCGACCTCGACGGCAACAGCGCCTCCATGAACGTCAAGAGCAACGGCGTCGATCTGACGTCCGCGGCGGTGCCCGCGGGGAAGTTCGGGACACTCGGGGGCGCGATCGACGTGCCCGCCGAGGTGGCGGTCGCGGGGGCTGCCCAGTAGCGGGCCACCGACGCGCGCGGGGTGCGGCATCGCGGCGGCCCCGCGATTGTCACCGGCGACGCGGGCTTCGCGACGCTCGGAGTCGCGGAGCTTGACGGCTCCGCGCATGAGGTGAAAGCAAGTCCTCGAGTGAAGGCGCTTGCGCGCCGCGCTCTGCCACCACGGAGGTCCTCGCCATGTCCGTCTCGCTCGCGTCTCGTCTCGTCGTCTCGCTCTCCCTCGTCACCGGTACCCTCGGAGGCTTGCTCGCGTGCTCTGCGACCCAAACCACGGGCCCCTCGCCGACGGGCACCTCCGGAGCAGGTGCGAACGGCGGCTCAGGCGGCTCGCTGGCGGTCACGACCGGCGCTGGAGGGTCACTCGCGGTCGGCCCCTCGAGCGGCGCGGGCGGCTCGACCGAGTGCGACGGCGCAAGTGAGAAGACGAGCTCGGGGTGCGACTACTACTCGGTCGTCCCCGACATGGTCGCGGGCGCGAACGGTGGCTGTTTCGCCGCGTTCGTGGTGAACCCGCAGGCGATCGAGGTCGGCGTCGAGGTCGACTACGCCGGCGCGAAGCTCGACGTCGGCAAGTTCGCCTACGTCCCGAAGGGGGCCGGCGCGTCGCTCACCTACTCGCCTCTGCCGTCCGGCAAGATCCCGCCCGGCGAGGTCGCGATCCTCTTCCTCAACCGCTTCGGCTTCTCGCCGCTCGGTCTCAACACCGACTGTCCGCCGGGCATCGTCCCCGCGATCACCGCGATCGATGCCGCGAAGCATGGCACCGGGATCGGCCACGCGTTCCACATCACGACCTCGCACCCCGTCGTGGCCTACGACATCTACCCCTACGGAGGCGGCCAGAGCGCGATGACGAGCGCGACCTTGCTCCTGCCCACGACGGCGTGGGGGGACAACTACGTCGCGGTGAGCCCGAACGGCAACGGGGTCGGCTTCGGGGCGTTCGGCAGCTTGCCGGTGCTCGACATCGTGGCGAGTCAAGACGGGACCGTCGTCGACATCGCGCCGAAGGTCGCGATCCTCGCGGGCGCCGACGGCGTTCAGGCGACCGCGAAGGACGCCGTCGGGACCTACACGTTAAACAGGGGTCAGGTGTTGCAGCTCGCGCAGGTCGAGGCGCTCGACGGCTCGGCGATCAAGGCGAACGTGCCGGTCGGCGTCTGGGCGGGCATGAACGCCTTCGCGCTCGAGGAGTGCTGCAATGACAGCGCTCACCAGCAAATTCCGCCGGTCCGCGCGCTCGGCAGCGAGTACGTGGGCGTGCGTTACCGCAACCGCTACCCCGGCATCGAGGAGACCCCGCCGTGGCGAATCGTCGGGGCGATCGACGGCACGACGCTGACCTGGGAGCCCGCGCCGCCGCCCGGTGCGCCCACCTCGCTCGCGGCGGGGCAGGTGGCGACCTTCAAGACCGCAGGGCCGTTCGTGGTGCGCAGCCAGGACGACAAACACCCGTTTTACATGGCCGCGTACATGACCGGCGGCGGCGTGTACGACCCGAGCAACTCGAACCCGAACGCCAAGCAGGACGGTCGCGGCGACGCGGAGTACGTGAACGTCATCCCGCCGGGTGAGTACCTCGACCGCTACGTGTTCTTCACCGATCCGACCTACCCCGAGACGAACCTGGTCGTCGTGCGGAAGAAGGGGTCGAGCGGCTTTGAGGACGTCGAGCTCGACTGCCGCGGCAAGCTCGACGGCTGGCAGCCGATCGGCTCGTCGGGCCAGTACCAGTACACCTACGTCGACCTCGTGCGCTTCAACTTCCAGCCGCAGCAAGGCTGCGACAACGGCCGCCGCGAGATGAAGAGCTCGCTTCCGTTCGGTCTCACGGTGTGGGGCTGGGGCTCGGCGGACACCGGTGAGTTCTTCAACGGCTTCATGACCCAGTACGTCAGCTACGCGTACCCCGGCGGAGCGAGCGTCGCGCCCATCAACGACGTCGTGGTCGTCCCCAACCCGAAGTGACGCAGCGCCATCGCTGAGGGGCGACGATTCGACCTCGGGCGTCGTCGCGCGCTCGTCCCGCACGTGCGACTCGGTGTACGCTTCGTGCGCCTCCGATGAGCCAGCTGCCGACGGTCGACTTTCGCGCGTTCGCCAGCGACGACGCATCCCAGCGCGCCGAGTTCTGTCGGGCCTTCGGGGAGGGCTTGCGCGACTTCGGCTTCGGCGTCGTCGCGCACCATCCGATCGGGCCCGAGCGTATCGCGCGCGCCTTCGAACTCACGGAGCGGCTGTTTGCGCTGTCCGAGGCCGAGAAGCGCGCGAGCGTCGTCCCCGAGAGTGTCGGCAACCGCGGCTACGTCCCGTTCGGGGGTGAGCGGGCGGTCGGCGCGCGCGTCGCGGACCTGAAAGAGTATTGGCACGTCGGTCGTGACGAGTCGGACTCGGGCCTCTTACCAAACGCGTGGCCGGCCTCGCTCCCCGAGCTCCGCGCCGAGCTGGTCTCGCTCCATCGTGACTTCGAGCAGACCGCGCGCGTCCTCCTTCGCGCGACCGCGCTCTACCTCGGTCTCCCCGCCGAGCACTTCGCGGCGATGACCGTTGGCGGCGACAGCGTGCTGCGCCTCATCCACTACCCGCCGGTACCCGACGACGCGCCTGCCGGCGCCGTGCGCGCTGCGGCTCACGAGGACGTGAACCTCATCACGCTGCTCGCCGAGGGGACGACCGGTGGCCTCGAGGTGCTGACCGCCGAGGGCGCCTGGATGCCGGTGCGCTCGCTCGGGGGCCAGCTCGTCATCAACGCGGGCGACATGCTGCAGCGCGCGACGCATGGCCGAGTCCGCTCGACCACGCATCGCGTCGTGAACCCGTCGGGGGTCAATCGCTCGCGCTACTCGATCCCGTTCTTCACGCACCCGCGCCACGACGTGATGCTCGCGCCGATGGCCCCTCCCGCGGACTGGCGCGGCCCGAAGCTCGCGTCGGTGCGCGCGGGTGACTTCCTCGCCCAGCGGCTCCACGCGATCAAGGCGTGAAGGCCGCACCCGCGGTGGCGGGGCGCTTGCATCGACCGCTCACGCCCGCGCGAACGCGCCCGAGTCGCGATGGCCAAACACGATGCTCGGCTTGACGAGCGGCGCGACGGCGCTCGCCGTGACCTCGCTCGAAGGGAACATCTGTACGAGGTCCGGCCGCCCCGGAACCGCGTCCACGACGCTGCGCTCGAGGACCATCGACTCGTACTGGGTCCCCCCGAACTCGGGCGTGTTCGCGTTCAGCACCACCTCGACCTCGTACTGCTCCGCGTAGCCCGCGAGCCCCGGGATGCGCGAAGACCGTGGCGCCCAGTTGTCCGCGCTGCAGCCGTTCTCCGAGCAGCCGAACACGCCCTCGGCGCCGTGCACGAAGAGCGTCTGGTTGCCGACCGTGTGGCCGGGCGTACGGAGCAACAGGCAGCCTTCGCCGAGCGCGAGGTCCGCGTCGAAGGTGACGACCCGGTCGTCTGGGACGCCTCGCTTGCCGTCCGCGATCATCCAGGCGCGCTGCATCGGGTGGAGCGAGTCCCAGGCGCACCATTCCTGCTTGGGCGCGAGCAACACCGCGTTCGGGAAGCGTCCACCGTCGCCTTGACCGAGGATCGGTCGCACGTCTTGGGTGTGGAAGTGATCGTAGGCCACGACGTCGATGTCCTCGGGGCGCACGCCGGCCGCCGCGAGCTGAGCCTCGAGCGACGGGAAGGGCTTCGCGAGCAACCGCTCGGCGAACGAGAAGCGCGACTCGAGCGAGGCCGCGAGCTTCTCGAAGAACGGCGTACGTCGCGACGCGTTCGCATCGGTCGGGTTGAAGAGCACGTGCTTCGTGCCCTCGGCGGTCGCGAGCCGAACGAGCAGCGTCCGATGCGTGAGGATCACGAAGGGCCATGGCAGCGGCACCGCGCCGTTGAAGGCGAAGCGCGTCGGGTAGGGGAGGGTGGTGACGTTCAGCGTCTTCACGCCGAGGACCCGCGGCCCTCCGCGCAGCTCGTCTCCGAGGGCTCTCCCCGCGCGCGCGAGCGCTCGGACTCGGTCGCCGGGAAGTGAGGCCCCACGCGCGTCGGCGAGGGCGTCGAGCGTCCGGATCCAGGGAAGCTTCGGGTGCACGGGACCGCCGACCTGCATGGGGCGAAGGTTGCAGCACGCGGGCGAACCGTGCAAGGTCACGTCATGAGCCCAGGCGCTCTCCCGCGTGCCCTCGCCATCGACGAGCCACGCGTCGAGGACGTCGCGTTGGCGATCGCGGCGGACGCATACCCTGGGCTTGACGTCGAGGCGTGCCTGCGTGAGCTCGATGCGATCGCGGCTCCGCTCCGCGAGCAAGCGATGCGTCTCGCGGACGTGCGGGCGCTCGGCGAGGCCTTGAATGCGCGACTCTTCGAGGAGCTCGGCTTTCGCGGCAACGAGGCGAGCTACTATGACCCGCGAAACAGCTACCTGAACGAGGTCCTCGCGCGACGCGTCGGCATCCCCATCACCCTCGCGGTGCTGATGATCGCGGTGGGGCGTCGGGTCGGCCTCGCTGTCGACGGGGTCGGCTTTCCGGGGCACTTTCTCGTGCGGATCGGCGGTGCGCAAGGCTACTACGCCGACCCGTTCCATCGGGGTAAGGCGCTCACGAGTGACGATCTCCTCGAGCTCGCGGAGCGCTTCGACGCCCGCGGCCCGAGCGGCGAGCGCATCGCGCCTGCGGACGCCCTCGCTTCGTACCTTCGCCCGGTCGACCCGCGCACCGTGGCCGTGCGAATGCTCTCGAACCTTCAGCAGATCTTCGAGCGCGCTGGGGATCACGCGCGCGCGCTGGTCGTCTGCGATCGGCTCGTCGACGTCCTCGGTTCGCCGCACCACCGCCGCGATCGTGGCCGCCACGCGCTCGCGCTCGGGGCCTATCGGTCGGCGCGCGTCGATCTGTCGGCCTACCTTCGCGCGGCCGAGGGGGCACCAGACGCCGAGGAAATCCAGGCACTCCTCGAGCGGGCCACCCGCGACGAGCCGCCGCTCCACTGAGGGGACGTCCCCCTCGATGCGCCCCGAGGACCCATGACCGATACGACCCCCAACGCTCCGTCGCGCACCGTCGTCGAGATGAGCCAGATCGTCCTGCCGCAGCACACCAACGCGCTCGGCACCGCGTTTGGAGGCACGATCATGTCGTGGGTCGACATCTGCGCCGCGCTCGCGGCGCAGCGCCACTCGCGGAGGGCCGTCGTCACCGCCTCGATGGATCAGCTCGACTTCGTCGCGCCGATCCGCGCGGGCCAGATGGTGAGCCTGCGCGCAATGGTCAACTACGCGGGCCGAACCTCGATGGAGGTGGGGGTTCGGATCGAGGCCGAGGACATGCTCACCGGCGAGCGCGTCCACGCCGCGAGCGCGTACCTCACCTTCGTCGCGCTCGACGAGGCGCACCGACCGTGCGCCGTCCGCGCGCTCGTCCCCGAGACCGAGGAAGAGAAGCTCCGGTGGGCCGAGGCGCAGGTTCGCCGCCAGCAGCGCCTCGAGCTCGCGACGCGCCGCAAGGAGCTGGCCGACGCGCGCCGCTCTGCGAACGCACCCTGACGGTGAGCGTTTCAAGGACCTCGGGGCGCGCGATCTGGGTTAGCCTCGCGACGTGCGTCTCCCCGCCGCGTTCGCCGCCGCGCTCTCGCTCGTGACGGCCCCAGCCTTCGCCCTCGACCCCTGGGTCGATCCGGATCCCGCCGCGCCGCCCGAGCGACACGTCATCGGTTCGGTCGGCGTCGTCGCCGAAGCCGAGTACCGCGCGCAATTGACGCATGTCACGCCGCTCTCGCTCACCAGCGAAGATCAGCGCCTCTACAGCGTCCTCGAGAACCGCCTCCGCGTCGGCGCCACGCTCGACTACGAGGAGAAGGTCAAGCTCACCACCTCGCTCGATTTGCTCGACGGGGTGCTGTGGGGCGACAACGGCGCCTACGGAGGTTCGCCCTCCGCCGACAGCGGCCTCAAGGTCACCGCCCGAAACCCGAACCTTTCGCGCCCGTGCATGACGCCGGTGCCGGGCGGTGATCCGCTCGACCCCGCGGGCTATGGCTGGGGGCTCTGCGAGGCGAGCGCGGTGAAGGTGCGCCGCCTCTTTGCTCAAATCAACACGCCGGTAGGTGCGCTGCGCATCGGGCGTCAGCCGGTGTCGATCGGCATGGGCGTGCAGAACACCGACGGCGACGGGCGGCGCAACCGCTTCGGCGTCGCCTACGCCGGCGACAGCGTCGACCGCATCCTCTTCGCCACGAAGCCCCTCGAGGCGCTGAAGCCGAAGGAGCAGCGCGATACCGACGAGAACCGCGGCTTCATCGTCGCGGGCATGTACGACCGCATGGTCACCGCGAGCCCGACCGATCTCGACGACGACGTAAACCAGGCCGCGATCGCGCTGCGCTACGTCGCGCCCGAGCTCGGTCGCGCGCGTGATCTCGAGGTCCTCTTCTTCTACGCGCGGCGTTGGAACCCGGAGTACGAAACGCGGGTCAATTCGTTCGGTGGCCGCGCCGCGGTGAAGCTCGCGAACCTCCACGCCGGTCTCGACATGGTCGGCCACATCGGGACGACGAAGGAGGTCGCGGCCGCGTACTCGCTCATCACGAACGATCCGGTCCTACCGCAGCAGATAGCCCAGCTCGGCACCCGCGCCGTCGTGCGCTGGGACGAGCCGCGCTTCACCGCTTACCTCGAGTTCGACTACGCCTCGGGCGACGCCGATCCGCAGGCCGGCTCCCCGCTCACGCAGTTCCGCTTCGCCGAGGACACCAACGTCGGCCTTCTCATGTTCGAGCACGCGCTCCACTTTCAGTCTGCGCGCGCGGCCGCTGCGGCCGTCGAGATCACGCGCCGCCTCGGGGCCGAGACCTTCCCCGCCGAGCGCATCAACACGCGCGGCGCCTTCACGGACGCGCTCGCGATCTTCCCTCAGGTCGACGTGCGCCCGGTCGACAACGTGCTCCTCCGCGGCGGCGTCCTCGTCGCCTGGGCGCCGGCCCCAGTCGTCGAGCAGGTCCAGTCGCTGACGCGTCGCGATGGGCAGCAAATCGCCGACGATCTCGTCAACTTCGTTGGCGGAAAGCCGGGGGACTTCTACGGCGTCGAGCTCGACGCGCGCGCGCAGTGGCGCTTCGTCGACCACTTCGCGCTCGATCTCGAGGCGGCGGTGTTGTTCCCCGGCAACGCGTTCCAGGACGCGAACGGTCGCGCAGCCAACAGCGTCCTCGTCCAGGGTCGTACGACCGCCTTCTTCTGACCACGGAGCTCGTGATGCCGCGTCGAACCTGCGCTTCCTCCCTCGCCCCCTTCGCCCTCGCGGCGACGCTCCTCGTCGGAACCGGCTGCGACACGTTCACCGTCGACGAGCCGCCCAAGCCTTCGATCGTCGGCCTCGTCGACGGGGTCCTCTCCGACGTCTCGGCGCCCTTCGTGCTCTCGTTCTCCGAGCCGATCGTCCCGAGCTCGCTGCGGCTCCGCGTGGTCCGTTACGAGATCGACGCCGAGGGCAACCTGTTCGACGAGGACGCCGATCCCGACACCGACCTCGCGGTGCTGTTCGACAGCGCCTCGACCGAAGGCGGGGCGGCCGTGCTCGACGACGCGCGCTCCACCGCGACGATCACGTTCGCGAGCCCGCCGCCCATTGGTCCACAGCTCGCGTTGCTCATCGATCCGGGGCTGCGCGACGAGGCGGGCAACGTCTGGAAGGTCCGCCAGGTGATGAAGTTTGGCTACCAGTTCAGCTGCGGCAGTGGGCAGCCGACGACGTTCCCGGAGTACGGCAAGTACTTCTGGCTCATCACCGTCGACAAGCCCGTGCCCGCGCAGATCCAGCTCCTGTCCGAGCTGAGGGTCGAGCCCAGCACCGGGGAGTTCGTCGTGCAGATGACGAACGGCGAGCGAAATCGCGAGCTCGACTGCTCGATGTACGGCCTCACCTGCGCCGCGACCCAGGTGTGCCGCACCCTCCCGATGCCGAAGTGCGTGGTGCCCTCCGAGAAGGCTGGCACCGTCGAGGAGTACGTCGACTACGTCGCCGACGCGACGAGCGAGGTCGGCTTCAGCTTCACCATCCACGGCTGCATTCAGGACCAGCCCGACGGGACCTACGCGTTCACCAATGCGCCCGCCGACGTCGTGACCAAGAAGCCCGCCGTCGTCGTCTCGGGCATCAACCTGAGCTCGTCGTGGAAGACCGATGACGACGGGGTCCTCCGCGGCTCGGGCACCTTCACGGCCGAGGACGTGGGCCTCGGCGCCCCGCCGAATACCGTGCCGAGCGGCAAGGGCACGGGCTCGCACTCGGAGCGTCGCATTCCCGACGACTTCGCGCCGCCCATCCCTCCGCCGCCCGCGGATTGAGCCGGGTCGACCTCGCTGGGGCACACGAGGTCCTTCCCGCTGGCGCGATTTTCGCTTAGGACGTCCGGCGGCTTCAGGCGTTCGCTCGCCGCCGCAGCTTCCCCTATCGCCTTCGTACCATGCGCACGTTCGTCGAGGTCCTTCGCGACAACGCGGTCTACGCGGACCACGCACACACGTTCGTCCGAATGGACGGATCCGAGCGCACCATCTCCTTCCCAGATCTGTGGCGCCGGTCTTGCCAGCGCGCGCACCGTTTGCACGAGCTCGGGCTGCGGAAGGGTGATCGCGTGGCGCTCATCCTCCCCGAGCCCGACACCTTCGTGCTGGCGTTCATGGGCGCGCTGACCGCCGGTCTCGTTCCGGTCCCGATGTACCCGCCGATGACTCTCGCGAAGATGGAGGCGTACGGCGAGACCGTCCGCCACATTCTCGCGTCCTCGGGGGCCCGCGCGCTCGTGACCGTGCCCGGCCTCGAGGCGATGCTTCGCACCCACCTGGTCGAGGCGGTGGCAAACCGCGGAGGCGAAGAGGCCGACGTTCGCGTCATCCTCGACCACGAGCTCGAGGGCGAGCTGTCCGAGCGTCCGACCGCTCCCTGCGACGTCTCGCTCGACGACCTCGCGTTCCTCCAGTTCACGTCGGGCAGCACCCGCAAGCCCAAGGGCGTGATGGTGACCCACCGGAACCTCAGCACGAACGCGCACGCCATCATGTTCGATGGGCTCCGCGCCACCTCGCGCGATCGTGGGGTCAGCTGGCTGCCGCTCTACCACGACATGGGGCTCATCGGCTTCGTCGTGGCTCCGTTGTACGCGCAGGTGCAGGTGAAGTTCCTGCCGACCTTGAACTTCATCCGGCGTCCGGCGATCTGGCTCGATGCGATCCACCGATTCCGCGGCTCGATCACCTTTGCGCCGAACTTCGCCTTCGCGCTCGCGGCGCGCGCGGTGAGCGACGAGCAGTCAAAAGACTGGGATCTCTCGTGCTTGAAGGCCGTCGGGTGCGGCGCGGAGCCAATCCAGCCTGCCACCCTGCGCCGCTTCGTCGAGCGCTTCTCTGCGAAGGGGCTGCGACCCGAGGCTCTCCTGCCGTGTTACGGCCTCGCCGAGGCGACGCTCGCCGTCACCTTCGCGTCGCTGCCTGATCCGATGCGCACCGAGACGCTCGACGCGAAGGCCATGCACGGCGGCACCGCCACGCTCGCCGAAGGCGCCGACGGCCTCGAGCTCGTCTCGTGCGGCCGGACCTTCCCTGGCTTCGAGCTCGCGATTCGCGGTGAGGACGGCGGCACCCTCGGCGATCGCGCGGTCGGTGAGGTCTGGGTGCGCGGACCGAGCGTCATGCAAGGCTACTTCGAGCAGCCCGAAGAGACCGCGGAGGTGCTCCGCGACGGCTGGCTTCGGACGGGCGATCTCGGCTACCTCGTAGGCGGCGAGCTCTTCGTCTGCGGCCGCGCGAAGGACCTCATCATCCTGCACGGAAAGAACTACTACCCGCAGGACATCGAGCGCGTCGTCTCCGAGACCCAGGGAATTCGGCCCGATCAGTGCGTCGCGTTCGCGCGCCCGGGCACCGAGGGCGAAGAGTGCGTGATCGTGGCCGAAGCGCAGACCGCGTCGATCGACCCGCGCGAGGTCGCGAGCCAGGTCAAGCAGCGCGTCCGTGCCGAGCTCGGTCTCCCCGTCGCCGAGGTGGTGTTCATCAAGCGCAACACCCTCCCCAAGACCTCGAGCGGCAAGGTGCGCCGCCGCGACACCCGCGCGCGCCTCGAAGCCGGAGAGCTCGAGCTGCTCGTTGCCCGCAAAACCGCCGTCCCCGCCGCGCGCGCCTCCAGCCCCGCGGCCGTCTGAACGAGCGGCCGACGATCGAGAAATCCATGGGCTCCAACAAAGACGAAGTTCAGGTCAGCTACGACGTCTCGAACGAGTTCTTCCGGCTCTGGCTCGACGAGCGGATGAACTACACCTGCGCGGTCTTCGAGTCCGAGAACCAGTCGCTCGAGGCTGCGCAGCTCAACAAGCTCGCCATCCTCAGCGATTTCGCGAAGGTGACGCCCGAGAAGCGCGTCCTCGACATCGGCTGTGGTTGGGGCGCATGCCTCGAGTACCTCGCCTCCGCCCGCAGCGTGAAGGAGGCCGTCGGCGTGACGCTGTCGTCCGCCCAGGCCGCGGAGGTGAACGCCCGCAAGATCCCTGGTGTTCGCTGCGTCGAGTCGGACTTCATGAAGTGGGAGACGGAGGAGAAGTTCGACGCCCTCATCTCGATCTGCATGCTGGACCACCTCTGCTCGCCGGCGGAGGCGCGCCAGGGCAAGGCGATTGACATCTACCGCGCGTACTTCAAGAAGTGCTGGGAGATGACGAACCCCGGGGCCTGGTTCGGCCTTCAGACCATCCTGCGCAACCGAGTCCCGCGCAACAAGAAGGACCTCGAAGACATCTACTTCTGCACCCACGTGATCTTTCCGGGAGGCTTGAACCCTCGCCTCGAGGACATCCTTCAGGCGGTGAACCCCTACTGGGAGGTGATAACGGTCAAGCAGCGCCGCCGCGACTACCAGCGCACCACCGCCGAGTGGCTTCGCCGAATGCGCGCCCACGAGGCCAACATCCGTAAGACCTGGGGCGACCAGGTGTTCGACGACTACGACCGTTACCTCTCGACTTGCGTACGCGCTTTCGAAGCGTTCTACAGCTCGCTCGCGCAGTACGAGCTTCGCCGCCTCGACGGCTGACCCCATCCGAAGGAACCCCCCATCATGAGCGACACCAAAGACCTGCTTCCCCTGTTCAAGTCCGTCGCGGAGCGCGTCGATCGCCGCAGTTTCGAGACCGTCACGCGCGAGAGCGTCATCACCGACCTCGGCATCGACTCCTTGTCGATGATGCAGATCGTCGGCGAGATGGAGACGGAGTTCTCGATCCAGATCCCGGACGAGGATCTTGTCGAGATCGTCACGGTCGGCGATCTCTGTAGCAAGGTCGAGCGTCGCGTCGGCTGAACGAACAGAGGTACGCCATGACCCAGGGGCCTGTCACGCGAATCGAGGAGCAGCTCTACCGCATCTACATGGAGTTCTTCGAGACGGCGGAGAGAGAACGCCGCTGGAGCCTCTTCAACGACATCCCCTGGGACAAGGTCAACCCGAGCTGCTCGGATGACCTCGCGCTCTGCGCCGAGACGTTCGCCTCGGTCGAGATGTACCTCCCCGACTACGTCGCGAGCGGCATCAACGTCGTGCGGCCGTGGTTCGGCCGAGCCTGGTGGCAGGCCAACTGGGGCTACGAGGAGAGCAAGCACTCCCTCGCGCTCGGCGAGTGGCTGACGCGCTCTGGCAAGCGCACGAAGGACCAGTGGTTCGACCACTACAACGTCATCGCCGAGAAGCAGTGGGAGGCGCCCTTCAAGACCGCGCGCCAGATGACGCTGTACGGTGTGGTCCAGGAGCAGGCCACCTTCGTCATCTACGTGAAGCACCGCGATTTCGCGAAGCGCGAGGGCGACGAGTGCCTCTACACGATCTACGACTTCATCGCCCGTGACGAGGTCGCGCACACGCGCTTCTACCAGCAGGTGGTGAAGGTGCTGCTCGCCGAGGACCGGGA
Organism: Deltaproteobacteria bacterium; assembly: GCA_016875405.1. Classification (GTDB taxonomy): domain Bacteria; phylum Myxococcota_A; class Polyangia; order Polyangiales; family Polyangiaceae; genus SYFR01. The sequence goes on along the minus strand of VGRJ01000017.1, from coordinate 20,288 downwards.
AGGCACGCTGGCCGATCTCGCGAAGGTCTTCGCCGAGTTCCGCATGCCCGGCGTCGATCTCGTCCCCGACTACGACGAGCGGATCCTGCAGATGCGCGGCCAGGGCGGCGTCGACCGAGACCTGTTCATTCGCAAGGTGTACCTGCCGGTCCTCAAGTACCTCGACATCAGCCGTCACGAGATGCTCGCCGCTCAGCGGCGCGCGCTCCAAGAGCGTCAGGACGCCCGCGAGAACGCGGCGGAGTGACGGTGGCGCGCAGGGTCGCGATTACCGGGCTCGGAGCGGTCACCCCGCTCGGCAACGACGTCCCGACCTTCTGGCGTCGGCTGCTCGCAGGCGAGAGCGGCGTCGGCTTCATCCGGGAGTTTCCTATCGATGGGCTCCGCTCGGATGTCTCTGCGAGCGTCGTCGACTTCGACGCCGAGCGCTACCTGACGAAGAAAGAGGCCGAGATCTACGGCCGCGTCACGCAGCTCAGCTTGGCCGCGGCCGTCGAGGCGATGGACCACGCAGGGCTGGGGGGGCTTATGAAGCCGGACGTCCCGGGCGGCGAGGCGCGCATGGGCCTCGGTGTTCCGGTCGAGCGTGCGCGCGTCGGGTGCCTGATGTCGACGGGGCAGGGTTCGGTGGACATCTTTGAGCAGCAGATCGAGCGAAGCCGCGAGCGAGGTCCACGCGCGGTGTCACCGTTCTTCATCCCTGGCGTGATGCCGAACAGCGGGACGGCGCTCGTGTCGATGCGCTTCGGGCTGATGGGGCCCTCGTACAACCTCGCGAGCGCCTGTGCGACCGGGACCCACTCGATCGCGACCGGCGCGCTCATGATCGAGGCGGGGCTCGCGGACGTCATGCTCGTCGGAGGCGCCGAAGCGGCCACGCGCATCAACACCCTCGCGGGCTTCGGCAATGCGCGTGCGCTGACCCGCGCGAAGGACGGCGATCCGACGCGCTCGAGTCGTCCGTTTGACGTCGACCGAAGCGGCTTCGTCATGGGTGAGGGTGCGGGCGTCCTCGTCCTCGAGGCGCGGGAGCACGCCGAGGCGCGCGGCGCGACCGTGCTCGCCGAGGTCGCTGGGTACGGGATGAGCAGCGATGGCGAACACCTCACGAGGCCTCACGAAGACGGCCTCGGGATTCGGCTCGCGGTCGAGCAAGCCCTCGCACGCGCTGGCCTCGCCCCGGACTCGATCGACTACGTGAACCCCCACGCCACGTCGACGCCTGCCGGCGACGTGGCCGAGATCCGCGCGCTCCGCGCCGTCTTCGGCGAGCGCCTCGCGAAGGTCCCGCTCTCGGCCACGAAATCCCTCCTGGGTCACCTGCTCGGGGGCGCGGGCGCGGTCGAGTCGATCGCGGTCGTGCGCTCGCTAGTCGAGGGGGCGATCCATCCGTCGCTCAACGTCGACAACCTCGATCCGGCGCTCGGCGACGTCGACGTCGTGCGCGGCGCGCCGCGGCGCGGTCCGCTGCGCCATGCGCTCAAGATCTCGGCGGGCTTCGGCGGCCACAACTGCGCGCTCCTGTTCTCGTCCATGCGCTGAGCCGCGCTGGAGCGCTCACGAGCGCGCGAAGGGCGTCGAGACCACGTCGGCGCGCTCCTGTGCACTCCTGGGCACCTTCGAGGGGCCATGAGGTGACCTTCACTCATGAAGAGACTCCTCGTGACCCTCGTCCTCGCGTCGTCAACGGCAGCGGCGTGCTCGTCGGAGGATTCGGCCACGGGGCCCGTGACGGTCGGGAACTCGGCGAGCAGCGGCGGTACGAACGCGACGTCGGGAGCGGGGGGCGCGGCGGCTTGCAGTCCGGAGCTTCCGTCGATCGAGAAGGCGATCTTCGCGATCTCGTGTTCGATGACGAGCTGCCACAACCCGACCGACGCGGCGGGCGAGCTCGACCTTGCGACTCCAGGCCTCGAGTCCCGCCTCGTCGATGTCGCGTCGGCGAGCTGCAAGGCCCTACGCGTCGCCCCCAGCAAGCCCGAGGAGTCGCTGCTCTACCAGAAGAGCGCGCAAGAGAAGCCGGTGTGCGGCGACCGAATGCCCGTCGGTGCCGCGCTTTCTGAGCAGGAGCTCGGCTGCGTTCGTGACTGGATCGCGTCACTCACCGGCGGCTGCGAGACTTGCGGCACGAGCGCTTGCGTCGACGTCCAGAGCAACTCGGCCCACTGCGGCGCGTGTGCCAACGCTTGCAAGGCGGGGATCTCATGCAAGGCAGGTGCGCGCGCGTGCGACAACGGCGGAGTCGACTGCGCTGAGTTTTGCAAGCTGACGGCCGCTGACCCGAAGAACTGCGGGCAGTGCGGAAAGGCCTGCCAAGCGAACGAGGTGGGCCTCGATAGCGCCTGCTCGGGCGCCGGCTGTGGGGCGCTCACGCAGTGCGGCGGCTCCTGCGTCGACACGACGTCCGATTCGATGCACTGCGGTGCCAAGGAGACGTGCACCGGCTCGAAGTGCGTGTGCCCCGGCGCGAAGGACCTCAAGAGCGACCCCGTGAACTGCGGCGGCTGTGGCGTCGCCTGCAAAGGCGGCGAGAGCTGCATCTCGGCAAGTGCGTTTGTGGCACCGCGACCGTCAGCTTCTCGAAGGCCGTTCAGCTGATCCTTTCCGCGGCGTGCGGGACGGTCGGCTGTCATGTCGGGGCTGCCGCGAAGGCTGGACTCGACCTCGCGTTGGGCCAAGCCTGCGCGAGACATCTTCAATGTTCAGGTTGGCCAGTGCAACGACGGACGGTTGCGCGACAAACCGGGGGCACCAGGTGACAGCTACCTCATTGACAAGATCACGAACGACGACCTGTGCGCCGGCTCGAAGATGCCCAAGAACTCGGACGTATCGGCTTCGGACACGCAGACGCTCGTAAACTGGAGCTGTGCCGGGGCGCTGAACGACTAGGAGCGCCCGCCTGCGCTGCTGGCTGCTCGTTCGACGCCTCGTCTCTCGGGGCGCCGCAGCGCTCACGAGCGCGCGAAGAGCGTCGAGACCACGTCGGCGCGCGGGACCGAACCGTCGAGCATCGCCGCAATCGTTCCTAGGATGTCGGCGCGGACACCGCGCTCGCGGGCGAAGGCTGCGATGCGCGGCACGAGGTCGATGGCCTCGACGCGCAGGCGAGCCCGACCCCGTGCGTCGTTGAGGCTCGCGCCCCGAGCGAGCTCTCGGCCAAGGACCACCTCGGGGCGATCGGCGAGCGCCATGGACGCGAGCAGGTCGCCGTAGCCCCCGAGTCCGTAGAAGGTGTGCTCGTCGGCGCCTGCCGCTACCACGATCGCGGCGGCCTCGTCGGCAGCTCGTGAGAGTAGCGCCGCGAGAAGGCCGGGCGAGATGTCGGCGCGAGCTTGCGCGTAGCCTACGCCAATCGAAAGGCACCCGACGAGCGCGGAGGCCCACTCGAGGCCCCGAAGGTCGCGGCTCGCGTAGACCTGGAGGTGCTCGCCCTCGAGGGCCTCTCGCACGGCCTTCGTCACCTCGCCGAAGTCGGAGGCGACGACCATCGCGGAGGGGCGTCCCTCGGCGAGCTCGTCCGCTTGGACAGGACCACCGAGCGCGCCGAGCCTCCGCGCGGGCGTCTCTTCGCGGAAGATGCGCGAGACCGTCGAGAGCTCCGCTCCAGAGAGCCCGCGGATCCCGTGAACGACGAGGTGACTCCCGTCGAGGTGCTCGCCGAGCTCGCGTGCGACGTCGCGCGCCAGCGTCGAGGGGACCGCCACGAGGAGCAAGCGGCAGCGAGCGAGCTCCGCGAGGCTCCGGGTGACGCGCACGCCTGCGACGACGTCATCCTGCGCGCGGCGCGAGTGGAGCCAGGTCTCCGAGGGGCCGCGCGCCGCAGCCTTCGCGAGTGCGAGCCCCCACGGTCCGCCGCCGAGCACGCCTACCGCTGGTGCCCTCATCGTGCACCCCCTGAGGCGGAGCATGGCGAGCCACCGCGCGCTTCGACATCGAAGCCCATACCGTGTCGGATCAGGCGATTTTGGTAGTAGTAGAGGAGCTTCGGATCGCGGAGTGCGACGCCGTCCTCGTGGGCCTCGATCACAGGCGCGCTGTGGTAACCGGAGAACGCGCTCATCGCCTGCGCGAGGACGTCGCCGCCCGAGGACTCACGGATCTGCTCCGAGAGCACGACCTCGCCTCGTCGCTCGAGCTCGCGCAGCACATCCCGCCGCGCGAGCACCTCTCGGGCGAGCTCGTCACGCGAGATCTTTTGGTCGCGCAGCCGCAGCACCGTGAAGAGGTCGTCGCGACTCGCCTGCTTGCGGAGGTGGTCGAAGCACGCGACGGCGACGAGGTTCGTCGAGTTGACGAGCGTGTTGGCGCGGTAGCCGCGCACCAAGCTGTCCGCGAGCTCTCGCGTGTATTGGGCATCGCGATCCGCGTCGAGAGACACCTCGCCTGCGACGTCGCGCACGAAGCTCGCGGTCTCGACCGCACGCCCGCGCCGATCGAGCGAGCGCCCGTCGCGGGCCACCGAGTTGCCGAACGGATCGAGCGGCTCACCGAATCGGATCACCACCGAGCCGCGCATCGTGAAGAGCTTCCGCACGAAAGCCACCACCCGCGACAAGCGGGTCGATTCGTCGTCCTCGATGATGTATCGCGCCTTGCCCGCCTCGCTCAGATAATCCTCGATGAGCGTCTCTGCCTCGAGCGTGATGAGGTAGTTGATCGTGGCGGGGACGAAGAACACCTTGCGCTCGGCGCCCGCGCGGAGGCTCCGCACGTAGCTCTCGATCCCCGTGCCGGCGAGCCCGAGCTTCAGCTTGGCTTCGACCGCACCCGAGCGTGAGCGCGTTCCACCGGGAAAGAAGAGCGAGTGATAGCCGCGCTCGAGCAGCACGCACGAGTACGTCTTCAGGCAGTCCTTGTAGAGGTCGAAGCGCAATCGCCGGTCGACCTTGTAGGCGCCGAGGTTGTGCATGAAGAACGACAAGAGCGGGTTCGTGAACAGGTTTTTGCCGGCCCCATAGGTCGCAGGCGGCAGCCCCGAGCGTTCGAGCGCGAAGCCGAACACGATCGAGTCCATGTTCGACGAGTGCGTCGGCACGAACACGAGCGTCCCGCGCTCGGCGAGCTTCGCGAGGCGCGCCGTGTCGCCCTGGATCACCACCTTGTCCGCGAGTGCATCGAGGCTCAACAGCCCTCGCGGATCGCGTAGGTGACGCGGTAGGGCGCCGGGCGCGAGCAGGCCCGTCACGAGCGAGGGCAAGATGCGCGTTGAGGCCCGAAAGACCCTCGGGTCGAAATTGCCGGCGATGTCCTCGGCGTACGACGTGGCGAGCGATGAGAGGCGCTCGCGACGCTCCACGTCGCTCATGCGGGCGAGGCGCCGCGCGAGGCTACGCCACTCGGAGAGTTCGGCCTGGCCGCTTGCCGAGCGGGCACCGTCGAGCCGACGAATTTCCCAGTAGGCTGCGTCGTTGAGGGCGTGGAGCGGATCTTTCGTGTTCGAAACGACGCGCTCGACCGTGGCAGCGACGAGCATCGAGCGCTCGTGGTTGAAGCGAAAGATCGGCGCCTCGCGTGCCATTCTCTCGATGCTACTCAACCCGCGAAGGACCGTCGACGCTCCTCGCCAAGGTCACAGCACCGGGCGCAGTCGCCGTCGCTCTTCGACCAGCTGCTGCTCGATCCGTCGACGCGCCGGCAGCTCCTCCACCACCGTCCACGAGGCCTGCTTCGCCTTGGGGGCCGCGAGCGCCGCGAGCAGCCGATCGGCGGCGTGCTCCGGGGTCACGACGTCGCCCTGGCGTCCCGGGAGCTCCGCCACCACGCTGCGGGTCGCGAGGCCATCGACGTGTTTGAGCATGGTGGCCAGGACCTGCTCGAAGCGCGCGTCGTCGAACGTGGCGCGCGCTCCGGCGCCGACGAACAACAGCTTCTCGAAGCCGAAGGCAGGCTTACCGGGGACCAGCAAGGCCTCGCCGACTGCGCCGGTGAGGTAGCCCTCGAGCATCCAACGGCTCAGACGCCCGCCGAGTCGAAAGTCGCACAAGCCGGCGATACCATCGGCTGGTCGAACGTCCTGCCAGAGCACGCCCAGCAGCACCTCCGCCTCGAGCCGATCGAGCTCGTGCAGAAGCGGAGAGACGAACTGGAGACGCATCGCGAAGGGAGCGAACGGGCGCTCTCGGTTACTTGCACAAGTCGTTGGGAAGACCGGGCGTCCCGCGGTCGCCGCTCGAGCCCGAGATGAAGCTCTTCGACACGCACCAGTTGGTCTCGACGTCGTTCTGCTTGTGATCGAGCTTCGACGGGTCGAGGTTGCGCGAGGCGCCGACCGGCATGATGACGCTCGACCCGTAGGCGACGCCGTCGAGGAGCAAGATGCCCGCCTTCAGGTACAGCGTATCCGAGCTGTTGCCGAGGTTGATGCCGCCGCCGTACGCGTGATCGCAGGTGACGCCGAGTCCAGCGAGCGCGTTCTTGTCGCGGCACAGCAGCGCGTAGCTCTTTCCGGGCAGCACGAGGCTCGTGGGGATGACGTACGGCTTCGGGTCGTTCTGGCTCTCGATGACGAGGCCCTTCAGCTCGAGGCACTCGCTCTGAGTGTTGTAGATCTCGAAGTACTCGCCTTGCGCGTCCGAGAGCGACGACGAGTCGTTCATCAGCTCGGTGATGACGAGGTCGCCTGGGATCAACAGGTCGATCGGGAAGCACTGAGGGCCCCCGCTGCTGCTCGACGCGGCGCTGCTCGATGACGAGCTCGCGGAGGTCGAGGGCGCGATGCCGCAGTCGATGCCGCAGATCTTCTGGACGCCCTGCAGGCACATGGCGTCCCACGAGCCCATCTGACCTTCGAGCTTGTCGCAGCAGAAGGGGTCGATCGAGGTGCAGATGGAGGTGACGCACTCGTCGCAGCCGATCTCGAGCGCGACGCCGACCTCACACAGATCGTGGCTGCACTGCGAGGGCGCACCGCCTGCGCCGCCCACGCCGCCGCCGGTGGTGGTCGTCGAAGACTCCTCTGCCGAGGTGACCTCCGGGATCTCGGTGCACTCGCCGTCGGCTTGGCGACACTCGCCGAAGCCGCCGCCGTCGTCGGCGCAGAGCTTCGTGCCTGGCGCTCCTCCGCGGCAGCGACAGAAGATCTCGGTGCCGGGGGCGCAGATCGTCTGAGACGACTTCGAGTCGCCGCAGGTCACGACGAAGAGCAGCGGTACGAACGAAAGCCAGTGCGGGCGCATACGGGGTCCTTGGGCCGCGCGGGCGAGAAGGAAGGCGCGACCCGAGCGAAGCCTACACGACTCGCCACGAGCCGGCACGCGAACCGCGTGGTCAGGCGGCCGTCGCGGCGAGCCCCTCGATGAGGGGTGAGCCCGTGAGCCAGTAGCCGCGCCCGTCGTGCTCGAGCAGCGAGCCGAGGCCGATCTGCCGCAGGCGCTTGACGGTCTGGTAGACGCGCGCCGCACCCGAGTCGCGGACGCAGCGCTCGTTCGGCCAGCCTGCGGCGAGGACCTCGTGCATCGTCAGCGGGCGACGCGTGCCCGAGGCATGGTGGGCGACGAAGGCCGCCAGCACCCGACGCAGCACCGGCCTGCGCGAGATGTCGCCGCGGACTCCGTCGACCTCGAACCAGCTCCCGTCGACGGCGATGCGCGCGTGGCGCACGCTGTCCGAGCTCGCGGGCAGGGCGAAGGCGTCACCGTCGAGGCCGTCGGAGGCGCCATCGGCGAGCTCGCGGAGGCCGACCCGGCTCTTCGACGGGGGGCAGACGTCGTGGCGAAGGGAGATGGACTCGGTCGCGCGGGGCTTCATATTCCACGCCGTCTGCAACTCGCGTACCGACCTACGTGCTCGAGAGCCCCGTCGTGCGGACCGAGCGCCGATCGCCCTCGATTTGCTCGGTTTGGCGCAGTTCTGGGGCGAATGCGAGGCGTGCTGGGCAGGGCGACAAAGTGGATCGCGAACGATCCATCTGCTGGTCCACGGGTGGACCGTGGCAGCGCTGTCGCGGTGGTGTGCCGTCGGGTCAGCTCGTGCTCCCGACGGTCGTCGCACGCCGGGTCTCGCGGAGCACGGCGTCGAGCGCGAAGATCGCGGCGCCCGTGGCGATCGCGGCGAACGCGATGGCGAAGCGTAGCGAGAAGGGCTCGCCGAAGAGCAGCACCGCGCAGGCGAGCTGCAGGGTCGGCGACAGGAACTGGACCATCCCGAGCGCCGTGTACGAGAGGCGTCGAGCCGCGGCCGCAAACGACAAGAGTGGCACCGCCGTGACGACCCCCGCGCCGAGGAGGAGCGCGCGCGTCGTAGCGTCGCTGGTTAGCACGACCCCGAAGGGGGGCGTTCGCATCGCGAGGTACCCGACCGCGAGCGGTGCCACGAGCACGGCCTCGAGCGTGAAGCCCTCGACGGCTCCGGCGGGAGCGCGCTTTCTCAGGAGCCCGTAGGTCGAGAACGTGGTCGCGAGCGCGAGCGCGAGCCACGGGAGGTGCTCCCCGGTCGCCGCGAGCCAGGCCACGCCGACCGCGCTAATGAGGACTGCCCCGGCCTGGCCCCGCGACATGCGCTCGCCGAGGACCACTCGACCGAGGAGCGCGTTGCAGAGCGGGTTCACGAAGTAGCCGAGGCTCGCCTCCGCGAGGCGCCCGCGCACCACCGCCCAGATGAAGAGCCCCCAGTTTGCCGCGATGAGCGCGGTGGACGCGACGAGCACCCGGCGACTCTCCGATGCGCGCAGGAGCTTCCAGGCGCTCGCGAGCCCGCCCCGCCACGCGAGGAGCGCGAGCCCGACGACAAGGCCTCCGACGACGCGGTGCGCGAGGATTTCGAGCGGGGCTACGTGCCCGAGCTGTTTCCAGTAGAGCGGCACGACGCCCCACAGCCCGTACGCGAGCACGGCAAACCCGAGGCCGGAGCGGTTCGAGGACGGGGGCGTCACTGGAGGAGCGGCTGCACGATGACGTAGTGAGCGACGCGCGCGTCACCGCAACGCGCACAACGAAGCGTTACGCGCCGGCGCACGTGCGCTCCCTTGACGAAGGCGGCTTGGTCGACGATGCGGAGCTCTGGGCCGCAGCGGGCGCAAGCAAGCCCGCGCGCGTGCGGCTCGATCACCGAGGAAGACACGACCTCGACCGGGTGGTCTTCGCTGCCGCCGGGCTCGAGGGCGTGGAGCTTCCGCCGTGTCTCGGTGAGCTTCACTTGCTCGCGCTCGCTCACGCGCCGCTCCTTTCGGGGTCGCTTCGTCATCGCGGCGAGACCACGCGGACGCGCCGTGCGTGTGCTGCGTTGAATGGGTGCCGAAGGTGGGAGTTGAACCCACACGCCCGTGAGGACCGCGGATTTTGAATCCGCCGCGTCTGCCATTCCGCCACTTCGGCCAAGGACGCCGGACAGTACCGCAGCTTGCCCGCGCCCCGCAACCGAGCGCGTCGGGTGCTTGACCAGGGCTCCGACGCGTCGCTACGGTCGATCTCATGAGCGCCGCGCCCTCGCGTCTCCTCGTCGTGCTCACGGCGTGCGGTGGCAGCGCCGACGTCGGTGGCCCGCTGCTCGCCGGAGCCGGCGGCGCCGGGGCGAGCGCGTCTTCAGCCAGCGGCGCGGTCGGTGGCGCAGGGGGCACGAGCGGGAGCGGCGGCAGCACGGCGAGCGGTGAGGGCGGCAGCGCCGTGAGCGGCTCGTCGACCACCGGGGCCCAGGCCTCGAGCACGACCGGCACCGGCATGCCCGCGACCTGCGGCGCGCTCGGCGGCAACACCTGCACGGATGCTTCGACCACGCTGTGCGCGGGGCTGCCGCTCCTGCCCGCGTCCGACTGCGCGCAGTGCTGCTTCGTCGCGCCGCCGCCGCCGCTCGTGCCGAGCTCGTTCCAGATCGTCCACAAGGACTTTCTCACCTCGTGGGACTCGATCCTCCCGCTCGCCCAGGTGAACGAGTACGTCCTCATCGCTTCGCAGAACAAGCCCGAGCAGGTCACGTTCGCGCAGTGGGCTCAGAACATCACCTCCGAGTACGGCGTCGCCGACGGCCAGGTGGTCCCGTTCGCGAGCGGCGAGGACCTCGCGAAGTTCATCCACGCGCAGTTCCAGAAGGGGGCGAGCGCCCCGCGAAGGCTCATGATCGACGAGCTTCGCTCGAACACGAAGGACCGCATCCACGACGCAGCCGTCGTCATGGCGCAGAAGTTCCCGCAGTGGCGCGGACGCTGGGGCGCCTACCTCGTACACGGCCTCGCCGTCGGCTATCCGTCGCTGAACGACGGCGCGACTCCCGCCATCGACGCGCTCCTCGACGCGGGCGCCACGCTCTCGGCCGAGATGTATCCGTCGCGCAGCACCTACTGCAAGGCGGGCGCCTCTGCCGGCGAGCGCGATCAGTGGCTCGCCGACTTCTATCACGGGAGCCAGGGCGCGTTTCCGCAGGGGCGGTTTCACTGGCTCATGCAGCGCAAGGTGTCGCGCAAGAGCGACAGTCAGCTCACCCTCTTGTTCGGCGTCGTGGATACGTACATGGACGGAGCCGGCCCAGCGGTGTTCCTCGATCGCATGTTCTACGTCTGGCGCCAGAAGAGCGGCTATCCGAACGTGCTCTTGCCAGGCGGCGGAGGCGTCGGCGCTTGGAAATGGCACGACCTGAGCCCCTCGAGTCGTGATCTCGCCTTCGCGCAGTCCTTCGATCACTACGTGGTGAAGGGGAACACGACGTCGCTGAAGGGCCAGGTCGACTGCCCGTGAGCGTGCACCGCCTCGCTCGCGCGCTCGTCATCGTCGCCGGAGCGTGTCGTGGCACCGAGCCTGCGCCCGTCAGCGCCCCGCTCGTGGCGCTCGCGCCCCCCCCTGTCACAAAGGCTCGAGTGAACGACCCCGCGGCGTTTCATCGCTCGCTCTCGGACGCGCCGCCGAGGGTCAAGGTCGGCGCGCAGGCGTGGGCGCTCCTGCCTCAGGCGGGCGGCACGGTCTACGAGCTCGCGATTGTGCGCGTCGATGCGCTCGGCGCGAACACCGTCGCCGTCATCGACCGCATGCAGCAGCGCGTCGATGGTCTGCCCGCGGCGCTCGTTCACCCGCTCGGCGACACGCGCAACCTGAGGCAAGGGACGCTCGCGCTCTTCTACACGCCGACCACGCCCGGCTTCGTCGGGAGGGTGTCTCACTCGCAGCGAGGAGAGGAGCTTCGGGTGCAGTACGACTGGGCGGGAACGACGCGCGAGACCGACGTCGAGCACGCAGAGGCGCTGCGTCGCGGGCTCGTTCCGCTCGCGTGGGTGCGCTACCCGAAAGCGGGGGCGACGTCGCTTGGCGTGGTCGTCGCCGAGAATGGCGAGCAGGTGTTCGTCCTCGAGGGGAGCGGAGCGGTCGCGACCATCGCGAAGAGCTCCCTCGCCCCGGTGGAGCTTCAGGCGCGCAATGTTTCGCTCGGCGGTAGCGTCGAGGTGTTTCACTGGGATCTCGGCGTTCGAGCGGGCAAGGTGACGCGCGAGATCGAGCCAGGCCTCCGTTATGAAGTGGTGTTTTCCTCGGGGCAGCCGGCCGCGACGTCGTTCGTCGCGGCGCTGTGGACACCGTGAGGTCGCGACGGTCCGGGCCGCTCGAGCTCTCCGAGACGCTCGCCGCGCTCGCGCTCAAGGTGCCGCCGAGCGTCGAGCGCCCCCCGCTCCCGTTCTTGCAGTGGGAGCGCGCCGTCGGGACTCGCATCGCGGGCCGCGCGCGACCGGTGAGGCTCGAGCGCGGTGTGCTCCACGTAAAGGCTTCGAGCGGCGTGTGGGCGAGCGAGCTTCAGCTCCTCTCGGCCGACATCTTGGAAAGCCTGCGCGCGGCCGGCATCGAGGTGAACTCGCTGCGTTTCTCGGTTGGGAAGGTCGAGGGCTTGCCGCCGCCACCGCCCGAGAAGCGCGCTCCGCGGCCCCTTCCGCTCCCGAGCGAGCTCGCCGCGGCAGTCGAGCAGATTGGTGACGATGCCCTCCGAGATGCGCTCCGTCGTGCGGCCTCCGTCTCGCTCGGCGCGGCAGCCGAGGCCGCGGTCAGCACTCCGAGAGGAGCCGGAGCACGCGATACGCGAGGCGAGGACGGCCGAGGAGGCCGTACACCTTCAGGTCGTCGTTGACGAGGTCGCCGAGCGCATCGAGCCACGCCGGTCCGGCCGGGAGGTGCGCGAAGCGAGCGAAACTGAGGCCTCCGAGGCGCTCGAGGGCGGCCCGTCGCCCCGAGAAGGTAAGGTCCGGCGTGCTGACCGAGCCATCGTGGATCACCACGGCCCCCCGGTCGAAGCGGAGCGTCGCGGCGAGCCGCTCGTCGGTCGCGACGAAGCCAATCGTGGCGCGCAGGCCTGCAAGCGCCCGCTCTCGCTGCGGGACCGGGCCCGTCCCGCGGCGCAGGCTTGCGTAAAGCCAGCTCGCCAGCGCGTTCTCTTCGGAGCCTGGAGCCAGGACGACGCTTCTCGGCACGACGCGAATCACTCTAGCGCGCGACGCGACTCGTATATACTCGGCCGCGTCATGGCCGGAACGAATGGGGGGTCTGCCTCGCCCCGAGTCGTGCTCGTCGACGACGAGCACGAGCCTCGTCGCGCGACCGCACGGCTTCTCAGGCGCGCCGGCTACGACATCCTCGAGGCGGCGACCAGCGCGGAGGCGATGCGGGCGATCGTCGGCGGACGCATCGACCTCGTCGTGAGCGACATCGCGATGCCCGACAGTGACGGCATCGCGCTCCTCCAGTTCGTCCGAATGCATGACCAGGACGTGCCGGTCGTGCTGGTGACGGGCGCTCCGGCCGTCGAGACGGCGATCGAGGCGGTCGAGCACGGCGCCTACAAGTACCTCGTGAAGCCCGTCTCGCCCGAGCGGCTCGAGGAGGTCGTGCGCGGAGCCGTGCGGATGCGCAAGATGGCGCAGATTCGCCGCGAGGCGATGGCGCTCGCGGGGGCCGCTCCCGACGCCGACCTCGAGCCCCACTTCGAGCGCGCGCTCGAGTCGGTGTGGGTGGCCTACCAGCCGATCGTGCGGGCCGACGGCTCGCTCTTTGGCTACGAAGGGCTGCTCCGCAGCGACGAGCGCAGCCTCCCGACCCCTGCCCACATGCTCGACGCGGCCGAGCGCCTCGGGCGGCTCGCACAGCTCGGACGCCGGGTCCGCGCGCGCGCAGCGGAGCACATGGCCCGCTCGGACGCCGCGCTCTTCGTCAACCTCCACCCGCGCGATCTCGACGACGAGGAGCTCCTCTCGCCGGACTCACCGCTCGCCCGCATCGCGACGCGAGTCGTGCTCGAAATCACCGAGCGCACCAGCATCGACTCGGTGAACGAGATCCGAGGCAAGGTCGCGCGGCTCCGCGAGCTCGGCTACCGCATCGCAGTCGACGATCTCGGCGCGGGGTACGCCGGCCTCACGAGCTTCGCCTTGCTCGAGCCCGAGATCGTGAAGATCGACATGTCGCTCGTGCGCGACGTCGACAGCATGCCCGTCAAGCAGCGCCTCATCGAGTCGTTCACGACGCTGTGTCGCGAAATGGGCATTCGGGTCGTCGCCGAGGGCGTCGAGACCCTCGCCGAGCGCGACGCGCTCGTGCGCCTCGGCTGCGAGTTGCTGCAGGGATACCTTATCGCGAAGCCCGGGCGCCCATTCCCTGTTCCCTCGTGGGCAGCGGCCTAGAGCGCGCGGCTGTCGGTCGAGCTTCGCGCCCCGCGCGCCCGACCTCGCAGCATCACGGCTTCGCCGACGAGCAGCAGCGAAAGCCCACCTCGTAGCCTGCGTAGATTTCGTTGTGCGCGGTCACCGTGGGCCGACAGCGGCTGCGAGCCGGCCCCCACCAACCGCCCTTCAGGCCGCTCCGCCACGGCTCTCGCTGGCCTGGTCGGTTGACCCACTCGTTGACGTTGCCATTCATGTCCATCACGCCGAACGGTGATGCACACGGCATCGAGCCGGAGGAGACCCGTTGGTCGAGGCCCTCGAGCTCGGCCTTGCACGACGCATCCTTCATGCACGCCTCGTGAGGGGTCGCCTTGCGCATCGGCTGGACGTACGGCTTGTCGATGTTGCATCGGGTGGCGTCCCGCTCGAATCCGTACGCGTACGGCCTCATCTCCTCGCCCTCGCACGCGAAGGTGAACTCGTCGACGTCGCAGAGGCGCTTGCCGACGGAGGTGCATCGCGCCTCGGCTTCGAGCCAGGTCATGGCGAAGTCCGGTCGCTCGCCGGCGCGGTTCGGCCACTCGTAGCGGTCGATGCAGAAGCGCATCGGGGTGCGCTTCGTGGACAGGCAGCGCGTCGGGTTGGCGTAGCGGAGGCAGCGCTCGCTCACGCGGCTCATCGCGAGCGCTTCCCCCTTCGCCGAGCGTTCCGCGCGCCGCTCCTGGTCGCGGTCGTACTCCTTCGTGTGCTCCAGGCAGCTCTGCACCACGGCCGGGCAAAAGGCTCCCTCGACGAGCACCATGCCGTCTCCGCACGCGCCCGCTCCCTTCGAGGCCAGTGGCTCGGGTGGCGCGATGCTCGAAGGCGTGTTCAAACGTTCCAGGGTTGGGGCGCCGCTCGCCTCTGTGGATGCTCGCTCTTCGTCGAGGTCCCGTCGCTCTGGGCTCGACTCGGGCACCACGCTCCCCGCGGGTGCAGCTTGGGTCGACGGTGTCGAGGTAGGCCCGTCGCGCGTCGGTGCGTCGTGGTGACACGCTTGGCCGAGGAGGGCGCCGGCCGCGAGCGCCGTGCCTGCCAGGTGAGCCCTCCGCGTCGCCGCCATCGGATGCTCGACGCTACTCCTTGTCGAAGCGCCGTGATAGCGCTCGTCAAGCGACCATAATGACGACGCCCGACGACGCCGACCCCTCCAACCATCGCGACGAGGAGACCCTCTTCGACGGTCACCCCGCCCGCATCGCGACCGTCGGCGCGTTGCTCCTCTCGATCGCCACGCTGGGCCTCGCCCTCATCGTCTACGAGCTCCGGCGTCGGTCGATCCACTACCGCGTGACGACCCAGCGCATCGTGATCGAGCGAGGTCTCTTCTCACGTCGCATGGACCAACTCGATGTCTATCGAATCACCGACTACTCGGTCGAGGTCCCGTTTGCTCAGCGTCTCGTGGGTACCGGGAACCTCATCTTGCGCTCGATGGACCCGACCACGCCCGAGGTACGCCTCGACGCGCTGAAGACCGACGTGCGCGGCCTCTACGAGAATTTGCGGCGCGCTACCGAGCTCGAGAAACAACGCCGCGGCGTTCGTGTCGTCGACCAGGAGGCGCACGTCGTGCCCTCGATCTGACCGAAGGAGCCCTCCCCGAATGAAACGACGCCTCGTCGCTGTCGCGCTCTGCTCGCTGGGTCTCGTCCACGGTGCCGGCTGCGGGGCCGATACGGGAGGAGACGCGGGCTCCGGTGGTGCGGCGACCTCGGGCAGCGCGGGCGGCGGGTGCGACGACGGGAGCGTCGGTGCCGGGCTCATCGCGCCGACGTGTGGCCCCTGCGCGCCGTGCGAGCAGGGCATGTCGTGCAAGGCGGGGAGCGACTGCGCGAGCGGGTCGTGCGTCGATGGCGTCTGTTGCGCTTCGGCGTGCGAGGGCTCGTGTGTCGCCTGCTCGAAGGCCAAGACGGGCGCGGCCGACGGGACGTGTGCTTCGGTGAAGAGCGGGACCGACCCAGACGCGGAGTGTGAGGCGTCTCCCGCGGCGACCTGCGGCGCAAGCGGCGAGGGTTGCAACGGGGATGCGGCCTTGCCCGGATGTCGGCTTCACGCCTCGGGGACCGAGTGCGCGCCGCCTACCTGCATCGACGGCGTCGCGCTCGTCGCGAGCCGATGCGACGGCGAGGGGACGTGCGATGCCGCGCTGCCGCAGCCGTGCACGCCGACGATTTGCGATCCGGTCGGACCCTGGTGCCTCGCCTCGTGCGCCTCGAGCGCCGACTGCATGGCGACCCATTGGTGCGAGGAAGGGGCTTGCGTTGCGCGGGCCGCCCAGGGCACCAGCTGCTCGAGCGAGGACGAGTGTGCGACGGGGCACTGCGCGGACGGCGTGTGCTGCGACTCCGCCTGCGACGGCGGCTGCGAAGCCTGCGCAATGACCGCCGGAGCCCTCTCGGACGGCAGCTGCACCGTGCTCCCGAAGGGCGCGCCGGGAGCGCCTTCGTGTGCGCCATACGTGTGCGCCGGCAACTTCGGCACCTGTCCCATCTTCTGCCAGTCGAGCGGAGATTGCGCGTCACCGGCCGTCTGCGTCGGCTCGTCGTGCGTGGTCCCGAAGGCGAATGGCGCGTCGTGCAAGACGTCCCTCGAGTGCACGTCCGGCAACTGCATCGATGGAACGTGTTGCAACTCGAGCTGCGGCGGCGCGTGCATGGCGTGCGACGTGAAGGGCGCTTTAGGGACGTGTGCGTTTGTCCCCGCGCTCACGGATCCGGACGCCGAGTGTGTTGGCCACTGCAACGGTGCGGGCGCGTGCGCCGGGCCGACCTACGCGGCCGATCTGCAGCCCCTCTTCGCGTCGAAATGCGGGCCCTGCCACACCACCTTCAAGTCGGGTGGGACCAACTTCGCGGCGGTCTACTCGGACTCCCTGCTCACCTCGTTGACGTGCGCGGGGCTCGACGTCGCGGCGTGCACCGTGGTCCGTCTCCAGAACGGCTCGATGCCGAAGAACAAGGGCTGCACGGGCAATCCAAACCTGGACGCCGCAAACCTCGACTGCTTTACCGAGGTGAACTACGCCGAGCTCGCCGCGTGGCTCTCGGCGGGGCGACCGAAGTGAGCGCTGAACGTCACTGCCGCAGGCGCGCGACGAACAGGGCGACGTCCTTGTCGCCGGCGGTCGAGAGCGGCGTGCCGGCGAAGACGTAGTCGCCGCCGAAGCTCCCCGCGACGACGATGTCTCGCTCCGGCGTCGTCGTGACGGCGTGTACGATGTCCGTGCTGAGGGCGACCTTGGGCGTCACCGCCCAGATCGGCGTTCCTCCGGAGAGGTTCTGCCCTCCTGGGTGATGCTTCAGGATCCAGCCGTCCGTCCCGCTCTGCGAGGTCAGGGTCATGCCGGTCTTCGGCGTCATCGTCCCTGCGAGGCGGCCGACCGAGACCAAGAAGCCGGCCGAGTCGAGGGCGAGGCCCTGCGTTGAGGACGCGTCCGTGCTCGCGTAGCGCTGCGTCCAGAGGTGCGTCAGCTTTCCCGAGAGCCCGACGATGAAGGGATCCGAGTCGTCGGTCGGGGTTGGGAGACCGTTGCCGCCTGCGAAATTGACACCGCCCACGACGCCGCCGCCGATGAAGACGCCGCCGTTCGGCGCCTGCACCACCGAGCGCACCTCATCGAAGCCCGTCGAGCCATAGACTGCCGCGGTGGTGTCGACGATGGAGGCCATGCCGACGGTTGCGAGCGCGACGAAGGCGTCCGCCGAGCCCTGGTTCGTGAACATTTTTCCGGCGAGCGTCGCGTTGGCGCCGATGCGCCCGCCGATCGCGAGCACGTTCGAGGGCGCCAGGTCGATGCTGTTGACGACGTCGGAGCCCGGCCCGCCCAGGCGCAGCTCGGCGAGGGCCTTCAAGCTCGCGCCATCGAGCTTCGCGACGAAGCCGTCGCTCTCGCCGGCCGAGGTCATCGATTTGGCTAACGTGAACTTTCCGGTGAACGAGCCTCCGATGACCACGTTTCCCTTGCCATCGCAATCGATCGCGAAAGCCGAGGCCGAGCCGCTCGCGTCGGCGAACTTGAACGCCGCGCTCGAGAGGACCATGCCGGCCGGGTCGAGCCTCGCCACGAACACGCTCGGTGCCGCGGAGTCGGTGGTCGAAGCGCCGAGGGAAACCGACTCGCTGAAGTTCCCGACGACGAGCACCGTGCCGTCCTCGTCGAGGGTTACCCCTGTCACCGTTTGGGTCGCGAGCCCGGCCTTCTGACCGACTCGAAGGAACCACTCTACGGCCCCCTTCTCAGTCAGCTTCAGCACGAAGCCATCGAGGCCGAGCGAGGTGACGGACTTGCCACTCGGGCTCACGGTCCCCGAGAACGACCCGACGACGTAGGTGTTGCCCTTCGCGTCGACGGCGACGTCATTCGGAGTGATGAGGGTGCCGAGCGACCCGGCGAAGCCGACTACGAAGACGGGCTCTCCCTTCGTGCTGCAGCCGAGGAGGCCATCGCACGTCCCGTTGCCGCACTCGGACTTCGGATCGGTGCCGGGCGTGGCCGTGACGACGCATTCACCGGTCGCGCAGTTGCCGCACGCACACGCCGTCGCGCAGCATCGCGCCGAGGGCTCCGTCCCCTTGTAACACTCGCCGCTTTTGCACATCGCGTCGTCGGTGCAGGTCGCGGCGTTGTCCTTCTTCAGCTCGCAGGCTTTGGTCGCTCCGTCGCAATACCGACCCTCGGCGCACTGCTCGTTCGCCGTGCAGTCCTTCGGGCAGCTGCCGCTCGCGCCGTCGCACAAGAAGGGCGCGCAGGCAGGCTCTCCTACGCTGCCGAGCGGCGCGACCTGGCAGGTGCCCTCCTTCGTGGGGAGGTTGCATGCTTCGCACGCGCCGACGCACTCACGGTCGCAGCAGAGCCCGAACACGCAGAACCCCGACGCGCATTGCTGTCCGTCGCCGCAGACCTCGCCGAGCGCCTTCTCGGAGCAGAGCCCGTCGATGCAGGTGCCCTTCGCGCAGTCCACATCGCCGAGGCACTCGCGACAGTAGCCGGCTCCGTCGCAGCGCCCCTTGGCCTCGCCGCACTCGCTACCCTTTGGGAAGAAGCTCGCGAGGCACTGGTCCTTCACGCACTCGACCTTGGTGCAGGCCGCGTCGAGGTCTCCGAGCGTGCAGTCCGTGGGCGCGGCGCACTCGCCGATGACGGCGCCGCCACCCGAGCCGCCTCCGCCGTTCGTGTCGAAGGTGCCGAGCACCGATGTGCACGCGCCCAGCCCGAGGATGGTCCCTGTCACGAGCGGCAGACCGCGAAGGAAAAGCTTCATGCCCCGATCCTACCGCAATTCGAGCCGTCCCTCATCCGCTCACGCTGTTCGCGCCTCGCCGGGCGCGCTATGTCCGAGTGACCGTGACAAGCCCGCGAGCGAGCTTTGATGCCGTGATCGGCCTCGAGGTCCACGCGCAGCTCCGCACGCGCACCAAGGCGTTCTGCGGCTGCCCGACCTCGTTCGGCGCGTCACCCAACACCCACGTCTGTCCGGTGTGCCTGGGCCTCCCCGGAGCGTTGCCGGTCCTCGGGGCAGAGGCGGTCGCTCTCGCGGTATCGGCGGCGCTCGCGCTCGGCTGCCGGGTCGCGACGACGAGCATCTTTGCGCGCAAGAATTACTTCTACCCGGACCTTCCGAAGGGCTACCAGATCACGCAGTTCGACCGGCCGCTCGCGTCGGGCGGCGCGCTTGTGATTGACGTGGGTCAAGGAGCGCGCGCGATCGGCATCACGCGGGTCCACATGGAGGAGGACGCCGGCAAGAACCTCCACGGGGTCGGTGGTCAGTCGCTCGTCGATCTTAACCGCGCCGGGACTCCGCTCATCGAGATCGTAAGTGAGCCCGAGCTTCGAAGCGCCGCCGAGGCGCGCGACTACCTCGAGCGCCTCCACGAGATCTTGATGTTCATCGGCGTGAACGACGGGAACCTCGAGGAGGGCAGCTTTCGCTGCGACGCCAACGTCTCGGTCCGGCGCCTAGGGGAGCCGCTCGGCGTTCGAGTCGAGCTGAAGAACATCAACTCGTTCCGCTTCGTCGAGGAGGCGATCGACGGGGAGATCGAGCGGCAGGTTCGGAGTCTCGAGCGGGGTGAGCCGGTCCGTCGACAGACCCGTGGCTACAACGCCGAGCGTCGCGAGACCTACCTCTTGCGCGAGAAGGAGGGCGAGGACGAGTACCGCTACTTCCCGGAGCCGGATTTGCCGGCCCTCGTGCTCGATGAGGCGTTCCTCGCCGAGCGGAGCGCGAGCCTGCCCGAGCTGCCCGAGTCGCTCCGTCGGCGGCTATCCCACGAGCTCGGCGTCCGCGACGATGCCCTGCGCGTCCTCACCTCGCATCCCGCGATCGCCGCGTATTTCGAGGCGGCTGCGAGTGGTTCGCCGCACGCCATCAAGATAGCGAACCTAATCCAGACGGAGGTCCTTCGCGGCACGAGGACGCACGGCCTCGACGCTGCGTTCCCGGTGACGCCGCGTCAGGTCGCGGAGCTCGTCGACCTGGTCGAGTCCGGCGCGATCAGCGGCAAGCAGGCCAAGGTGGTGTATGCGGAGCTCGTCGGTCGTGAGGTCTCACCGCGCGCGGTGGTCGAGGCCCTCGGGCTCTCGGTCCTGTCGGACGCCGGGGCGCTCCGGACGCTCGCCGCGGAGCTCGTGGCGGCGAACCCGAAGCAGGCAGAGCAGTATCGTTCCGGCAAGACCGGT
>VGRJ01000016.1 GCA_016875405.1 Deltaproteobacteria bacterium | reverse complement strand
TTCACGATGGGCGGCGACGAGAACACGAAGAAGGCCGGCCAGGTCACGGTCGACGCCTTCTGCATGAACCGCACCGAGGTGACGGTCGCCGCCTACGCCGCCTGCGTCTCGTCCGGCAAGTGCACGCCGGCGGTCAGCGGTCGTCCGTGCAATGCCGGCGTCGCGGGCCGGGAGGAGCACCCCATCAACTGCGTCGACTGGAACCAGGCCAAGGCCTACTGCGAGGCTGAAGGCTTGCGCCTGCCGACCGAAGAGGAGTGGGAGTACGCGGCGACCGGCGGCGACGGCCGCCCCTACCCGTGGGGCAACGAGGCGCCGAGCGACCAGCTCTGCTGGAATGGCGACGGCAACGACCGGGGCAAGGACAACCGCCAGTCCACCTGCCCCGTCGGCGCGTATCCCAAGGGCCGCTCGCCGTTCGGACTTGACGATATGTCAGGAAACGTCTGGGAGTGGACGTCGTCGCTCTACTCCGATTCTGGCTCAGCCCGCGTCCGCCGCGGCGGCTGCTATATCTACGACCACCCTTCGATCGTCCGCTCCGCCCTCCGCTACAGCGAGGAGCCCGCGTCCCTGCACTTCATCCTCGGCTTTCGCTGCGCCGGCTCTGCCGCTCTGCCCTGAGCGCGCCCGCCCGGGCGCATCCTCGCGGCCCGTGCTAGCCTCCCGGCCTCATGTACACGATCACCGGCAGCATCCACATTCAGTTCGGTCACCACGTGCGCGGGCACGAGGGCCCGTGCATCTCGCTCCACGGTCACACCTGGAAGTTCGAGGTCTGCGCCGCCTCCGAGACGCTCGACAACCAGGGCTTCGTGCTTGATTTCGACCGTATGCAGGCGCTCGTGCTCGACCCGTGCCACCAGCTGCTCGACCACTCGCTCGCCGTCGGCGTCGCGACCTGGGAGGACACCAAGTCCGATCTGGCCTCGATCGGCGAGAAGCTCGTCGCCTCGCGCATGGAGACGCTCGGCAACCTCGGCACCTGCCAGGCGATGCTCGCGGGTGAGCTGTGCGGCGCTCGCAACGAGCGGCCCGGCGGCATCAAGGTCTCGGTGTTCCCGTTCACGCCGACCTCCGAGCGGCTCGCCGAGTGGCTCTACCGCGTCGCCGAGAAGTCCATCGCCGACCAGCGCGTGCGCATCCTCACGGCGCGCATCTACGAGTCGCTCCACCCGACCGAGCTCTTCGCCGAGTACCGCCCGAGCTGACGCGCGACCGCCATGAGCGAGACCATCTTCGCGAAGATCCTGCGGGGCGACATCCCCTGCCACCGCCTCTACGAGGATGAGCTCGTCCTCGCGTTCCTCGACATCGGACCGCTCTCGCGCGGCCACACGCTCGTCATCCCGAAGCGCTACGCGGCGACGCTCGACGAGCTAGACGACGACTCGGCCGCCGCCATCGGGCGCGTCCTGCCGCGGCTCTGCCGCGCCATCCGGTACGTGACGGGCGTCAAGGACTTCAACGTCCTGCAAAACAACGGGGCGCCGGCCCACCAGGCCGTCTTTCACGTCCATTTCCACATCATCCCGAAGCCCTCGCCCGACGAGGGGCTCGGCGTACGCTGGCCCGCCGGCTCGCTCCCCGCGGCCGAGGGGGCCGCGCTCGCCGCCGAGATCGCCCGCGCGCTCTCCGCGGCCCGGCCGCCCGAGGGCTGAGGCCCGGTGGCGGCGCACGCTCCCCCGCCGAGCACCGAGACCGACGACGAGGACGCGGCGACCGCGCGTGGCTTCGGCGACGCCCTGCACGAGCTCGTCAACACCCTGCGCTTCGGCGCACGCGCGCGCCTCGGCGTGCGGCGCGGCCCGCCCGCTCTTGCCGACGAGCCGAAAGACACGCTCTTCGACTACCTCGACGCCGCCGGCGCGCGGCGAGCCGACGCGCGCGAGCGAGAGCTGCGAGGCCGCTACGAGCTCGAGCGGCTCCGCACGGCGTCGACCCGCCTCGACTACCGCGAGAACCTCTACGTCCTCGAGGCCCTCGAGCGCGCCCTGGAGGGGGGGCGAGCCCCCCGCCGCGCGGACGGTCCGCTGCGCGTCGTCGACGTCGGCTCGAAGAATTTCGCCTACGCCTTTGCCCTCGAGCGCTACTTCCGCCGCGCGAGCGGCGGGCCGCCCAAACTACTCGGGGTCGAGGTCGACGGCCACGTCGTCTACCGCGATTGGCGCGCGCGCTGCGACTACGCCGAGGCCTACGCGCGCCAGACCGGCAACGAGCAGGTGCGCTACCGCGTTGCCGATTTCTGCGCGCTCGAGGCGGCCGAGCCGTTCGACGTCGTCACCATGTTCTTCCCCTTCGTCACGCGCCACGCGCTCGTGCGCTGGGGGCTCCCGGCGCGGTTCTTCGCGCCCGCGCGCCTCTTCGCGAAGGCGGCCGCGCTGTGTCCGAGCGGCCCCGTCGTGATCGCGTCGCACACCGAGGAGGAGCGCGACGAGGCGGTGCGCCTCGCGCGGAAGGTCGGCCTCGAGGTCGAGGTGACGAGGCCGCTCCGCAGCCCGCTCGTCCACTACCACGCGCTCGCCGACGACCGCTTCGTGACGCGCCTCGTCTCGCGCTGACGCACGCCGCAGCAAACGCGGGGCGCCGGGAGGCGTGTGGTATGCTCCGCGCTCGGACGAGGACAAGCATGGGCGATCAATCCGTAGCGACCAGTGCCAGCGAGACGCGCATGCGCGCCTTCACCCGTGCCGTCCTCGAGGACGTCCACGGGCTCGAGAAGATGATCCGGCTCGACTGCTTCGAGAAGGGTGTGCGCCGGATCGGTGCCGAGCAGGAGATGTTCCTCGTCGACGCGTCACGGCAGCCGTCGCCGGTGGCCGTCGAGCTGCTCGAGCGCCTGAAGGAGGACAAGCGCATCACGACCGAGCTCGCGCGCTTCAACCTCGAGGCGAACCTCACGCCGCAGGTATTCGGCGACCGCTGCCTGCGCCGCATGGAGGACGAGCTCGAGGAGCTGCTCGCGAAGGTGGACCAGGCCGCGGCCGGCATCGGCGCCTCGTCGGCGCTCACGGGCATCCTCCCGACGCTGCGCCTCGCGCACCTGCACCTCGACAACATGACCCCGAACCCGCGCTATTTCGAGCTCAACCGCGCGGCGTCGGCGCTCGCGGGCGGGAATTTCAACATCGTCATCAAGGGCCTCGACGAGATCGACATCAGCCACGACAACGTGATGCTCGAGAGCGCCAACACGAGCTTCCAGGTGCACTTTCAGGTCGCACCGAACGAGTTCGCGATGCTCTACAACCTCGCTCAGGCGATCAGCGCGCCGTTGCTCGCGGCCGCCGTCAACTCGCCGCTGCTCTTCGGCCAGCGCCTGTGGAACGAGACCCGCGTCGCGCTCTTTCAGCGCTCGGTCGACGCGCGCTCGCAGGCGCACAAGCTGCGAGCCGCACCTCCGCGCGTCAGCTTTGGCCACGCGTGGATCAAGGACAGCATCCTCGAGATCTACAAGGACGACATCTCGCGCTTCCGCATCATGCTGTCGACCGACAACCTCGACGAGGATCCGAGGAAGGTGCTCGCCGAGGGTGGCGTCCCCGAGCTCCGCGCGCTCCGCATGCACACGAGCACGGTGTGGCGCTGGAACCGCGCGTGTTACGGCGTCTCCGAGGGCAAGCCGCACCTCCGCATCGAGAATCGCATCCTCCCGAGCGGCCCCACCGTCCTCGACGAGGTCGCGAACGCGGCCTTCTTCTTCGGGATGATGGCGCAGCTTGCCGACGTCTACCCGCGCATCGACGAGGTGCTCGCCTTCGATGACGCGAAGAACAACTTCTATGCCGCGGCGCGCCACGGCCTACACGCGCAGTTCACGTGGATCGGCGGCAAGACGGTGACCGCGCACGACCTCATCGTGAACGAGCTCTTGCCCGCCGCGCGCGAGGGGCTGCGAACGCACGGCATCGACAAGGCTGACATCGATCGCTACCTCGGGGTCCTCGAGGCGCGTGTCGAGTCGCAGCAGACCGGCTCGAACTGGGCGCTGAAATCGCTCTCGAAGATGGCGCAGGCGCCGATCGACGTGCGGATGCGCAGCCTCACGGCGGCGATGCACGCAAACCAGAAGAGCGGCGAGCCCGTTCACTCCTGGGCCCCGGCCGAGCTGCACCGCACGCGCGACTGGTTCCCGAGCTACCGCACGCTCGGGCAGTTCATGTCGACCGAGCTCTTCACGGTGCGCGCGAGCGATCCGGTCGAGCTTGCCGCGCAAGTGATGGACTGGCAGGAGACGCGGCACGTCCCGGTCGAGGACGACAACGGCAAGCTCGTCGGGCTGCTCACGATCCGCGCGCTCTTGCCGATCGTCGCGCGCGGCAAGGGCGTCAATTTTCAGGAGTGGACCGTGCAGGACGTGATGCTGCGCGACCCGGTGAAGGCGCACTCGGACACCCCGACCCTGACCGCGCTCGAGCTGATGCGCGAGCACAACATCGGCTGTCTGCCGGTCGTCGACTCCGAGGATCGGCTGCTCGGCGCGGTCACCGTGTACGACCTCCTCGAGGTGGCCGAGAAGGTGCTGGAGGACTTCCTCCGCGGGGAGGATCCCGGAGCGCCGCTGCCTAGGACGTCCGGCCGCGGCGTCCCTCGCGATTGAGCGCCCAGGGCTTGTGGGCGCGACGAGGGGCTCGGCCGTGAAGGCTTGTCGTGTCGCGCTCTTCGACATGGACCGCACGCTCGTGCGGACCGACACCGCGACCCTCTACGTGCGCTACCAGCGGCGGCTCGGCGAGGCGGGCGTGCGCGACGTCGCGCGCGTCGCCTACTGGATGCTGCAGTACACGCTCGGGATCATCGACGCCGAGGCCGTAGCCTCGGCGGTGGCCCTCGGCTACCGGGGCCGCAGCGAAGCGGCGATGGTCGAGCGCTGCCGGGCGTGGTTTCGGTCGGATGTCCTGCCGCACGTGGGCGAGCAGGCGCGCGCGGCCGTGGCGAGGCACCGGCGCCTCGGGCACCTGACCGCCATCGTGACGGGCGCGACGCGCTACGCCGCCGAGCCGCTCGCCGAGGTCCTCGGGATCGACCACGTCCTCGCGACGCGCCTCGCGGTCGAGGGCGGCGCGTTCACCGGGGAGGTGATGCGCCCCATGTGCTTCGGCGCGGGGAAGATCGCGCTCGCCGAGGAGCTCGGGCGGCAGCACGGATTTTCCCTCAGCGAGGCCGCGTTCTACACCGACAGCATCACCGACCGGCCGCTCCTCGAGCGGGTCGGCGCGCCAGTGGTGGTCAACCCGGATGCGCGGCTTCGGGCCCTCGCGCTCGTTCGCAGGTGGCCCGTCGAGCGCTGGTGAGGCTCAGCCGCCCTTCGACGGGGCGGGCGCCCCGAGGCCCCGCGCGAGCTCCTCGACCGAGATGCGGCCGTCCTTGTCGCGGTCGAGCGCGTTGAACACCGCCTCGGTGCCGTTCCACTCCTCGCGATCGATGTAGCCGTCGCCGTCGTAGTCCCAGACCTGGAAGAACGCGTTCACGGTGGACTCGGCCTCGGCGTCCTGCCTCGCGCTGATCCACTCGCCGAGCTGCTTCTCCTGCGACACCACCGCGAAGCCGAGGCTTCGCACGCCGTCCGAGAGCTTGCTCGTCGCGAGACCGTCGGCAGCGTGCATGCGGTTCCAGGTGGGCGCGTCCACGACGAGGCGCTCCCCCGCGATCGCGGTCGGGGCGGCGACGGTGAGCTCGGCGTCGTCGGTGCGCGACGCGAGCTCGTCGGTGTGCGTGGTCGAGAGCGTCAGCGCCTCGAAGCCGGCGAGCGCGAGGACCTGGTCGACGCTTCGGAAGGCGTAGGGCACGACCAGCGTCGGGTAGCCGTGAGCGCGCAGGTACTCACGCATTGAACGCACCAGCGCGAGCGACGGATCCACGCCGTCCACCGCCTCGGTGCCCGCCTGCTTGTGGTAGTCCGTGATGCGACCGACCGGCGGCGCGATCGAGTGGGCGCCGGCGTCGGCCGCGGCGGCGACTTGATGCATGCCAAGGACGAGCGTGAGCTGACAACGCACGCCGCTCTTCGATGAGAGCACCTCGGTCGCCTCGATGCCCTCGAGCGTCGCCGGCAGCTTGACCACGATTCGCTCGCGCGGGACTCCAAGCTCCTCGATGTCGGAGACGAGCGCGCGCGCCTTGTCGATGGTGGCGCGCTTCTGAAAGGCGAGGCGCCCGTCGAGCTCGAGGCCGACGAAGCCTGTGATCTGCTCGGAGAGGGCGCGGGCGAACTCGACGGTGAGGCGCTCGACGGCCCGCATCGCCACGAGCTTGCGGTTGCCGCCCTTGCCGACCGAGCGCTGCGCGTAGCGGACCGCGGCGTCGACGAGGTGCGCGTGCGCGGGATCTTGCGCGGCGGCCGTCAGGCGCGAGGTGCTGAGGCTCACGTGGCGCGCGGGCAGGGCGGCGACCTTCGAGAGCTCGGCAGACTCGGGGACCAGGGCGGAGACGGCGGCGAGCCGGTCGAGCAGCGTGGGCATGGCGCGCGAGCATAGCGACCCTGGTCGCGGTCGTGAATAATGCGCGCCGATGGCGACGAAGAAGCTTACCGCGAAGGCGAAGGTCACGACGAAGGCGAAGCCCGCGGCTGCGACCTCTGCCGCGCTGCCCACCCGCAAGCCTGCGGTGTCGAAGGGGAGCGCCCCGCGCCCCTCCGCCCCGAAGACCTGGCTCGTGAAGTCGGAGCCGCACGTCTACTCGATCGACGCGCTCGCGCGCGACGGGAAGACTGCCTGGACCGGCGTCCGCAACTACCAGGCCCGTAACTTCATGCGCGACGACATGAAGGTCGGCGAGCTCGTCCTCTTCTACCACTCGTCGAGCGAGCCGCCGGGCGTCGCTGGCCTCGCGCGCGTGGCCTCGGAGGCCTACCCCGATCCGACCCAGTTCGATCGCGCGAGCGAGTACCACGACCCCGCCGCGACGCTGACCGAGCCTCGCTGGATGCTCGTCGAGCTCGCCTTCGTCGAGCGCTTCGCGCGCTACGTGTCGCTAGCCGAGCTGAAGGAGTCGGCCGATCTCGAGGGGATGCTCGTGCTCCAGCGCGGGCAGCGACTCAGCGTCCAGCCGGTCGACCTCGCGCACTGCCGAGCGGTGATGGCGATGGGCGGCGCCCGCACGCGCCTCCCCTGACCCTCGCGACCGGAGTCGCGCTCGAGCGTGCGCTTCCGTGACAACGCGCGTGGGGCGTGGTAGCGAGCCGCTCGCTCATGACCACCCCATCCACGGCCCAGCCGCTCCGCAACGTCGCCATCATCGCGCACGTCGACCACGGCAAGACGACGCTCGTCGACTCGATGCTGCACCAGACCGGCGCGTTCCGCGCGAACGAGCAGGTCGCGACCTGCGTCCTCGACTCGGGTGATCTCGAGCGCGAGAAGGGGATCACGATCCTCGCGAAGCAGACCAGCGTCGAATACAAGGGCACCCGCATCAACATCATCGACACCCCCGGCCACGCCGATTTCGGCGGCGAGGTCGAGCGCACGCTGATGATGGCCGACGGCGCCATCCTGCTCTGCGACGCCGCGGAGGGCCCGCTCCCGCAGACGCGCTTCGTGCTCCACAAGGCGCTCTCGCTCGGCATGCCGATCCTCGTCTGCATCAACAAGATCGATCGCCAGGATGCCCGCCCTGACGAGGTGTTGAACGAGGTGTTCGACCTCTTCTGCGAGCTCGAGGCCTCCGACGCACAGACCGATTTCCCGGTCCTCTACGCGATCGGCAAGCAAGGCATCGCGAAGCGCCGGCTCGAAGATCCGAGCGCCAGCCTCGACCCCCTCTTCGACACGATCCTCGAGCGCGTGCCGCCGCCGCCGGGCGATCCCGAGGGCACCTTCCAGATGCTCATCACCAACGTGGTCCACGATGACTACGTCGGTCGCCTCGCGGTCGGGCGCGTGAGCCGCGGTCGCGTCGGGGTCGGCGACACGCTCTCGATCCTGCAAGAGGGCAAGTCGGCCTCGATGCGCGTGAAGCAGCTTTACGGCTTCCGCGCGCTCGCGCGGGTCGACGTGCCCAGGGTCGAGGCGGGCGACATCTGCGCCATCGCCGGCGGCGAGGACGTCCAGATTGGCGACACGCTCTCGAGCCCGACGGCCGAGGAGGCGCTCCCGCGCATCACGGTCGAGGAGCCAACGATCAAGATCCGCTTCGTCGTCAACAACTCGCCGATGGCCGGCCAGAGCGGCAAGTGGGTCACCTCGCGTCAGGTGCGCGATCGGCTCTACCGCGAGGCGAAGCGAAACCTCGCCCTCAAGGTCGAGGACGCCGAGACCCCCGATGCCTTCATCGTCTACGGCCGCGGCGAGCTGATGCTCGCGGTGCTCGCCGAGACGATGCGCCGCGAGGGCTACGAGTTCGCGCTCGGCATGCCCGAGGTCGTCCTCCGCGAAGAGAACGGCGAGCGCCTCGAGCCGATCGAGCGCGTCGTGATCGACGTGCCCGACGAGTTCGTCGGGAGCATCACCCAGAGCCTCGGCGAGCGTCGCGGAGCGATGGACAAGATGCAGAACCTCGGCTTCGGCCGCACTCGCATGGAGTTCCGCGTCCCGGCGCGCGGGCTCATCGGCTACCGCTCGCAGTTCCTCACGGACACGCGCGGCACCGGCCTCTTGAACACCTTGTTCGAGGGCTGGGCTCCGTACGCGGGCGTCATGCTGCGGCGCAAGGGTGGGGCGCTCGTCTCGGATCGCAACGGCGTGACGACCCCCTACGCGCTCTTCCACCTGCAGCCGCGCGGCGTGCTCTTCATCGGCTCGGGCACCTCGATCTACGAGGGCATGATCGTCGGCGAGCACAGCCGCGAGAACGATCTCGACGTGAACGCCGCCCGCGAGAAGAAGCTCACCAACATCCGCGCCGCCGGCCGCGACGAGAACGTGATCCTGTCGACGCCGCGGACGCTCACGATCGAGACCGCGCTCGAGTGGATCGATCGCGACGAGCTGCTCGAGGTGACGCCGGACGCCCTCCGCGTGCGAAAGAAGATCCTCGCCGGGAACGTTCGTCCGCGCCGCGACGACGAGCGAATCGCCTGAGGCGGGCTTGACCCGCCTCGGGTCAGCGCCTATCCCTATCCCCACTCACTCAACCGAAGACCAAGAGGGAATCATGACGTTCAAGCTGCCCGAGCTCCCCTACGCGATCGACGCGCTCGCCCCCCACATCTCGAAGGAGACGCTCGAGTTCCACCACGGGAAGCACCACGCGACCTACGTGAACAACCTCAACGGCATCGTCGAGAAGGACGCCTCGCTCGCGGGCAAGTCGCTCGAGGACATCATCCACGCCTCGTCGGGCCCGCTCTTCAATCAGTCGGCGCAGGTCTGGAATCATACGTTCTACTGGAACAGCCTGAGCCCGAAGGGCGGCGGCGAGCCGACCGGGGCTATCGCGGCCGCGATCAACGAGTCGTTCGGCAGCTTCGGCGCCTTCAAGGAGCAGTTCTCGAAGGTGGCCGTCGGCCATTTCGCGTCGGGCTGGGCCTGGCTTGTCAAGGACGGCTCGAAGCTCGCCATCCTCGACACGCATGACGCCGGCTGCCCGCTCACCCAGGGCAAGAAGCCGATCCTCACTTGCGACGTCTGGGAGCACGCGTACTACATCGACTATCGCAACGCGCGCGCCAAGTACGTCGAGTCCTTCTGGAACCTGGTCAACTGGGAGTTCGCGTCCGCGAACCTCTGAGGTCCGCGCGAGCGCGCGACGTCCTAGCGAGGAGGGCGCCGCGGTTCACGCGAAGCGCCTTGCTCTCGGGGCGGCTCTTCCACGAGCCGTCCTGAGTCATTTTGTCGGGCGGACCTCCGAAGAACGGGTACGATGAAGGGCATGCGGTCGGTCATGCTGTCGGGCGTGGTTGCGCTCGCGGCGCTCGTCGGGGCGACGGGGCCCGGATGCGCCGAGGGGACCATCGTTGACGAGACGTCCACCGGCACCGGCACGCCCCCGCTCGAAGAGCAGATCACGCCCGCGCCGGGCGGCGCGCGCCGCTTGCTCGCGCGGCAGTACCAACGCGCCGTGCGGCAGGTCCTCGGGGAGGAGGCCGCGGCGGCCGTCGCGCCCCCCATCGACATCAAGCTTCACGGCTTTGCTTCGGTCGGCGCGACCGAGCTCGCGATGTCCCCAGTCGACGTCGAGGCGTACGAAACCTCGGCGCGCGCCGTCGCGAAGGCCGTGACGAGCGACCCCGTCAAGCTCGCCTCGCTCTTGCCCTGCCAGCCGCTGAACCCCGGTGACAGCGCGTGCTACGCGAGCATCGCCGGCACCTTCGGCCGAAAGCTCTGGCGTCGCGCGCTCGAGCCTTCCGAGTCGGGGGCGATCGCGGCGATCGGCGTCAAGGCGGGCGGGGTCTACATGTCGGCGCCGAAGGGCGTGGCGTATGTCCTCTCTGCGCTGCTCCAGGCCCCCGAGTTTCTCTACGTGGTCGAGGTCGGCGAGCCGATCGATGGGGACGAGGCGCGCCGACGGCTGACTCCGCTCGAGCTCGCGACGCGCATGTCGTTGTTCCTCGTCGACGCACCGCCCGACGACGCGCTCCTCGACCTCGCCGAGAGCGGCGGACTCGATGACGAGGCGGGGATCCGCAGCGCCGCGACCGAGCTGCTCGCGAGGGATGAGGCGCGGTCGACGCTCGAGGCCTTCTACGACGAAGTGTTCCGCTTCGAGCGCCTCGACGAGACCGTGAAGACCGCGGACCGCTTCCCCGAGTGGACTCCAGAGCTAAAGGGCTCGATCCACGCCTCGATCCACGCGTTCCTCGAGGATCTCGTCTGGAACGAGAACGCCGACGCGCGCACGATGCTCACGGCGACGCACGCCTTCGTCGACGCGAACCTCGCGCCGCTATACGGCGTGAGCGTCCCCGCGGGCTCGGGGCTCGTGAAGGTCGAGCTCCCGGCCGAGCAACAGCGCGCAGGCCTCCTTGGCTCGGCGGCGTTCCTCTCGATCTACTCCCACGCGTCGATGTCGTCCCCCACGAAGCGCGGCGTGTTCATGCGCCGCACGCTCCTCTGCGACTCGGTGCCGCCGCCGCCTGCGGAGGTCGTCCCGAAGCTCCCCGACGATCCGGCCGATGGACTCACCACGAAGGAGCTCCTCGAGCAGCACATGAAGGACGACAACTGCAAGAGCTGCCACTCGCTCTTCGACTCGCTCGGCTGGTCCCTCGAGAAGTTCGATCCCGTCGGTCGCTTCCGCACCATCGAAAAGGGCAAGCCGATCGACACCTCGGGCGAGAGCCCCAACATCGGGAGCTTTGCCGGCCCAAAGGAGCTCGCGGGGCTGCTCGCCGAGCACTACCAGGTGCCCGACTGCATGGTCCGCAACCTGTACCGCGACGCCACGGGGCACCTCGAGACAGATGGCGAAGAGCCCGCGCTCGAGGACCTGCACCGACGCTTCGAGGAGAAGGGCTTCCGCGTTCAAGAGCTCCTCGTCGAGCTGGTCGCGAGCCCTGCGTTTCGAATGGTCGGAGAGCCGCGATAGGAGCCGCGCCATGGTGTTGATCCCCTCGAAGCCCCTACATCGACGAACCCTCCTCCGCGGCGCGCTAGGCGGCGTCGGCGCGACGCTTGCGCTGCCGCTCCTCGACGCCATGCTCGACGGTCACGGGGAGGCGCTCGCCGACGGCGAAGCGCTTCCGGTGAGGTTTTTGTCGTACTTTTTCGGCAACGGCGTGCGGCTCGATCAGTTCGTGCCGCCTATCGAAGGGCCGACCTATCCGCTCACGGCGGAGCTCATGCCGTTCGGGGCGGTGAAGGACTACGTGTCGGTCCTCACCGGCTTCAACAGCCACTGCGCGCCCTCGAACAAGATCACCCACCACGAGGGGATGGTGATCTTCAGCGGGTTCAACAACAAAGACGTGGGCGAAGGGCAGGGTTTTTACTCGAACGCCGGCGGCCCGACGATCGACCAGGTCATCGCGAACACGCCGGGCGTCGGCGACAAGACGATCATCAAGTCCTTTCAGCTCGGGATCTCGAAGCGCCCGAGCGAGGTCGACTTCGGCACCACGATGCACGCCATGTCGCACGCGGGGTACCTGATGCCGCTCGCGCCGACCTACGATCCGCAGAAGGTCTGGACGCAGCTCTTCGACTCGTTCACTCCGCCCGAGGACCCCTCGGGACCACTTCGCCTCGGCGTCCTCCAGCTGGTACGCGACAGCGCGAAGCGACTCGACAAGCGTCTCGGGGCTGCCGACCGCGCGCGCCTCGAGGCTCACCTTCAGGGCGTCGCGGAGCTCGAGAAGAAGGTCGCGGCCCTCCCGCCGCTCTGCGAGAAGCCGATGAAGCCGACCGAGGCGAACGTCGACGTCGGCGGCAACGAGCCGCTCGTCTCGGTGAGCCAGGTAATGGCCGAGCTCTTGAAGTACGCGTTTCGCTGCGACATCACGCGCGTCGCGAGCATCTTGTTCACCGAAGGCGCGGGCAACACCATCTTCGCCGATCTAGGCCACGACACCGCGCATCACTGGTACACACACGACGAAGACGCCGGGATGCAGAATAAGCAGGTCCACGACGGCGTCGTCTTCGCCATGGAGCGCTTGGCCTACTTGCTCGAGACCTTCAAGAACGAGGCCGATGGGCCCGGCGCGAACCTGCTCGACAACACGGCGGTCTTCTGTAGCAGCGACTGCTCCGAGGGGATTTCTCACTCGGTGGACGATCAGCCGATGATCGTCGCCGGTCGCGCCGGCGGCAAGCTTACCCACCCGGGCCTTCACTACCGCTCGAAGACCGGCGAGAACCCGACCGACGTGCTCTTGACCCTGCGGCAGGTGTTCGATCCGGCGGCGACCGCGGTCGGTGCAGAAGAGCCCATGTCGACGACGCCGTTCGCACCGCTGAAGGCGACCTGAGCCCGCCGCGTCGAAGACCCCTGTACCGGGGTGCAGGTTGCTCGGGTGGTGCATGCGAAGGTCATGCTTTCTTGGGTCGCGACGCGACGAGGGCTCGGCGTCGTCGAGACAACTCTGCTCCTTTTGCGGAATGCGCCGAGCGCGGACCTACGGTCGCTGGAAGATGGGCGATTGCGAGGAGCCGGCGGACGAGGGCCCGAATCCATGAGTCGCCTCCTCGGCGCCTCGATGCTCCTCGTCGCCGCGCTCGCGATGGCGGCGACCTCGCCTCTCGGGTGCGCGGGCCGCGCCTCCGACGGACGAGCCGCTCCCGCCGCCGTCGAACCTCACGCCGGCCGGCACATTCTTCGTCACCAAGGTGTACCCGGAGCTGTAGCTCACCTGCGCCTTCTGCCACGCTGCGGCGCAGAACCCGGTCGGCGCACCGCAGTTCATGGGCTTCACGGAGACGGCGTCGTACGAGCGCCTCGTTGCGCACCCCGGCGTCGTCGCGCTGCCGGCAGACTCCGCGCTCGTCTTGAAGGGCGAGCACACGGGCCCCGCGCTCACCGCGACGCAGCGCACGCTCGTCGAAGCCTGGCTCGCGCTCGAGGCGAAGGAGCGCGGGCTCGACGAGCCGCCCGAAGACGAGCCGACCGTTCCCGCGAAGACGACGGAGGAGACGCTTGCCGAGTTCGGCGCGTGCATGCGGTACGAAGACTTCGTCGCCTGGGAGGTGGTGCTCTTGCCTACCAGCAGACGACCGGCTGGGGGCCTTGCCGCGGCTGCCACAACTCGGGCTGGGGCGGAGCCTTCATTGACGACGACGAAAAGTTGATGTCCGAGCGGACGCGCAAGCTGCCCTTCTTGCTGAAGCACGTCGGCTGGACGACGACCGACAAGGGCGCGCTGAAAGATCTCGTGCAGTCGGATCGGCTGCGCGACAAGGGCGTCGAGCCGTCCACCTACACCGGCGCCGACGAAGTGCTCTGTCACCCGAAGTACGTGCTCTTGCCCGAGAACGACGCGAGCCTCGACGCGTTCTTCAAGGCGACCTACGACCGTTGGAAGGCGGCGAACGGCGCGTACGACGACGCGCCCTCGGACGGCGCCGGTGGTGCAGGTGGCGCTCCCGGAGCGAAGCGCGGCCGTGACACGCGCACGGTGAAGGTTCACGATGCGCGCGTGACAAAGAGCCCCGTTCGCGTCGGTCCGCGCTTGCGCGTGCTCTACTTGCTCGCGGTCGGCGTCGGCGCCTTCCTGTTGCCGCGCGGCCTTCCGCTCTGCCTCGCGCTGCTGTCGCAAGCGGTCCTGTGGCTCGTCGTCGGGTTGCCTCCTCGGCGGCTCGTGCGCCAGGTCTCCAAGCTGTGGCTCTTCAGCTTGTTCGTGGTCGGCAGCTACGCGCTCCTCGAGGACGATCCGCGGACGGACGCTTGGCGGCGGTACACGCTCGCGTTCGGGCGTGAGATCGCGCTGAACGTCGGTGGTCTCGAGCACGGCGTCGCCATGATAGCGCGCCTCCTTACGGTCATCCTCGCGTCCCAGATCGCGCGCTCGGGTGACCCTCGCGCCGTCGCGGCGGGCCTCGGTCAGCTCCGCGCGCCGCCCGTCCTCGCGATGTCGCTCGACGCCGTCCTCGCGGTGTTCGCGAGCGGCGGCGGTGGCGGCGGTGGCGGTGGCGGCGGTGGCGGCGGTGGCGGCGGCGGTGGCGGTGGCGGTGGCGGCGGCCGTCGCGGGCGCCACGCCGAGAGCGACGCGGGCGTGGGCGGTCGGCTCGGGTTGCTGCGCTCGCTGCGGGGCATTGCAGCAGGCGACGTGGTGCCGCTCGTGAGCCGTCTCGAGCGGCAGATCCAGAACGCGGAGGCGCACCTCGACGAGAGCCGAGCGCGGGGTGAGGGCGTCGACGAGGCGGGTGAGGCTGGCGCGGCGCTCCGGCGTGACGTCGCGGTGATCGCGGGCGTCAGCGCGACCATGCTCGCGCTGAAGGCGGTCAAGCTCCTGCCGAGCGTGCCGTTCGCCCCTGGCTACAAGCTCGTGGTGTTGACGCCGCTCTACGTCGCGGCCGCGCTCCTCACTCGTCGCCGCACCGGAGCCACGCTGACGGGCCTCACGATGGGCACGGTGGCCTTCCTGTTCGGCGACGGTCGCTACGGGCTCTTCGAGATCCTGAAGCACGTGACGCCGGGCGTCGTCTGCGATGTCGCGCTCCCGCGGATGGTGCGTGACGAGCGTGAGCCGAGCACCGCGGCGTGGTCGCTCCTCGGCGCGGTCATCGGCGCAGGCCGAGTCGCCACCGTGTTCCTCGTCACGCTGGCGCTTCAACCGCCGGCGCTCGCGTATGCCGGTCTCCTCCCAAACCTCGCCTTTCAGGTAACTTTCGGCGCGTTTTCGGGATATGTCAGCGCTCACGTGAGCCGAGCGATTCGTCGCTCGCGCGTCCCGAACGCTGCTTTCTCCAAACCGATGCTCGAGCCCGAGCACAATGCGGAGTCTCCACGATGAACAAGCTCCTCACCGGTGACGGACGCACTCACATCGAGTCGTCTTTGATGCGCGAGTCCCTCCAAGATCGCGACGTCATCAAGCGGACGCACAGCGCAAACGAGTACGAGATCCTGCCGGACTGCGTGCTCGTCGGAGTCGGCGGTCACTCGATCTTCGACCGAGGTCGTTCGGCGCTCCTCCCGCTCGTCGAGGAGCTCGCCAAGGCTCGCGCCGCCAAGCACAAGATGGTGCTTGGCGTCGGCGGTGGCACGCGCGTGCGGCACACGCTCGCGATCGCGCTCGACCTCGGCCTGCCGACGGGCGGGATCGCGCAGCTCGTCGGCGCGATGGAAGAGTGCAACGCGGTGTTCCTGAACGCGCTGCTCGCGAAGCACGGCTCGATCGTCATGCAGCGTGAGCACTTCTGGGAGCTCCCGCTCTACCTGAACTCCGGGATGCTCCCCATCGTCATCAGCATCCCGCCGTACCACTTCTGGGAGCCGCCGCCCGAAGACGGACCCCTCCCGGCCCACGGCAGCGACTTCGGGTTGTTCATCCACGCCGAGGTGCTCGGAATGAAGCGCGTGATTTTCGTCAAGGACGAGGACGGGCTCTACGACCGCGACCCGAAGAAGCACGCCGACGCGAAGCTCATCGAGCGGACCACCCTCGGGGCGCTGCTCGCCGACATGCCGAGGGAGCTCATCCTCGATCGCCAGCTCTTCGACTGCTGGCGAACCGCGCGTCACGTGAAGGAGGTCCAGATCGTCAACGGCTGCAAGCCCGGCATGTTGCTCGCCGCGCTCGAGGGCGAGCCGGTCGGTACGGTGATCACGAAGGAGGCGGCCGATGTCTGAGCGTCAATTGATCCCAAGCGCGCTCGCCGGCAGCCCGCTGACGGGCGGGGAACAGGTGGCCTACGAGGGCGTGGCGATGATGCCCAGCGTCAAGGTCATCAAGATCGGCGG
The DNA here is from genome assembly GCA_016875405.1 of Deltaproteobacteria bacterium. Lineage (GTDB taxonomy): Bacteria > Myxococcota_A > Polyangia > Polyangiales > Polyangiaceae > SYFR01. Next base: position 50,563 of record VGRJ01000016.1, on the reverse strand, counting down.
ACAGTCGGTGATGGATCGCGGTCGCGCGGCGCTGTTTCCGCTCCTCGAGGAGATTGGCCGAATCAAGGATCAGCACCGCCTCCTGCTCACGACGGGTGGAGGTACGCGCGCCCGTCATGTCTACTCGGTGGCCTCCGACCTCGAGCTGCCGACCGGCTTGCTCGCGGCGCTCGGCGGGTACGTGCCGCGCCAGAACGCCCGCATGCTGCAGATGCTGCTCGCCGAGCAGGGCGGCATCTTCATGATGACCGACGACTTCGAGAAGCTGCCGCTCTACTTTCGGCTTGGCTGCATTCCGATCATGACGGGCATGCCGCCGTTCGGCTACTGGGAGAAGCCCTCGGAAGAGGGGCGGATCCCAGCGAACCGCACCGACGCGGGGACGTTCCTCACCGCGGAGGCGCTCGGGGCCAAGCGCGTTTGGTTCGCGAAGGACGAAGAGGGGCTCTTCGACGACGACCCGAAGAAGAACGCGGCCGCGAAGCAGCTCCCGCGCATCGGCGCGAAGGAGCTGCTGTCGCGCGGCCTGAAGGACCTCATCATCGAGCGCTCGGTCCTCGAATACCTGACGCGGGCTCGCTACGTTCGCGAGATTCAGGTGTTCAACGCGCTCGTCCCAGGCAACCTCACGCGCGCGCTCGCCGGTGAAGATATCGGCACCATCATTTACCGGGACTGAGCCGTGTACACGCGCCGCGCGCTCGTCGGTCTCGCTACGGCGTTGCTGGTCCCGGCCTGCCACCGGGGCAAGAACGAGGGCGCGCGTGCCGAGGTTCAGCTTGGCGTCGCGGTGAGCCTACGTGGCGTTATGCCGTCGCTGATCGAGGCGTTCGGTCGCGACCATCGCCGCCCGAAGATCGCTGCTGTTTATGGTCCATCGGGGGATCTTCGCAAACGCGTTCAAGACGGTGCACCGCTCGACGCCGTGCTCTTCGCCGCGCCCGAGCCGGTCGACCAGCTCGTCGCTTCGCGCCACGTGATCGCCGAGACGCGCAAGGTGGTGGCGCACAACCGCCTCGTCCTCATCGGGCCGCGGGGCGGCGCGCGCGTCGGCTGGCAGACCCTCGACGCGCTGCCTGCCGGGGAGAAGCTCGCGATCGGAGAGCCGAACGTCGTCCCGGCGGGGACCTACGCGAAGCGGGCGCTCGAGGCTCTCGGCAAGTGGGATGCGCTGAAGGACAGGCTGCTCTTCGGCGGCGACGTCGCCGCGGTGCTCGCGTACGTGCGTCGTGGCGAGGTGGCCGCGGGGATCGTCTATGCGACCGAAGTGCGCGGGCTCGATGACATCGTCTTACTCGAAGAGGCGAGCGGTCCGTGGGCGCCGCGCGCAGACGTCGTGGTCGGAGCGACCGTTGACATCGCAGGCGCGAGCCACTCGGGGCCGGCGCGTAGCTTCCTCGAATTCTTGTTAACGCCGGAGGCAAAAGGGATCTTTCGCCAGTACGGCTTCGAGACGGACGGCTGACGCGCAATGGAGCGAGGCGCGGACGCCCTGTTCCCGGTCGAGTTGTCGCTGCTCGTCGGTTTTGCGTCTCTGCTCATCGTCGGGCCGCTGGGCGTCGGGATCGCGTGGCTTCAGGCCTCGCGGCGCCATCGCCTCTCGGGGCTCGTCGATGTTCTCGTGATGCTCCCGATGGCGCTCCCTCCAAGCGTCGTTGGCTTCTTCTTGGTCTGGGTGCTCGGGCGACGAGGAGCCGTCGGTCGCGCGCTCGAGTGGTTGGGGATCCGCGTCGTGTTTACGCCGTGGGCCGCAATCATCGCGTCGTCCGTGGTGGCGCTGCCTGTGCTCGTGAAGGCGGCGCAACCTGCCATGGAGGCCGTGCCGCGTGAGCTCATCGTCATCGGGCGCTCGCTCGGCCTCTCCCCGCTTGAGGTCTTCAGGCGGATCGTGTTGCGCGCGTCATGGCGCGGCGTCGTGACGGGCCTCGTCCTCGCGTTCGTACGCGGGATAGGTGAGTTTGGTGCCACCTTGATGGTCGCGGGCAACATCCCGGGTCGTACGAATACGATGACGATCGAGATCTGGAGCGCGTACCAGTCCGGCGACGATGACCGGGCGCTCCTCTACGTCGCGGTCCTGACCGCGCTAGGGCTCGCGGCGGTCTTGACCGCGTCGCGCATCGCGCCGCGCCGAGGGGCTCCGTTGTGACGCTCGCGGTCGACGCTCGCTTCACGGCCGAGGTCGGTGAAGGCGATTCGCGCTTCACGGTTGAGGTTGAGCTCGCGCTCCCGAGCGGCGTGCTTGTGCTGTTCGGTCCGTCTGGGAGCGGCAAGTCGGTTACCTTGCAGGCCCTCGTCGGTGCCTCGCACGTGACCAGCGGGCACATCTCGCTCGGCGGCGAGGCGATCATCGACGTGGCGCGAGGGGTCGAGGTGCCGTCGCACTTGCGGCGAATTGGCTACGTCCCCCAGCACCACGCGCTCTTTCCATTCTGCGACGTCACCGAAAACGTCACCTTCGGCCTGCCGCGTTCTTCACGGCGTCGCGTGCCACCTGAGGTCGAGGCGCTCATCGAGGAGTTTGGGCTCGCGCACGTTCGTGCGGCAATGCCCGAGGGCTTATCCGGCGGAGAGCGTCAGCGGGTCGCGCTCGCGCGCGCGCTCGCGGTGGCGCCGAGGCTGCTCGTCCTCGACGAGCCGTTCGCGTCGATCGACCGTGCGGGCAAGGACGCGTTGCTCGACTGCCTCGCCGGGGTGCTCGAGCGTCGGCGCCTGCCGGCGGTCCTCGTGACGCACGACTCACGCGAGGCCAAGCGCATCGGCTCCGTGGTGGTGGGCTTCGAGCGCGGCCGAACCATCGGACCCGTCGAGCTCCGCGAGCACGACGACGCGCCGGGGGACGGCGTCCGCCGCGGCACGTGACCCCCTGTCGGCTGCGGAGCCGGGCTTCGAGAGCCCGGTCCGCAGCCGGTGGAGAGCATCGGAAAGCCCAGCACGGGAGGGAACATGCCCCCCGATACGCGTTGAGGATGGAGGGGTGTGCTGTGCTTGCTGACGTCGCGTACCGGAAGGCCGCCAGGGGTTGAAGCAGGCGGCATGCCAAATAAAACCGGCTGGCCGGTTTACCTGGAGCGTCAAGAAATGCTCGAAGTTATCGCGCATCCTTCGGGCTTCCTGGTCGTTTGGGTGGTAGCTCGCTCCATCAGTGGAGCGGGTTGCGATCCACCCGTCGCTCGAGCTCGTCGAGGGCGGCGCGCTGGCTCGCGTTCGCGCCCTCGCGCGCGGCGGCGATGCGACCCCGCGTCGTCGGATCATCGACGACCAAGATCGCCTTTGTGAGGAGTCGGCGCGAGGCGACGTTCTCGGTGTCGCGGTACGCTTCGACGAGGGCCTCGGCGGCCACCCCCCGGACGGCGGACTCGTCGCCGCTCGCCTGGACCTCGGGTGTCTGCCACGCCCACGCGTTGCCGACGTCGCCGAGCGCGCGAGCGAGATGTTTGACGGCGCGCTCTTCGCCGGGGCGTCCGCGGACCGCGCGCAGCGCCTCGGCGAGCCTCCGCGCGACGGGCGTCCGACGGCAGTGGCCCATCCCTGCGAGCACCGCGAGTCGGCGGCCCGGCGCTCCGAGCCGACTCGCCGCGATGAGCTTCATCGCCGCCGCGTCGTGGTTGAGCTTCCCGAGCGCGGTTGCTGCGGCGCGCACGAGCAAGAAGTCTTGCTCGGGTGACGCAACGATCGCTTCGAGGACCGACGTGGCCCGCGGATCGCGGAGGCCGCCGACCGCTTCGAGGAGGTTCAGGCGCCACGCGAGCCACGCGGTGTCCGTCAGCGAGCCGCGCCCGCCCTCGACGGCGAGCTCGCTCAACATCGCCGGGACCGCGCGGCGGCCGAGCCCGAGGAGGGCAGGTGTCACCGTCGCGAGGCGCCCGCGGCGTTGCGCGTCGAGCTCTGGGATGCGAACGCGGATGGCCGCGAGCGATGCGAACGTGTCGGGCTCGACTCGGCGCGCCTCCGTCACGTCCTTCAGGAGCGTGGCGCGCGCGGCCTCCGGAAGGTCGCCAGGGGCGAGCATGACGCCTTCGGCGTGCGCCGTCGCGGCGAACGCGAGGGACGTGACGAGGAGGACCGTGGCAAGCGTTCGTTTCATGGTCAGAGGCTCTCCCACCAGTTCGTCGTGGCCGGAACCGCGCGTGTCGTGTTGCTCCCGCAGTGAACCTCACCGTCGAGGATGTGATAGAGGTACCAGTCGCGTACAAAGAAGGCCGAGACGCCGTAAGGCGAGAGCGCTTGCTTGAGCTGCGCCTCGAAGACGTCGACGCCGTTGACGACGGGACCGTTGGGTTTCGGCGCGGCGAAGACCGTGTCGCTTAGCGAGATGCCGTTCACCGTGCCGGGCTGATACGCGACCGAGTACCCTGACGCCTGCTGGAAGAGGAACGGCACGCTCACGAGCTCGGTGTCCAGCAGGCCCGTCTCGGCCTTGACGAGATCGAGCTGTTCCGCGAGCTCGGTCGCCGCCCACGCGCTCTCGTTCAGCACGTCCGTGTCCGAGAGGACCCCATTGACGGTGGTCTGCGCCAGGCTGTTGTCGGCCCAGTAGAGGCCGCTAAACACCGTCGCGCCTCCATTGCCGGCGGCCTTCTGCTGCTCGAAGAGCTTCTTGGCCGCGGCAGGGTCGCTGACGAGCATCACCCACCCGCGCGGACTCGGAGCCTTGATGAACGACAGCGTCTCGTCGACGTGCGCGACGAGGAGCCAGGACGTGTCGACGTAGAACACGTCCTGCGCCCCCTGCGCGTTCACCATCGCGTCGAACGCCTTGTCTGCGTAGAAGGTGCCGGTCGAACCGCGGATGACGCGACCGAGCGGCCACGACGTGCCTCCGAAGCTGTAGGGGGGGATGGTCTCGAGGTTGCCGAACGAGTTCAGCGTATCCATCGAGTCGGGGTGCTTCGGGTCGTAGACGTGCACGCCTCCGACGTTCTTTCCTCGGAGATCGGTGAACACTACGCGGCCGGCGGCGCGCGCCTTGCCGTTCGAGTAATTTGCCGAGCGGAAGTTGAGGTGGAGGACGTGCTTGCCGCCCCCGCCGACCGCAGGCATCGCGGTGTAAGCGGTCTCGAAGAAGTCCTGCGTCCACTGATCGTTGAGGGCGAGCTCGCGTACCGGAACCTGCGCGACCTTCGCGGCCTCGGCGAGATCGTTGCGGAAGGCCAAGCTCGAGTTCGAGTTGATCTTCGTCACGTAGTAGGTGCTCGCGGGGTCGAGGTGATGGCGGAACAACGCCGGTGCGATGCGCAGCTCGACCGAGTCGGTGCCGCTGTCGGCGCCAGCGCCGGTCACCTCGAGCGTCGCGGTCACGCGGCCGTTCCATGCGGCGGCGTCTCGGACGATGTCCCTTCCTTCGAGCGCCAACTCGACCCCGGCAGACAGCTCCGCGCTCGACAGCTTGGCCCCAGGCGCGAAGGCCGAGAACCCGGACGGGCCCTTCTTGAAGAGGCGCACGTAGCTCGCGCCGGGGGCCGACAGCTTGATCGTGCCGGTCGCGCCCGCCGGGACCGCGGGCCAGGGGCGGGTCGCGAGGCGCGCCAGGTCCGCGAGGTCGTCGGGGCCGTTCACGACGTCGTCCGCGGCGTCGTGGCACGCCGCGAGCTCGGCGTCGGTCCCCGAGGTCGGGCAGGCGAGCGCGTCGTCGTCGAGGTTGGCGAGGAACACCGCGCCGTGGTCGGCGCTCCAGGCGTCTTCGCCGAGGTCGTCATCGCTCGTAGCGAAATCGATCACGCCGTCCCGGTTCGTGTCGGCGCGCAAGTCGACTGGGTCGACGGGGTCTGGCATGCCGGAGCTGGAGGAGCTCGCGCCCGTCGACGCGCTCGCTCCACTCGCGGCGTTCGTCGTGGCCCCACCGCCGGTGGTCGAGCCGGTGGCTGCGACGCTGCTGCTCGCCGCGGTCGCGTCGACGCTCGAGCCTCCGACGCCGGCCGTACCGTTGCCGCCCGTGGTCGCATCCGTCGCGCTCTCGCTGTCCGCGCTCGAGCAACCGAGGAGCGACGCTGCGAGCGCGCCGAGGACGAGCCTTCTCATCATGGGTCGCATGCCGCCCGGATTGTAGGCTGTGCATGCGTAAAATCACGGTTTTTCCGTGAGGCGCGAATGGTCCAGCGCCGCGCGACGACGGTCAGCGGCTCCGCCAGAGCCACCATGCGACGACGGCAAACCACGTGAGGGCGATGCCGAAGGCCGCCAGCGAGCGTCGTCGAGCGAGCAGCAGCGAGGACCACGCGTAGACGACCCCGAGGAGCTCGGCGATCCCGCTCGCGCCGAAGAGGAGTCGCGCGAGGGTCGAGGCGAGCTCGTGGTCGTTGCGTCCGTCAAAGACCGTCGCAGAGTCAGCCATCGCCGAGCGGCTCGCGGTCACCGCGAGCACCAGCAAGACCAGCCCGGCGACGGCGAACCCGAGCGCGCGCTTGGCGCGATGGGCCGGAGGAGGCGGCAGCGTCGGGTGAATGCCGGCGGGCGGAATCGTCGTCGACATGGAGCTCGCGAGTCTACCCCTTCGCTCGCAGGCTTCGAGCACAAACCATCGACGAGAGTTGCACCCGACCCGTCGGACCGCGCTAGACTCCCGAATCGGTGACGTCGTCCGACCCTCTCGCTTCTTCAGGCAACCGCAAGCCTGCCCGACCGCAGCCGCTTCCCGTGGAGTTTCAGCGCGTGGGTGCGTCGGACCGGACTGCCGGGTGGGTCACGGAGATCACGCTCGCGGGCGGGCTCCTCGAGCCCGCGAGTGGCCCGGCCCTCGAGGTCGGCTCGCGCGTGCGCGTGTTCGTTCGCCTGCTCGGCTTCGACGAGGAGATCGTCGTGCGCTCGATCGTTCGGTGGGATCGGCGCGGTGTCGCAGGCCTGCAGTTCTTCAAGCTCGGTGAGCGAGACGTGAGGCTCTTCATGGAGCTCATCGCCGCGGCCGAGAACTCCGCACGCAACGCAGGTCCGACGCGCCGAACCTGAGACGCGTTGTTCGAAACGCGTTAATCTGGTCTCTCTCGAGTTCTGCCGAGGGACGCGATGCCCACCGATTCCGACGAGCGAAACGACGCTACAGCCGCGAGTCCCGCGGCCGCCCCTCTGCCGCAAGCGTCCGCGCCGCCGGGCTGGGGCGCGCCACCTCCGGCGAGTCCCGCGTCCGCCCCTCTGCCGCAAGCATCCGCGCCGCCGGGCTGGGGCGCGCCACCTCCGGCGAGCCCCGCGGCCGCCACTCTTCCGCAAGCGTCCTCGCCGCCCCCGGCCCCCTCGGCCGCCCCACCGGGCACGGGCGGCCCATCTCCGGCGCCGGCCTTCGAGCTCGGGGCGCGCCGTTCGCAACCGTCGTCGGCGCCGACGCTGCCGGGCGTTCCCTCCTCGGCACCGAACCTCGGCAGAAGCGACGCGGCGCTCGACCTCCTCTCGATCGCCGAGGCGGGGCCCGCACCTTCGCTCCTCGACGAGGTCGCGGCGCTTCTCTTGGGCGTGCCGGCCGCACCGTCGCGTGAAGCCCTCGAGTCCGGTCTCCTCGGTCTCATCGCGTTCGTCGCGCGCACCGGGGTCGACGTGACGCTCGTCGACAACGCGCTCGTCGATCTGCTCATCGCGTCGCTGACCGAGCGCATCTCGCGACAGGTCGACGTCATTCTACACAACCCGACGTTTCAGGCCCTCGAGGCCGCTTGGCGTGGTCTTGCCTTTGTCGTCGATCGCGTCGAGTTTCGCGAGAACATCCGCGTCAAAATGCTCAACGTGAGCAAGCGCGACTTGCTCGACGATTTTCAGGACGCGCCGGAGGTCGCCAAGAGCGGCATATACCGGATCGCCTACTCGTCCGAGTACGGCGTCTTCGGCGGCAGGCCTTACGGCGTCATCGTGGCGAACTATGAGTTTACCCCGTCGGCGCAAGACATCTACCTGCTCGACAAGTGCGCCTCGGTCGCCACGATGGCGCACGCGCCGTTCATCGCGGCCGCCGCGTCGAAGTTCTTTGGGCTCGACGACTACCTCGACCTGCCGCAACTGAGCGACCTCCACTCGCTCCACGAGGGGCCAGCGTTCACGAAGTGGCGCGCGTTCCGCGACTCCGACGACGCTCGGTACGTTGCGCTGTGCCTGCCGCGCTTCTTGCTTCGGCTGCCTTATGGGCCAAGGACCGTCCGCGTCCGCGCGTTCGAATACGAAGAAGACGTCGTCGGTCATCATGAGCACTACCTCTGGGGCAACGCGGCCTTCGCTTTCGCGACTCGCATCGCCGATAGCTTTGCCCGCTATCGCTGGTGCCCGAACATCATCGGGCCCTCGACGGGCGGAACCGTGGCCGACCTGCCGCTCCACCGCTTCGACGCGATGGGCGAGATCCAGACCAAGATCCCGACCGAGGTGATCGTCACCGAGCGGCGTGAGTCCGAGATCGCCGAGCAGGGTTTCATCGCGTTCACGTACCGTCGCGACACCGAGAACGCGTGCTTCTTCTCGGCGAACAGCTGTCAGCGTCCGAAGACGTTTGGCATCAGCGAAGAGGGCCGCCGCGCCGCGCTGAACCATCGCCTCGGGACCCAGCTCCCTTACCTCTTCGTCAGCAGCCGGATCGCCCACTACCTCAAGGTCTTGCAGCGCGAGCAGATCGGGACGTGGAAGGGGCGCCAGGACCTCGAGCGTGAGCTGCAGAAGTGGATCAACCAGTTCGTCGCGGACCAAGCCTCGGTGACGCCTGGTGTGCGCGCGAAGAGGCCGCTTCGAAAGGCGAAGATCTCGGTGTCCGAGGTCGAGGGCAGCGCCGGCTGGTACAAGGTCGACGTCCAGCTGCGGCCGCACTTCCGTTACATGGGGGTCGAGTTCGACGTCGGCTTCGTCGGTCGCCTCGACAAGGAGTGAGCGAGCCTGCGAGCGGCGCCCCCCGCATGCGCTCCTTTGCCGCGCGTCAACCTCGCGGTTCGCGCGCGAGGACCAGCGTCGCGTTGGTGCCGCCGAAGCCGAACGAGTTCGACGCCGCGATTTGGAGGTCGACCGCGAGCGGCTCGACCACCGGGGAAAAATCCTGGACCGCAGGATCCAGCGGATTCGCACGAATCGACGGGGCGACGTAGCCTCCTCGGAGCATGAGCAGCGTGAAGATCGCCTCGATGGCTCCGGCGGCGCTGATGGTGTGGCCGGTGTATCCCTTCGTCGAGGAGTAGCGCACGTGACGGCCGCCGAACGCGCGTCGAAGCGCGCGGACCTCGGAGACGTCGCCGAGCGGTGTCGACGTGCCGTGCGTGTTCACGTAGTCGATGGCGTCGGCCTCGACTTCGGCGTGCGCGAGCGCGCGACACATGGCGCGGTAGGCCCCGTCCTCGTCGGGCGCGACCATCTCGCCTTTGCCGTCGGAGGACATGCCGTAGCCGCGAACCGTGCCGAGGATCGTCGCGCCGCGCGCGCGCGCCGAGCCGAGCGACTCGAGGACGAGCACCCCCGCGCCCTCGGCGAAGATGAAGCCCGCGCGGTCGGCCGCGTATGGCCGCGAGGCGCGCTCGGGGGTGTCGTTGTCGGTGCCGTTGTACGCGCGCATGGCGTCGAAGCCCGAGTGGAAGTGGATGTCGCCGCACTCGACGCCCCCTGCGATCGCCGCGTCCACGAAGCCGGCCTCGATCAGCTGGGCCGCGAGCAGCACGTTATAGGTGCCGCCCGCGCACGCCGCGCTGACCGAGAGGCTCGGCCCGCGCGTCTCGAGCACGTTGACGAGGTTCGCCGACACAGTGGACGCCATGATCCGCGGAATCACGGTCGGTCCGACCTTCTTTGCGTCGTGCGTGGCCTCGAGCTTGCTATGCACCTCGCGGTGCGTCTCGACGTCTCCGGTGCCGCTCCCGACGATGAGCGCGGCCTCGCGCGGGTCGAGCCCCGACGTGGCGAGCGCCGCCCGGGCCGCCTTGAGCGCGAGCCTCGACGAGCGACCAAAGAAGCGCGATGCACGCTTGTCGATGCCGAGCGCGTCGTCGCTGACGTCGCCTTCGTAGACGCCGATGAGCTGACAGCGCGCACCGTGCTCGACCGCCGGTGCCCAGCGCGCGAACGGCAGGCTCGTCCCGGAGCGGAGGTGCCGCTCGAGCGCGGCGAGCTCGTCGCCGAGGTGGCAGACGACGCCCATGCCGGTGATGACGACCTCGCGGTTCCAGTCACGCATGCGCGGTGTCGTAGTGCCGGCTCCTGCGACTGACAAGCCGTAGCCGCGTCGATTTGGGTATGCTCCTCGGCCGATGAAGCATGGACCATGCTCGCTCTTCGTGGTGCTCCCGCTCGCATGGAGCGCCTGCGTCACGGAGCCACGAGAGCCTTCGGCGGCCCTTCGGCCCTCGCCTCGACCTGCGGCGACGGCGACCCCACGGCCCGTGGTCGCGAGCGAGGCGAGCTTCGTCCCCTCGATCGAGCTCGTCGAGTCGGTCCCGTCGGGCGCGATCGCCGATGACACGTCGATCCCCAACACCGACGAGACCTGGCTCGCGATGGTTCGCGGCGCGCGCCGCTCGGTCGCCGTCGGGCAATTCTACGTCGCGGAGCGTCCGACCGACTCACTCTTGCCCGATCGACTCGGGCCCGTGGTGCAAGAGCTCGGCGCCGCTGCTCGTCGAGGGATCGCGGTGAGATTCCTGGTGGACGCGGGGTTCATGCGCCGCTACCCGACGTCGCTCGACCATCTTCGCAGCCTCGGCGTCACGGTTCGTGAGCTCGACACGGCGAAGCTGATGGGCGGTGTTCAGCACGCGAAGTACCTGGTCGTCGACGAGGAGGACAGCTACGTCGGGAGCGCAAACTTCGACTGGCGCTCGCTCGACCACATTCATGAGCTCGGGCTGCGTGTTCGATCGCGGCGCATCGCGGCGGCCTTTCTTGCGGCGTTCGACGGCGACTGGGTCGCGGCCGGGGGCAAGGCATCGAGTCCGCTCGCATACGGCAACCCCTCCGAGCCCGAGCTCATCGGAGACGCCGAGGTCCTCCCCGTCATGAGCCCGCGCGGCCACTTGCCGGATCCGCGCTTCTGGGATCTCGAGCGGCTCGTCGCCGCGCTCGACGGGGCGAAGCGCGAGATCCGGGTGCAGCTCCTGAGCGTCGAGCTCGTAGGGCACGACGGCTCGCGCTTCGAGGTGCTCGACGCAGCGCTGCGTCGCGCGGCGGTCCGCGGCGTGAAGGTTCACCTGCTCCTCTCGAACTGGCAGAAGACGTCCAAGAAGCTCGGGGCGGCGCTCGGCCTCGCGAAGGTCCCGGGCATCGAGGTGAGGTTCGTGAACGTACCGCCCGACCCGCGCGGCTTCATCCCTTTCGCCCGCGTCGTGCACGCGAAGTACCTCGTGGTCGACGACGACGTCGCCTGGGTCGGTACGAGCAATTGGGGCGGAGATTACTTCCTGCGAAGCCGCAACCTCGGGCTGATGGTTCGGTCGCCGTCGCTCGCGGCGCAGCTCCGAGGAGTGTTTGACCGCCTCGCTGCGAGCTCGCTCGCAGAGGTGGCTGACCCTTCCCGCGCGTACGAGCCGCCGCGCATCGGCGATTGACCGCAGAGGTAGGGCGAGGCGTTGCGAGAGGGCACGGTGGACCTCCGCCGCGTCCTCGCGGGGCTCACGCCCGACGGGTCACTTGCAGGTGCCGCCCGAGCACGTCTGCGGGGCCATGCACACGACGCCGCAGTCGCCGCAATTGTTCGAGTCCTTCGTGGTGTCGACGCAGGTCCCGCTGCAGCTCTTCGTGTTGTTGGGGCAGCCGCACGCGCCCGCGTTGCACACCTGTCCGCCGGTGCAGGCCTTGTTGCAGCCGCCGCAGTGCTGAGCGCTCGTCTTCGTGTCGACGCAGGTCACCCCGCACAGGCTCGTGCCCGATTCGCTGCAAATCCAGGGGCTCACGGCGTCCTTGTAGGATTTGTAGGCGCTCGCGGAGCCGCAGAACTTGAAGAAGGCGTGCGTCGCGGGGACCGCAGGGTTGCCGGCGATGGCGGGGTTCGGCAGGTTGAGGATCGGCGAGGTCGCCACGTTGCCGGGCGTGATCTTCGTGCGGGTCGCAGCGCAGGCGAGGTCGTAGTCGCTCGGCGTCGTGAAGAGGCCGTAGAGGTCCATCTTCGTCGTGAGCTTGTTGGGTTCGAGCGTGTACTCGCCGCCGCCGTGGCACTGCCGGCCGCAGTACATGAGGCCGTTCGGCTTGTCACAGTTGTAGAGGTCATAGGGCAGCTTCTTCACCGCGGCGGTGAAGCCCGCGACGTCGTTGCACGGCAGGTACGCGTTGCCGTTCTTGTCGGCGAGGAGCGACCTCATCGACTTGAACTGAATGAACAGGCTCGCACCCTTCTCCCAATTGGTGAGGAGCACCGTGCCGCTGCCGACGGTGACGAACTTCGGCGACACGAAGCGCAGCGGGTCGCCGTAGAGGCTGGTGTTCACCGTCGTCGGCTTCTTGCTGTCCGCGGAGGGGACCACCTTGAAGCCGATGTCCTTGATCTCGATGCCGACTCCGGGGCTCGGCCAGAGCTTGAGATCCGTCAACTCGAGCAGCGTGTCCGCGTAGGACACGGCGAAGAACGTGAGCGCAGCGCCCGAGAGCTTCGCGTCGCCGGTCTGCCCGACGAGCACGTCGAGCGGGATGTAGACGAAGCCCTCCGGGGTCGGGTTGAGCGTGTCGTTCGGATTCTCCTTCGGGTTGACGAGGTCGGTCTCGAGGACGACCTCACCCTGGATGTCTGCGGCCTCGCGGTCGAGCCACGTGACCGTGTGCTCGTAGAGCGGGTAGAGCGGGTCGGACGGGTCGTCGATCTTCCACTTCTCGCCGGCGCTGTGCCCGCCGCCGGTCCGCGGGTACGTGATGAGACGGCTCTTCGAGCCGGCGTCCTTCACGATGAAGCTCTTGCCCGTCGTCTCGGAGACGTAGCCGACCATCGACGAGTACTCGTCGGGCGGGCTCAGGAAGTTGATGTTCCCGCTGAGGTGGCAGTTGCCGTTGACGCAGTTGGTGATGAGCCCGCCTGCGGGCGCCTGATTGAGCTCGGGGTTTCCGAGCACGCACTCGATGAAGTACGTGCGCTTGTCGAGCGGGCTCTCCGGGCTGCAGTCGATGGACGGCACCACACCGCCGCCGCCGCCGCCGCCGCCGCCCGAGCCGCTCGAGGATGAGGCGGAGGACGAGGACGCCGAAGACGACGCGGACGACGACGAGCTCTGGACGACGGTGTTAAAGTTCCAGTTCGGGTAGGTGTCTGCGGGCTCGTAACAGGCGCCCGTCATGGCCGCGACGAGCGCCGCGCCCCCGAGCGCGACGGTCGCGAGCTGGAGCTGAGGACGCGAAGCTAAGGTGCTGCGACGTTGAACGGCCATGTTGCCCGATTTTATCGGGCAGAGCGCGTTTCGCGCAAGCCGAGAGCCACCTGCGCGGCGGTTTTTCGAGTGGTCCTGGGCTCGCGCCTCAGCCGAGGCGCTCTCGCAGCAGCTCCTCGGCCGCCTTCGCGTCGGCCTTGCCGCGAGCGCGGCGCATCAGTTGGCCCACGAAAAAACCGAGGAGGGCCGTCTTTCCTGCCCGGTACCGGGCGACCTCGTCGGGGTGAGCGGCCAGGACCTCGTCGATGAGCAGCACGAGGGCGTCCTGCCCGAGCGTCGTGGCGCCCAGCTCTCGGACGAGGTCGGCGGGGGAGCCCCCCTTCTCGACGAGGCGACCAAGCACCTCCCGCGCCACGGCGCCGGTCACCGTGCCGGCGGCGACGAGCCCACCGAGCTCCGCGAGCTCACGGCCGCCAAAGCCGAGCGGGCCGCGGGTCCCCGAGAGCCGCGCGCGCAGGTCGCCCGCGACCAGGTTCGCGACGAGCGTCGCCGCCTTGCCGCTCGCGCCCGCGGTGAATGCGGCTTCGACCAAGTCGAGGAGCGTCGCGTCGCTCGCGAGGACGATCGCGACCGCCTCCGAGACGCCGTGCGCGGAGACCAGGGCCTCGGCGCGGGCACGCACCGGGCCTTCAAGATCCGCCACCGACGGAGCGCGCGTCTGCTCCTCCGGCCGTGTGGCCTCGCGGCTCTCGGGGCGTGCGTCATGTTCGCGCGCGCGGGGTTCTTCCTTGGCCCAGCCATCGCGCAGCGTGACCGTTCGGTTGAACACGAGGCGCTCGGTCGACGAGTCCGGATCGACGCAGAAATACCCGTGCCGCTCGAACTGGAACGAGGCGCCCGCGACGGCGCCGGCGACGCTCGGCTCGAGCTTGGCGTTCGAGATTACGACGAGCGAGCGCGGGTTCAGCTGGTCGAGAGACTCGGGCTCCTCGACGTCGAACAGCCGATCGTAGATCCGAACCTCGATGTCGAGCGCATCCTGTGCGCTCACCCAGTGGAGGGTGCCCTTCGCCTTCGTGCCCGCGGTGGCCTCGTCGGCCCCGAGGTAACGACACCGCAGCTTCTGCACCGCGCCGTCGGCCCCTCGCTCGACCTCCTCGCAGCGCACGAGCCCTAGGTGGCGCAGCCGAACGACGGCGCCTGGCGACAGCCGATGCCAGCGCGCCGGAGGCGGATCCGCGAAGTCTTCGCGCTCGACGAACACCCGCTCGGAGACCGGTAGGCGGCGGGTCCCGTCGAGCTCGAGCTCGGCCGGGAACGACGGGGCGGCGAGGCTCGAGAGCGCCACGGGCAAGTCGACGAGCTCGACCTCGAGCGGGTCGAGGACGCACATCGCGCGAGGCGCGCGGCGGTTGAGGTCGTCTCGGATGCAAAACTCGAGCTTGCCGACGTCGACGAGGCTGTTGTTCTTGGCGACGCCGATGAGGTCGCAGAAGGCCCGGATCGACTCGGGCGTAAAGCCGCGGCGACGCATGCCGGCGAGCGTGGGCATGCGCGGGTCGTCCCAGCCTTGGACGCGCTTCTCCTCGACGAGCTGCAGCAGCTTGCGCTTGCTCATCATGGTGTAGGTGAGGTTCAGGCGCGCAAATTCGATCTGGCGCGGGCGGCAAGGGACGGTGCCGGGTGAGGCGACGTCCGAGACCTCGTACTGCGCGAGGACCCAGTCGTAGAGGTCGCGGTTGTTCTCGAACTCCAGGGTACAGATCGAGTGCGTGATCCCTTCGAATGCGTCGCTCAGGCAGTGGGTGTAGTCGTAGAGCGGGTAGATGCACCAAGCGTCGCCGGTCCGGTAGTGCGGTGCGCGCTTGATGCGGTAAATCGCTGGGTCTCGGAGCTTCATGTTGGCGGCCGCCATGTCGCCCCTGAGCCGGACGACGTGCGCCCCCTCGGCGAACTCTCCGGCGCGCATTCGCGCGAAGAGGTCGAGGTTCTCTTCGACGCTGCGAGAGCGGTACGGGCTCGGCTTGCCCGGCTCGGTGAGGCTGCCGCGGTGCTCGCGCATCGCGTCCTCGGTGAGGCTGCAGACGTAGGCCTTGCCGATGCGGATCAGGTGGACCGCGTGCTCGTAGAGGCGCTCGTAGTAGTCCGAGGCGAAGTACATGGGTTCGCCCCACTCGAAACCCAACCAGCGGACGTCGCGCTGAATCGCTTCGACGTACTCGACGTCCTCGGCGTCCGGGTTCGTGTCGTCCATCCGCAGGTGGCAGCGCCCCCCAAAGGCCTGGGCGAGGCCGAAATCGACGCAGATCGCCTTCGCGTGACCGATGTGGAGGTAGCCGTTCGGCTCCGGCGGGAAGCGGGTGACGACGGTCGTGTGCTTGCCGCTCTCGAGGTCCGCTTCGATGATGTCGCGGATGAAGTTCTGCATGGCGCGCGCAGCCTAGCATCGGCTGGGGCGCCCCGTCGCGCCTCCCTCGGGCTTCCCTCGGGCGGAGCCCTCATCCCTCACGAAGGCAGCGGCGTCGCACCCCGCGACTCGACGGTGGCCCGCTCCGCCTCGGCGCGCTCCTCCCATGGGCGCGCTGCCGTCGCCTCGCGGGAGGGGCAAGGCTCGTGGAGCGGACAGACGTCGCAGCGAGGTCCGCGCGCGAGGCACACGTAGCGCCCGTGGAGCAGGAGGCGGTGGCCGTCGGCGGTCCAGTCTTCGCGCGGCAGCGCCTCGCACAGGGCGCGCTCTACCTTCTCGGGATCGGTGGCGTCGGTGAGCCCGAGGCGGCGAGCGACCCGACCGACGTGGGTGTCGACGGCGATCCCGCTCGCGAGCCCGAAGGCGGTCCCGAGCACCACGTTGGCGGTCTTGCGCGCGACGCCGGGGAGGCGCGTGAGCTCGTCGAGCGTGCGGGGAACCTCGCCGCCGAACTCGGCCACGATGGACCGCGCGGCGCCCTGGATCGCCTTCGCCTTGTTTCGGAAGAAGCCGGTCGGTCGGACCGCCTCTTCGAGGTCGGCGAGCTCCGCCTTCGCGAGCTCGTGAGGTCCGGGCCAGCGCGCGAAGAGGGCAGGGGTCACGCGGTTGATGGTCTTGTCCGTGCTCTGCGCGCTCAGGATCGTCGCGACGAGGAGCTGCCAAGCGTTCGCGTGCTCGAGCTCGCAGTAAGGCTCGGGGATCGCCGCGCGCAGTCGGCGGGTGAGGTCGCCCGGGAGGCCCTTCGAGGTCGAGGTTCGCGCCACGCACCCCAAGGCTTAGTCGACCTTGCGTGATGCTGGAACGCCCCTCTCGTGGCGAGCGCGCGGGTGAACAAGTTGGCCGTCTCGGTCGGCGCATTGAACGATCCGCTCCATGAGCACCTGGCAAGCGTCGACTCCTCAGGGCTCGCGCCGGTCGATCCGGCGCGCGGTCTCGCTCGGCTGCGAGCTCGTGGCACCTCGCAGCGACGAGGTGTTGCGCTATCGCGCGACCGATCTCTCCGTCGCGGGGATGTGGCTTCAGACCGCCGAGCCCGTGCGGGCGGGGGAGATCGTCGTGGTGTGCTTCACGCCGGCCGATGGCGGCGAGGTCGAGCTCCAGGTGTTTGCGTCGGTAGCGCGCGTCATGACGGCGCGCGGCGCGACCGACGAGACGCCCGGCGTGGGCATGGGGCTCGAGCTGCTCGACTTGCGGACCGAGGAGCGTGACCGCCTCGACCGTTGGCTCGCGACCTTCACCGCGCCGGTGCCGCGCCGACGTCGTCCGCTCGTGGCGGGCCCTATCACGACGCAGCCTGCGCTCGGCCCTGGGCTCGCGAAGGTGGCCGCGGCCTCACCGCTCCCGCGCCTCGCGTCTTGCTGGCGCTGAGTCGCCGTCGAGGCTAGCTTCTTCCGCGTGAGTGGGCGGTATTGGGGCTGGTTTTTCGCGATTTTGCTCCTTGTCGGTTGCGGCCCGCGGGCAGACGTCAGCGTCCCGGAGGCCCCGGTCGTCGAGCCCATGCCCGACGGCGGTGTGGTCGGCGAGGGGCGTGAGCTCTACGACCGTTATTGCAAGCTCTGCCACGCCGAGGGCGGCAAGGGCTACGCCTCGGACGACGCGAATCAGCTGTCGAACTCGGAGTTCTTGAGCAGCGCGTCGGACGGGTTCTTGATGATTGCGATCGATCAAGGACGCCCCGGTACGCCGATGGCGGCCTACGGCAAGCGCTTTGGCGGGCCGCTCTCGCACGAGGAGGAGGTCAAGCTCGTCCTCTACCTCCGAAGCCTCCAGACCGTCGCGCCGGTCGCGCTCGACCCGGGGCCGGTGCGGGGCGACATCGACGCAGGCGCCCAGGTGTTCGCCGAGCGCTGCGCGAGCTGCCACGGCGGTCGCGCCGAGGGGGACAGCGCCTTGAGCCTCGCAAACCCGGTGTTCCTGATGAGCGCCAGCGACGGTTACCTGCGTCACGCCATTCGTCGCGGGCGCAGCGGCACGCCGATGCCGGCCTTCGAGGGAGAGCTCGCGCCGAAGGCGATCGACGACGTGACGGCGTTCCTGCGCTCGCTCACGCGCAATGTCCCGACCGCGCCTCGCGGAGAGCTCCCGCCGACGTTCGAGTCGGCGGTCATCAACCCAGGAGGCCCGAACCCGGAGTTCCCGCCCCTCCGAGAAGGACGCTACGTCCCCGCCGAGGCGGTGAAGGACGCGCTCGCGAAGGGCGCGAAGATGGTGATCCTCGACGCGCGGCCGACCTCCGAGTGGCTGAACTCGCACATCCCCGGCGCGCTGCCGGTGCCCTACTACGACCCCGAGCGCATGTCGGCGAAGCTGCCCCAGGACGGCACGTGGATCCTTGCCTACTGCGGCTGCCCGCACGCGGCTTCCGGGCGCGTCATGGATTCGCTGCGCGGCCGGGGCTTCCAGAACACCGCGGTGATCGACGAGGGCATCTTCGAATGGATTCGTCGCGGCTACCCGCTCACCTACGGCACGTCGCCCACCGTCGGCGCGCCGCGCTGAGCTCACCGTCGCCACCGGCGCCCTGAACTTGTCCTCCGCCGACCGGCGTGGCTAGGTCTCGCACGAGATGAAGGCCCCGTCCGCCGCTTCGATTCCGCTCTCGGTCGCGTTCCTCGTCGTGCTCGCCGCCTGCGCGGCCGCGCCTCCCGTCGTCGCGAGCGTCCCGGCCGCTCCACCGTCGTCCACCGGCTCCGCGCTGCCGCCGCCGAGCGCGAGCGCGTCAATGCTTCTTCCGGTCTCGTCATCCTCTGCGAGCGCGGCTCCCGTGCAGGCTCCGCCCGCCGGCGCGAAGGAGGTCGACGCGAACGGCTCGTGCCCGGCGGGGATGGTGCCCATTGAGGGCGAGTACTGCACCGAGGTCGAGCACAAGTGCCTGCTCGAGTGGTACGCGCCGCAAAATCGCAAGGTCGTGTGCGAGCAGTTCGCCCCCGAGGCGAAGTGCGTCGGTCAGCGCATCAAGAAGCGCTACTGCATCGACCGCTACGAGTGGCCGAACCGAAAAGGTGTGCGGCCCGAGGTGATGAACACGTTCTATCAGGCGCAGGTGAAGTGCGCCGCGATGGGCAAGCGCATGTGCACGGAGTCCGAGTGGAGCTTCGCGTGCGAGGGGCCACAGATGAAGCCCTTCCCCCACGGGTTCACCCGAGATCCCCAGCGCTGCAATGGCGACCACGAGTGGGACGCGCCCGACATGAAGCGCGTCGCGAAGCGGGATTCGAAGGAGCTCGCGCGCCTCTGGAAGGGGGTCCCGAGCGGCACTCAGGGGTGCGTCAGCGACTTCGGAGTCGAGGACATGCCCGGCAACGCGGACGAGGTCTGCGCGGGCGAGGCGCCGAAGGCGAAGTACGCGGCGGTCAACACCGGTGGCCCTTGGTACAGCGGCGTGCGGAATCAGTGCCGCCCCAAGGTCTACACGCACGCCGAGGATTTTTATTACTACTTCCTCAGCTTCCGCTGCTGCGCGAATCCAGACGGCGCCTCGAACGAGCCGCTCACCTCGAAGCAGGTGAAGGACGGGGTCAGCTGGCGCGAGGTCGAGCGGCTCGCGGGCTTTACGACCGAGCAGATGAAGCGCGCGCTCGATTTGAAGCGGGACGGCAAATGCGTCTGCGAAGGCAAGTCGCTCGCCGGGACGAAGCTCAAGGGGCCGGCCTACCTCTGCGACACGATGTGCGGGACGCTGCTCGGACCGGACGCCGCGGATGGAACCGATGCGACGCGCGTGCCGCACCAGCAGCGCTCGAAGATCCACTGAGCGGGCGGCGCGCTCGTCGGCTTCAGGGGCTCGGTCGTCCGACGCCGCGCGGCTTTTGTGAGGCGAGCACCGCTTTGGTCGCCGCGACGAGCTCGTCCAAGGCGGCGGTCGTCGCAGCCGCTGTGGTCGGGCCCGAGCGGAGCAGGCTCACCGTGTTGCAGAGCGAGGTGCGCGCGGCGGCGGGGAAAGAGCTGCAAAGGAGCGCGTAGCTCGCGGCGGTCGTGTCGTCGCTCGGCCGCTCGGGTGCGAGTCGCTCGGCCGCCGTCTTTGCCAGGAGCGCGAGCGCGCCGAGATCGGGGCTCACGCGTCGCCAGCGCGCGAGGAAGTCGGTGCGCGAGGTGATCGCGAGGAGCGCTCCCGGCGAGCCAGCTCGCGCCCCCTCGAGCGCCGCCGCGAGCACCTCGAAGCTTCGGAGCGGGACGGGATGTCGCGACGTCAGGTCGTCGAGCAGCACGAGATCCGCCGCGACCGCGTCGTCGCGCCCGCACACCACCGCAGCGCTGAGGACGTCGGCGCGCAGGTAGACGCCGAGCGACGCCTCGCGCCCCAGCGCCCGCGCATGATCGACGATCGCGGGGGTGCAGTGCGTGGACAGGCGATGCTGACCCAGGATCGCGGCGGCATCGCCGAGCCTTCCGACCCCCCGAAGGGAGCCGACGGCGCGGACGAAGCTCTCAGGGTCGTAGCCTCCGGGATGAACCGAGCCGAGGAACGCGTCGAGCGTGCGGTAGGCTGCGCAGGTCGGCGACTCGGGCGACTTTGCTGCGGCGAGCCTCGGGAGCTTCGGCGACACCCCGGCGATTCGAAGGGCGAGGGCGAGCGGGTAGTCCTCGCAGCTCACGCGCTCGACCTTGGGAGCCTCGCCGGAGGCCTCGGTGCACGCGAGCGGCGCCGCGACGGTCGTCATGGTCTGCGTCGCGCGCCGCAAGGTGGGAACGAGCTCATCGACCCCATCGAGCGTGGAAGGGAGGTGTCGCGTCAGCCGCAGCACGTCGGCGTCCGTGGCCTTCTCGCCGAGCGCGCGCGGGAGCAGGGCGAGGAGCGAGCCGGCGAGGAAGGGCTCGCCCGCCTCGACGGCCTGCTGCGCGGCGAGCGCGAGGACCGTGCCCGCGTCGCGCGGCCACGCCTCCGCGGAGGGGTCGCTCGGGACCATCACGTCGTCGCCGAGGCGCGCGCCCGTCACGTAGCTCGCGAGCGCACGGCGCGCGACGTTTGCTGCAGACGCATGATCGCCGTCAAGTCGCGCGAGGACCGAGGTCAACGCGGCCGTGTGGGCGTGGACGCGAAGCGCCGTCGCGTCGCGCGGTGGGGCCTCACCGGCGTCGAAGCTCATCGAGAGGCGCGGGGCAGTCGCCGTCGGGTTCCCCTCGACCCCGAGCCCGAGGTTCAAGATGCCAGGACTGTCGAGGAGGTCGACGGCGAGGGCGCTGCCGAGGTCGAGCTTGAACACGACGCGCCCGCTCGTCTCCCGATACGAGAAGGTCTGCCGTGGGACGACGAGCCCCTCTGCCTCGTTGCGATCGAGGAGCGCGAGGAGCCTTTGGACCGCGCCGCGGCGATCGCCTCGTCGGAAGTCTCCGAGTGCGCGCTCGACGTCGAAGATGCCCGACGCTTCGGGAGCGCGGCACACGCCACGCGTGGCGCGCTGGTAGCTCCGCTCGAGCCGTGCAGGGTCGCGCCCGCCCTGTACGGTCGCGGACCGCGCGACGAGTGGGAGCGCGACGGTTCGATCGTACTTCTCCGCGAGCGCGATGGCGGACTCCGGTGCGCTGCCTTCGCGCGCGCCCGAGATCGCCGACGCGACGAGGAGGAGCACGTCTCCCTGCTCGACGAGGCCAGTCGCGTACGCGCGTGCGGCCAGGGTGACGAAGACCTCGCTGCTGCGTCCGGTGAGGGCGTCCCTCGTGAGGTCGGCGACCACCGCGGGCGAGTCCAGGGCCTCGCTCACGAAGCGGAAGAGGGAGGTCTGTTTGCCGTCGCCGAACAGCCTGCCGAGCGCCGCGACCGCGCGCTTGCCGTCCGCGAGGAGCGCCGCGCCCGATGGGACGCCGCTCCCGGAGACGACCGCTCGCGCCAGCTTGTAGAGGCTAGCGCCGGCCTCGATGGCTGGGCCCTCGAGCCATCCGGCGAACGCTTCGGCCACGATCCGCTCCGCATCCGAGGTCGGGAGCGAGAAGCGCGGCGCGTCGGGCTTCGAGGGTGGTTCGACGAGGTCGTGGAGGTCCGAGAGGAGCAACGCGACGAGCCTCGCTCGTCGTGACCAGCTGCCGCCGCTCTCGCGCATGGCTGGTACTCGCTCGAGGAGTCGACGCTTCTTCTGGGCTCGATCGAGGGCGTCGCGCACCGGTGCGCTCCGCGACTTCGGCTTCCCTTCGCAGGTCGCCGTCGAGGCCTGAGGCTCGCGCATCGAACCGACCACGACGCCGAGCAGGGCATCCCCGTAATCCGTCAACGACAGCAGCAAATCCTCGTCCAGCGGCGACGAGGGGCCGGCTGGGTCGAGACGACGAAGGGTGGTCGCGAGTCGCTCGCGGGCCGCGCTCCGCTCCGTCGAGTAGAGGCGCGGGTTCGCGATCGTAAGGTCGAGCTTGTCGCTCGCCGCGAGCGACGCGTAGGCCACCGCGACGCGCGTCAGGTCTCCGAACACCGGGTAGCGGAGGTCCTCCCCGGCGAGCGCGCGATCGAGCGCCGGGCCGAGGTCCTCGAAGGGGCGCGGGACACCGAGCGCGAGCCGAGCGAGGGCGCGTCCCGCGTGGAGCATGCCTGCCGACCAACCCCGCGCGTTGGCGAGGTCGCCCTCGAGCCGCGCGTCGAGCGTCGTCGCGACCGCCGAGAGCTCGGCCCCCTGCACGTACCCGGGCGCGTTCATCGCCATGACGCCGGCGAGGAGTATCGCGGTGAGGAGGGACTCGGTGTCAGGGGCCGCGCGAAGCTTTCGTCCGAGGGCCGCGGCGAAGCTCTCGGCGATGGTGCGCCGAAGCGCCGGATCCGCGGCGACTCCGGGCATCAGCGCCAGCGCACCGAGCGAGAAGGGCGCGAAGCGCGCGGGGTGACGAAGCGAGAGGTGCTCGAGCGCGCGCGCGTGAGCGTCGGCGAGCGCGGTGGTTCGTCGCCACGAGTCCGAGCCCTCGACCGCGAAGCCCGCGCCCCCGCCACGCTCTCCGAGGAGCGGCGTGTGCGCGTGCCAGCCGAGGTGCTCGCGTTCGACCAGTCGGAGCGCGGCTTCGTAGCGGCCGAGCCAGTCCGTGAGCGCGAGCTTTCCCGGTCGGGGCGCGCGCCCTGGCCCGGCCTTCGGGTCCAGTGCCTCGGCGAGCAGCGGGAGCCCGATGAGGTCTTCGGGCTGGTCGAACGGGAGCGGGGGCGAGTCGACGCAAGGAGGAGCCGAGGAGTAGCGCCGCTCGAGCACGGCGAACCGCGCCGCCTCGAGCTCTCGCTCGAAGAGCGGTCGGTACCTCGCGAAGAGATCTGGATGCTCGCGCCCGTGTGCGCGGACGAGGCCAAGCGCCGCGTAGGCGCTCGAGGGGGACCAGGTCGGGAGCGCCCTTGCGGGCTCCGTCTCCGTCATCGCGGTCGGACGCTCGAGCGTGACCCCCGCGAGCTCGAGCGCGGCGACCGCGTCGCGTGCGCGGACCGTAGCCTCGTCCTCGTCTCCCGTGGCGAGCATGAGGCGAAGCTCCTCGGCCCGCTCGGCGGTGGTCGGGTAATCGCGGCGCCCCGCGGCCTCCAGGGCCTGGGTGACGAATTGACTTAGCGCAAGCGCTCGTGAGAGCGAGGCGACGGCGACGCGCACGTGCGGCGAGGCGCCGGCCATGAAGGGGCGCAGCGGATCGCGCGCGAAAATGAGCTGCGCGGAGGGACCGTCTACGATGACGAGGGTTTCGATCTCGGCGGCGCGGGCGAGCGCGGCGAGGAGACGCCACGGCTCGGGGCTCGACGCGACGAGCTCGGGCGGGCCGTCCATGACCGAGAGCGCGCCGGCCGGAGCCGTCTTCGCGACGCCGGCGCAGGGCGCGCAAGGTGCGCCGTCGAGCCTCACGACGACCGTGGTCGTCGACGCGCGGACCAGCGAGTCGAAGAACGGCCCGAACGCCGCGCGGGGGAGGCTCTCGTCGAGCTTCGAGAGCTCTCGTCGGAGGCGCTGTCGGCGGACCTCGGGGGCCACGCCCTCGCGCATCACCTCGGCGATCGCGCGACCTTCGCAAGTGCGCGCCGTCGGGCCCGCGCACGCGCGAACCGCGGTGGCGGTCGAGGAGACGCGTGGTGCGCACCCGATGAGCGAGCCGAGGACGGCAGCGAGAAACGCGACGAACCGTAAGCGCATCGTGTACGAGTATTCCATACCTCGGGCGCGCCGCACCGACGACCGCGCGAGCGCGCACGAGAACGATTGCTTCGACGGCGCGGGCGGGTTCAAGTCCCCACCCGAGAACCCGGCCTTGAAGTGCAGTTCCGTCCTCGTCAGGCTCGCGTGCGGCGCGCCCCTCTTGCTGGGCGCCTGTGGCTCGGAGCGGCGCGACGCCGAGGATCTCCGCGGGGTCTTCGATCGCTCCGCGAGGGCACCCGAGCCGTCGGCATCGGCGTCGACGAGCGCTTCGTCCTCACCGAGCGCCTCGGCGCCGTCCTCGACCCCTCCTTCGCCTTCGGCGAGCGCTTCGACCGCACCGGAAGCGACGGCTCCCATCGCCCGACGAGAGCCCGTCAAGGGGCCTTGCCTCGCTCCGTCGGGCGAGGCGGCGCGGCTCGACGAGCGGCGTGCCAGGCGCCCGGCATGCCGTGGCGCCGAGGTCCTCGAGCTCGCCGACGAAGGCAGTACGCCTCGCTACGCGTGCGTCTTTCGGCCGGATGCCATCGAGCAGCGAGTCCCACTGCCGCTCGTCGTGTTCTTTCACGCGCACGACGAGACCCCGGCGAAGGTCTCGCGCGAGACTGCCCTCCGCGACCTCGCCAATGAGTACGACTTCGGCACGGCTCCCGACCGCCGAGGCTTCATCGTCCTTGCGCCGCAGGCGCGCCGCCTCGAGCGCCACGTCGCGTTCGACGCGCGGTTCGTCTCGGACGAGAACACCGACGTCCGCACCACGGATCGGTTCGTCGAGGTCCTCGAGAAGCGCGGCTGGCTCGACCGACGACGCGTGTACGCGATGGGCGCCGGGCGCGGGGGCGAGATGGCGGCGCTCTACGCCATGTCACGGCCCGACCGCGTCGCGGCGTTCGCATCGGTCGCCGGCGACGCCTCGACGCTGCGCTGGACGTGTCCCGTGGAGCCGCCCCCGGCGGTCATCGTCTACCGCGCGTGTGACTCGGTGACCTCGTGCCTCGACGTCGAGCAGTGGCTCCTTGCTCGCGAGCAGGCGCGCGCCCCGACGCTCGGGCTGCGTCTCGGCATAAGCAATCAGGTTGAGCCGGCGTGCTCGCTCGACGCGTCACGATGCGGAAAAGAGAAGGGCGAGCAGAACCATCGCCGCTGGCCCAAAGGCAAGGAGCGCGCGCTGCTCGATTACCTCGGGCGTTACAGCCTCGCGCTGCCGGAGCCGTGACGCGCCCACGCCGAGCCCACCTCGCAAATCGGGCGAGCTCGGCGCTGCTCGCGCGACTCCGTCACACGGCTTCGAGGACGACGGCCGAGCCTTGGCCGCCGCCGATGCATGCGCTCCCGACCCCGATGCGCTTCGACGCGCGGCGGAGCTGGTAGACGAGGCTCGCGGTGATGCGCGCCCCGGACGCGCCGAGCGGGTGTCCGAGCGCGATCGCGCCGCCCCACACGTTCGAGCGGTCCATTGGCATCTCGAGGTGCTTCGCGACCGCGAGCCACTGCGGCGCGAACGCCTCGTTGACGTCGAAGCGATCGACGTCACTCATGGCGAGACCGACGCGCTCGAGCGCCTTTGGGATAGCGTAGGCAGGGCCGATCCCCATCAGCGTCGGATCGACGCCCGCCGTCCCCCATGACACGAGCCGCGCAAGCGGCGTCAGGCCGCGCTCTTTGGCGTACTCCGCCGACGTGAGCACCAGCATCGCGGCGCCGTCGCAGATCCCGCTCGCGTTGCCCGCTGTCACGACGCCGTCCTTCTTGAAGACCGTGGGAAGCTTGGCGAGCGTCTCGGTCGTCGACTTCGGACGGGGGTGCTCGTCGGTCGCAAAGCTCGTCGGAGGGGCGCCCTTCTTGCCGGGGAGCTCGATGGGTGCGATCTCGTCGCCGAAGGCGCCTTCCTCTTGCGCCTTGGCCCAGCGCTGTTGGGTCTGGAGCGCGTAGGCGTCGCAATCGTCGCGCGTGATCCCGTACTTGACCGCCAGGTTCTCTGCCGTGATGGCCATCGGCGCGTTGCAGTAGCTGTCGGTGAGCGCGCTCCAGAGCGAGTCCTCGAGGGCGGGAGCCTTGCCAAACGCGTAGCCGTCGCGTCCGCCACGGAGGATGTGGGGGGCCTGGCTCATGTTCTCGGTGCCGCCGACGAGCACCGCCTCCGCATCGCCGAGGAGGATTTGCTGCGCCCCTTGGATCACGGCCTCGAAGCCCGAGCCGCACAGCCGGTTGACCGTGAGCGCCGGGACCTCGATCGGGATGCCGGCCTTCAGGCCGACGTGGCGCGCGCAGTAGATGGCATCGGCGCTCGTCTGCATGACGTTGCCGACGACGACGTGCCCGATGTCTGCCGCCGCGACTCCGCTCTGCGCGAGCGCAGCCTTCGCGGCGTGGACCGCCAGGTCATTCGCGGAGTGCGTCTTCAGCGCGCCTCCCATGGTGCCGAACGCGGTGCGCTTCGCGCCCACGATGACGATCTCTCGAGCGAGCTTCTTCATGTCGTTCGTTCCTCTCCGGTGCGTGTGAGCGCGCGCGACGCGTCGACTCGCGAGCCCATCTAGCACGTCGCCGCGGTGTTTTGGGCTTCCAGAAGGCGAGTTGTGATGAGGTGGGTTCGAGAACCATGCGAGCTGAGGTGTCGGCTATGCTCCGCGGGTCGAGAAAAGAGTCGACTTGGTCGCGGACATCTTTGAAATCACCGGAACGACGCTCTCTGGCGCGTTCCTCGTCGAGGAGGTCATCGCCGAGGGTGGCTTCGGCGTCGTGTACCGCGCCGAGCACATCGCGTTCCGGGCGAAGGTCGCGCTGAAGTGCTTGAAGATCCCCGGTATGCTGAGCGAAAAGGTTCAGGCGGCGTTCGTCGAGAACTTTCGCGAGGAAGCCGAGACGCTCTTTCACCTCTCGGCGCAGATCCCAGAGGTCGTGCGTCCGCTCCACGCCGATGTCGTGGTGCTTCCGTGCGGGCGGCTGATGCCGTATCTCGCGATGGAGTGGGTTGACGGTACGCCGCTCGATGCGATCCTGAACGAGCGTGAGAACTCCAAGCAGCCGCCGCTCAGCCTGAGCGAGGCCGTCGCGATGCTTACCCCGGTCGCGCAGGCGCTCGAGCGCTCTCATCGCTTCGAGGTTCCCGGTGGGGCGACGCTCTCGATCGCGCACTGCGATCTGAAGCCCGAGAACATCCTCATCCCAGACCACGGCGCGGTTCGCGCGAAGCTCCTCGACTTCGGGATCGCGCGCGTGAGGGAATTGTCACAGAGCGCGGCCGGCAAGGTGACGGACAGCGAGACCTTGCGCTCCTTCACGCCGGCTTATGGCGCGCCAGAGCAATGGGACCCAAAGTCGTATGGCGCGACGGGCGCGTGGACGGACGTGTGGGCGATGGCGATCACTCTGGTCGAGTGCATCACGGGCCGCCCCCCGATCGAAGGCAGTCTTCGGGCGATGCTAAGTAGCACGCTCGACCCGAATCGTCGGCCCACGCCTCGCACCGCGGGTGCCGTCGTCTCCGACGCGATCGAGGAGGTCTTCGCGCGGGCGCTCGCCATCGATCCAAAGGGTCGCTACGCCGACGTGCCGACGTTCTGGGGGGACCTCACGCGGGCCATCGCGGCGGGGGACGCGCAGCGCGCCGTCGGGACGCCTCCACCCAAGCACCTGACCCTCTCAGCGCCCGACCTCGACCTCACGCCAGGCCCCAGGAGCGTCGACGATTCGGGACCCGGTGCGACCGCCCCGAGGGTGGTGGTGGCAGCCGCGCCGCGGTCGGTGGCCCCGGCGACGCATGAGCCCGCGTCCGCCGAGGTCGCGATGCGCTTCGAGATGGAGGACGAGCGACCCGCCGCGACCGCTGCGGTGGCTCGACCGATGACGAATGCGGCACCTGCGGCTCGTCCGCTCGCGCAGCGGCCGGCGGCGCCAAAGGTCGTGTCGTCCAAGGGCCGCAGCTGGCTCGCGACAGCGGGTGTGTTCCTCGCGCTCGCCCTCGCGCTCGTCGCGCTCGACGTCGTGATGAGGCAACCGGGAGGGCCGCTCGCGGTCGCTGGCATCCGCGTTCGTTGGATCGGAGCGCTCGCTGCGGGCATCGGCATCGTGATGGCGCTCGCGAGCTTCGCGTCGTCTGCCGACGACTGAGCTGCGTTGTCGACTGGCGAGCCGTGGCCGCGCTTGGCGCTCCGCGGCGGTCAGCGCAACTTGGGGGACAGCGTGATCGGGACGTACCCGAGGCGCATCTTCGCCATCGTCCCCTCGCGGGTGTAGCCGGCGAGACCGTAGAGCAGGTTCCACCAGTGGCCGTCGGGAGTCGCGCCGAACGAGAGCAGCGGGAAGAGGTGGAACTGCCACTCGGTGCCGCGCGAGGTCTTCTCTTCGAGATAGACCGTGTTGCCGATGACTTGGGTCACGCCCTTTTGATCGGCGAAGCGCCAGAAGACCGGAAAGACGACGGTCTGTCGCGAGCGGGGGGACGCGAAGTCCCACACGAGCGGCGCGAACACAAAGTGCGTCGAGTCGTTCTCGCGGCCGGCGTAGAAGATGGGCAGCACCTTCGTGCTCCAGCCGGTCACATTCGTCTCGTAGTTGAAGAGCGGCGTCACCCAGTGGCTGTCAGAGATGCCATGGCGCTTGAAGTGCCCATAGAAGGGGAAGACGGCGAGGTCGTCGCTGCGGTTCGAGGTGTTCTTGTAGAAGAACGGGAACACGCCCAACGTGTCTTGTTGAATGTCCGGATCGCGGTACAGCCAGACGAGCGGCGTGTACATGTCGAGCTCGGTGCGTCCTCGGTGACGCGCGTAGAGGTAGGTGCCGAACGTGTGGCTCCCGTCCGCGCCCTTTCGATCGAAGAAGAGCGGCGTCGCGAGGAGTCGATCACCCTCGTTCTCGCTGTAATGAACGAACGGGAAGACCGTGGTGCGGAATCCGCGCTCGCCCCAGGCGTGGAAGAAGAAGGGCGCGACGTTGACGGAACCGCCCCCGCGGAAGCGCTCACGCCAGAACGGGCCCCAGACATCGAGCATGCGCTCGCCGCGCTCGGCGTAGCGGTAATAGTGGAGCAGCGGCGGGATGACCTCGTACTCGCTGTCTTCGTCGCGACCGTAGAAGTAGAGCGGGGCGATGCCGAGGTCGACCTTGCGAGCCGTGCGACCGTCGCAGAAGGCGCCGCCCTTCCACGAGCAGAAGGCGGGCCCTACCATCGAGAAGCCGCCCTCGCGATCGCGATCGTGGAACGTCAGGAGCGGCGGGATGTGCAGGTACGAACTGCCGTCCTTGCGTGCGCCCTCGAAGAACAGTGGGGCGACCCAGTTGTCGTGCCCCTCGGGGCCCTCCCGGTGCATGACGGGACCGACCACGGTCGTCGTGGTCTTGTCGTCCCGCATCCTCCAGAAGAACGGAAAGAGGATGTCCGAATCGTGGAGCGGGCTTCGCCGGTTGAAGTAGAGGAGTCCGAACAGCGACGCGCGGTCGACGCCGCCCGGGACCTTCTGCGTCCGCTCCATCCACAGCGGCGGGATGGTCGAGCGAAGGCGGTAGTTGCCGCTCTCTTCGTCGTAGTAGCCGCCAAAGAAGCGGTACTTCGTCGTTCGTTCTCGCGCGAGGTCATGGGCCTCCGGGTCGAAGTCGCTGACGAGCGATGGCGCGAGCGATGGCGGGATGGCGTTGGGGTCCTCGGGGAGCTGCGCTTGCTGCGTCGGGAGCTGCGAGGGTCGATCTCCGCCCGAGGCGGCACCGCCGAGGTCGAGCTGCTGCTGTGCCGACGCGCCCTGTTTCGGCTGGGATGCTGCGGGGAGCGCGCCCGGGATCCCCCCCGCGCCGGACGAGGGATCCATCGGCGACTGGGCATGCGCGGTGCTCGAGGTCAGCGTCACCGTAAAAGCCAACCCCGCGAGGGGAGCGACGAGCCCGGAGGACGAGGCCTTCATCCCCGGTCGACCGCCTTCTCTTCCGCAGCGAGGGGAGGCATGGCGAGGCGACGCGCGACCGCCTCTGCGAGTTGCGTCGTCGGGACGCGCTCCTGCTCGTGACGGCCGAGGTCCTTCAGCGTGACGGTGCCTGTTGCGAGCTCGTCGGCTCCGAGCAGCGCCGCGAGCCGCGAGGCGAGGCCGTCGGCGCGTCGGAGCATCGCCTTGACGCTGAGGCCGCGGCCGTCGACTTCGCACCAGTGACCAGACTGGCGGAGGTTCTGCGCGAGGAGGAGCGCGCGCGTCGTGGCCTCCTCGCTCATCGGCGCGAAGTAACAGGCCGGACCGATGCGGGCCTCCTCGCGCGCGGTCACCTCGAGGATCCGCTCGATGCCCATCGCGAAGCCAATCGCGGGGACGGGGCGCTTCGCACCCAGGTTGCCGATCATGTCGTCGTAGCGGCCGCCGCCGAGCAGCGCGTCCTGCGCGCCGAGCTCCCCCGTCGTGATCTTCAGCTCGAACAAGGTTCGCGTGTAGTAGTCGAGACCACGAACGAGTCGCGGGTCGACGTGGTAGGGCACCGCGAGCGCATCGAGGTGACGGCGGAGGCCGTCGAAGTGCTTTGCGTCTTCCTCGGCGAGCACGTCGACGACGCTCGGGGCGGTCGCCGCGAGCTCGCGATCGCGCGGGTCCTTCGAGTCGAGGATGCGGAGCGGGTTGGTGGCGAGGCGACGCTGCGAGTCCTCGCTGAGCGCTGCCCGGTGGGGTTCGAAGAAGCGCGTGAGCTCGTCTCGGTAGCGCGCGCGCGTCGGCCCCGAGCCGATCGAGTTGACGTGGATCACGAAGTCGCGGACTCCGAGCGCGGTGACCAGCTCCGCGCACATGCCGATCATCTCGGCATCGGACGCGGGCCCTACGTCGCCGTAGAGCTCGCAGCCAGCTTGATGAAACTGTCGATACCGGCCCTTGGCCGGCCGCTCCGCGCGAAACATCGGGCCTATGTAGAACCAGCGCGTCACCGGCTCGACGCCGGCGACGTTGTGCTGGACGTAGGCGCGCGCCGCGCTCGCGGTCCCCTCGGGGCGCACCGTGAGCGAATCCTCATGACGCTCGAACGAGTACATCTCCTTCGAGACGACGTCGGTGTCCTCGCCGATCTCGCGCACGAACAGCTCGGTTGGCTCGAGGAGCGGTGTCCGAACTTCACCGTAACCGTACCGCCCGACGAGCTCTCGGAAGGTGCGCTCGAGCCGCTGCCATCGAGCGGCTTGCTCGGGCAGGATGTCCTTCATCCCGCGAACGGCTCGAAGCTCCATGAGCGACGGCTTATGGTAGGAGCATGGCTCCGGGTCAAGCCCTGGTGGCCGCGGCCGGCCGATTGACATGTCCACATTCCGTGACCCCCGCGGGCGCGTCGCCGCCATCGATCTCGGCAAGGCTCGAGTCGGCCTCGCGCTCTCCGACGAGCTCGGGCTCCTCGCGCACCCGAGGCCTGCCCTCGACGGTAGCAGCTTGAAGGGGCTGCTCGTCGCGCTCGGCCACCTCGCGAGGAGCGAAGGGGTGGAGCGCTTCCTCGTCGGTCTCCCGCTCGATTTGCGTGGGGGTGAGGGTGTCGCGGCGCAGCGCGCGATGCGGTTCTGTCAGAAGCTCGCGGACGAGACCGGTTGCGCGGTCGAGCTGGTCGACGAGCGGCTCACCACCGTCGAGGCGACACGCCGATTGAAGGAGCAGGGCAAGCGCCGCGACGAGGTGCGCGCCGGAGTCGACAGTGCCTCGGCCGCGATCGTGCTCCAGCAGTGGCTCGATCGCCGGGGGCTCCGTCGAACGAGCCGCTGAGGCTCCACCCTCAGCGGAGAAGGCGAGCGCGGTGTTGCGCGAGCCAGGG
Source organism: Deltaproteobacteria bacterium (assembly GCA_016875405.1). Classification (GTDB taxonomy): domain Bacteria; phylum Myxococcota_A; class Polyangia; order Polyangiales; family Polyangiaceae; genus SYFR01. The sequence continues at coordinate 19,028 of VGRJ01000016.1, read as the reverse complement.
CGACGTCCCGCTTGAGTTCTCGGCGATGGGCTCGACCCGCTTCTGCTTTCGCGATACCGCGACCGCCAACGCGATCGCGAGCGCCGCCTCGTCGGCGGGAGCCTCGTCCTCGCCGCGCAAGAGCGCGCGCTTGTGCTCGTCGATGAAGCCGGTGTGGTACCGCCCCTCGACGAACGCGGCGTGGCGGAAGAGCCGCTCGTGGAAGGGGAGGTTCGTGCGGATCCCGCTCACCACGTATTCCCCCAGCGCACGACGCATCCGCTCGACCGCCAGCGCGCGCGTCGGAGCCCACACGCTGAGCTTGCTGATCAGCGGGTCGTAGTAGCTCGACACCTCGGCGCCTGCGTACACGCCGCCGTCGTCGCGGAGGAAGGGCCCGTTCGGGGTCACGAGCGTCGTCACCTTGCCGGGGCTCGGCAAGAACCCGGTCGCCGGATCCTCTGCGTAGACGCGGACCTCGATCGCCGCGCCGCGGCGCGTCACCTGCTCTTGGCCGTAGCCGAGCGGCTCGCCCCAGGCGACGCGGACCATCTCGCGGACGAGGTCGAGGCCGGTCACCCACTCGGTGATGGGGTGCTCGACCTGCAAGCGCGTGTTCATCTCGAGGAAGTAGAAGCCTCCATCCTGATCGAGCAGGAACTCGATCGTCCCCGCCGAGCAGTAGTCGACCGCCTTTGCGGCGCGCACCGCGACCTCGCCCATCTCGCGGACGAGCTCGTCGGACGCGGCCGGGCAGGGAGTCTCCTCAACCACCTTCTGGTGCCGGCGCTGGATCGAACAGTCGCGCTCGAACAGGTGGACGACGTTGCCGTGCTTGTCACCGAGCACCTGCACCTCGACGTGGCGCGGCTTCAAGATCGCCTTCTCGAGGTAGACCTTCCCGTCGCCGAAGGCCTTCTGCGCCTCGCTGCGGGCGCGCTCGACGGCGCGCTCGAGGTCCTCCTCATGCATGCACAGGCGCATGCCCTTGCCGCCTCCGCCCATCGCGGCTTTCACCATCACCGGGAAGCCGATGCGGCGCGCGGTCGTGAGGGCCTCCTCGACGGTGTCGGCGTTGCCGCCCGGGACGACCGGGACACCGGCTGCGATCATGCGCTCACGCGCGGCGGTCTTGCTGCCCATCGCCTCGATCGCAGACGCCGGCGGACCGATGAACACCACCCCGGCCTCGGCGCACGCGGCCGAAAATCCAGCATTTTCAGAGAGAAAGCCGTAGCCCGGATGAATCGCCTCGGCGCCGGTTCGCTTGGCCGCGCCAAGGATCTTGTCGATGCAGAGGTAGCTCTCGCGCGGCGCCGGCGGCCCGATGTGCACGGCCTCGTCGGCGAGCCGAACGTGCAGCGCCTCGCGGTCGGCGTCGCTGTAGACGGCGACCGTCGCGATGCCCATTTCACGGAGCGTTCGGATGATGCGGACGGCGATCTCGCCGCGGTTGGCGATCAGGACCTTGCGAAACACGACGAAGGGATTACCACAGGCCCGCTGGTGCTGGCGAGGCACGGCGTCGGGCGCATCGCCACCGATCGCGAACCAGTGTAGGACGAGAGCGTGACGAAGCGCGGCGCCCCTCCCCAGTTCGAGATCGCCTTTGGCGAGCTCCCGGGCGGGCGCGAGGAACGCGAGGTGCTCGGCGTCGCCGCGCTCGATCGTATGCTGAAGCAGCTCGTCGAGGGCGCGACCCAGAATGTGCGGGTCTCGGGCGAGGTCCGTGGGACGAGTCGGGCGACCAGCGGGCACATCTACTTCGCGCTGAAGGACGAGCGTGAGGACGCGCTCATCGATTGCGTGATGTATCGCGGCGCGACGTCACGCGGTGGCCCGCGGATCGTGGATGGCGCGCGCGTCGTCGTCGAGGGGCGCGTCACGGTGTACGCGCCACGAGGGCGGCTTCAGCTCGTCGCCGAGGGGGTGCTCGACATCGGACGCGGCGAGCTGCTCGCGGCGCTCGAGCGTCTGAAGGTTGCGCTCGCGGCCGAGGGGCTCTTCGACCCGGCGCAGAAGAAGCCGTTGCCTCGAGAGCCGCGCCGAATCGCCGTGCTCACGAGCCGCGATGGCGCTGCGATCCACGACATTCGGCGGGTTGCGTTCGCGCGCGGCCCGATCGAGATCCTGCTCGTGCCGACGCCGGTTCAAGGGCAGGGCGCCGGGGAGCGTATCGCCCGCGCGCTGCGCTGGGCCGACCGGTTGCCGGACATCGACGTGATCGTGGTGACGCGTGGAGGCGGCTCCCTCGAGGACCTCGCTGCCTACAACGACGAGACGCTGGTGCGCGCGATCGCCGCGGCCGACAAGCCGATCGTCACCGCGATCGGGCACGAGATCGACACCTCGCTCGCGGATCTCGCCGCCGACGTGCGCGCGGCGACGCCGTCACAGGCGGCCGAGTTGCTCGTCCCAAGCGTCGAGGACCGACGCTCCACGCTCGAGCACCTGACGCGCCGACTCGGGTCGAGCGTTCGCCATCGGCTGACGCAGCATCGCCGTGCCCTCGAGCTCATCGAGCGAAAGCTCGCGCGTCCACGCGATCGGCTCGACAGCGCCTCGCAGCGGCTCGACGATGACCTCGAGGCGCTCCGCCGCTCGATGGAGCGCGCGCTCCGAGTGAGGCGAGACGGTCTCGCGGACGCGCGGCGCAGGCTCTCCGCAGAGGATCCTCGCCGCGTGCTCGCGACCGCGCGCGGTCGGCTCGAGGCGCTGTCGCCACGCCTCGAGGCTGCGCTGCATCGGCGGCTCGAGGCAAGGCGGGCGGAGCTCGGCGAGGCGGCTGCGCGGCTCGACGCGCTGTCACCGCTCGCGGTGCTTTCGCGCGGTTACGCGATCGCGACGACCGCAGGCCGGGTCGTGCGTCGGGCGTCCGAGGTGACGGCGGGCGACGTCGTGGACGTGCGTCTCGGCGAAGGCTCCTTGCGGGCTCGCGTCGAGTCGAGCGACGGGGGCTGAGTCGACGCGGCGTCCCGAGGACGGTCGGGTCTTCCGTGCTCGCGCTCCGGCCGCGTGCGCGCTAGCGTCGAAGGGGTGGGGTACACGGTGGGTCTCTCAGCGCTCGTCTTCGCGGCTTCGCTGTGGAGCTGCGGGCGCTCGAGCGCGCCCGTCAATGACCCGAGCGAGGAGGCGCTCCTCGCGCTCGATGGTGCGGTGGTCGGCACGTGGCAGATGGTGAGTTACACGCCCGAGCTGCCGCTCACCGGCGTGCTCCTCATGGGCCTTCAGCGCGCGCCTGTAGTGGTGCGCTTCGATGGTCGCCGAGCGAAGAGCGCGAGCCCGGCCTACTCGTTCGACCGCGCCTACCGTCTCTCGCCTCCGATCGGCGAGACGTTCAAGGTTTGGATCGCTGACGAGCAGGGGATCGAGACCGAGTGCTGGGCCCGCTTCGAGACCCCGAACCGCATCGTCTACGAGGGCAAGACCGAGCCGTGGCGCGGCGTTGGCATCCTCGCCCGCGTCGGCCCATGACGACGCGTCGCCGGGGCGCCCCTCACGACCCTGCGACGTCGACGTTAGGCTTCCCTTGATTACTTGATTGGCGACCCGGGCGGGAGCTCGTCGGGCACCGCGACGAGCTTCAGCACGCTGTCGTGCGATGCGGCCATCAGCATCCCGTGCGACACGAGCCCCTTGCCGAAGTCGCGCGGCGCGAGGTTGCAGAGCACCGCGATGCGCTTGCCGAGTACCTCCTCCGGCGTGTAGGCGAGGGCGATGCCGGCGATGATGCTGCGCGGCGCGGGCTCACCGACGTCGACCTTCAGCGACAGGAGCCGGTCCTTGCGCGGAATGCGCTCTGCCGCGACGACCACGCCGACCCTGAGATCGATCTTCGCGAAGTCCTCGTAGCTGATCTCGGCCTTCATCTCAGCGGGCGCCGTCGTGGCGACGGGCCTCGACTCGGTCGTGGTCTCGGCAGGAGCGTTCATCGGCTTCGCGTCCTCAGAGGGTGGAGAGAACTGTTGCTTGAGCGCCGCGGCGACGTCCTTGTCGTGCCGCGGGAAGACCGGGTCGCCCTTCACGAGCTTGCTCTCGGGCACGCGCGTCGGTGTCTCGAACGGCCACGCGTCGCGTCCAATGGCAGGCGTCAGCGCCTCGAGGCCGAGCTGCGCGCGCATCAGCTCCGCGACCTTCGGCATCACCGGCGCGACCATCACGGTGTATGCCTCGAGCGTCTCCGCCATCGCCGTCACGATCGCGGCGACGCGCGCCTCGTCACCATGCTTGCGCGCCGACCAGGGAGCCGCCTTGTCGATGTAGGCGTTGGCGGCCATGAGCCCCAGCCAGATCGCCTCGAGAGCGCGAGTCGGCGAGCTCGCGTCGAAGGCCTCGGCCGCCGCCCTCGCGGCGGTTCGAGCGGCCGCCCGCAGGTCGGCCTCGAGCGGCCCATCGTTCGCCGGTGCGAGCGTCTCGCCGGCGAATGGGTGGATGCGGTGCAAGAGGTTCCCGAAGGTGTTGCCGAGGTCGGTGCCGTAGCGGGACAGGACGTCGTCGATCGAGAAGTCCCCGTCGTTGCCGAACGAGATCGAGCGCATCAGGCAGTAGCGCACGACGTCGACCCCAACGCTCGGCGACACCGCCTCCGCGAGCGCGACCGGGCTCACGGTGTTGCGCAGCGACTTGCTCATTTTGTGACCGCCGTAGGTGAGAAACCCGTGCGCGAGCACTTTCTTCGGGAGCTCGGCGTCCGAGAAGCCGGCGGCCATGAGGAACGCGGGCCAGTACACCGCGTGAAAACGCAAGATGTCCTTGCCGACGAGGTGCACCGTCGGGGGCCAGTACCTGGCGTGCTTCGAGGGCTCCTGAAGGGCGGTCCAATAATTTGAGAGGGCGTCGAACCAAACGTACATCACGTGGCGCGGATCGCCGGGGACCGGGACGCCCCAGTTGAAGGTCGTCCGCGAAACCGAGAGATCCTGAAGCCCGCTCGCGACGAAGCTTTTGACCTCGTTCATGCGGCCCTCTGGCTCGACGAACGTCGGGTGCTCTTCGTAGAAGCGTAGGAGGCGTTCGCCGTAGTTCGAGAGGCGAAAAAAATAGCTCTCTTCCTTCACGACCTCGGCGGGCTTCTTATGAATCGGGCAGACGTTCCCCGGCTGCTCGAGCTCCTTCTCGGTGTAGTAGCCTTCACAACCGACGCAATAGAGCCCCTCGTAGTGACCGAGGTAGATGTCGCCGCGGTCTGCGATGCGCTTCCACAGCTCTTGCACGCCGCGTTTGTGTCGCTCGGAGCTCGTCCGCACGAAGTCGTTCGGCGCGCATCCGAGCTGGGGCCAGGTCTCCTCGAAAATGCGGCTCACGTCGTCGGCGAGCGCCTGGGAAGCGATCCCGCGCTCCTCGGCCGCGCGCTGGATCTTGAGCCCGTGCTCGTCGGTTCCGGTGAGGAAGAACGCGTCGTCGCCGCGCAGCGCGTGGTAGCGCCGCAGGACGTCCGCGGCGACCGTGGTGTACGCGCTCCCGAGGTGGGGGACGTCGTTGATGTAGTAGATCGGCGTCGAGACGTAGAAGGTCCGGCTCATCGTCGGCTCTCGTGGGTGCGTCTTGGATCAGAAGCCGGCGCAGGTGAACGGCTTGTCCTGGTAGGCGGGGAGCGCGTCGATGAGCGCGCGATCGAGGGTGTTGGAGGCCGCGAGGTCGCGCAGGAGCGAGACGGCCTTGGTCGGCGTGCGAGTGCGCTTCGGATCGTCGTAGTCCACGCGGAGGAGGCCGAAGCGCGGGCAGTAGCCGGCAGCCCACTCGAAGTTGTCTATCAGCGACCAGTGCAGGTAGCCCCGCACGTCGGCGCCGCGAGCGCGTGCCTTGCCGAGCTCGAACAGGTGTTCGGCCACGAAACGCTCACGGTTCACGTCCTTCTCGTCTGCGAGCCCGTTCTCGGTGATGTAGATCGGGAGCCCGTACGCCGTGGCCTCATCGAGCACGATGCCGAAGCCCTCTGGGTAGATGTCCCAGCCGAGGTCCGTCTTCGGGCGTCCGTTCTGCACGTCGTACTGCGCGGGGACGACGCCGATGTACTTGAACTTAAGACCGCGCGAGTCGACGCGAGACGGTCCGTAGTAGTTGAGACCGTAGAAATCGGCGCGGCCCGCCAGCATGGGATCGTCCTTCTCGGGGACTCCGTCGAAGTCGTCGTCGACCTTGCCGCGCACGATCGACTCCATGATCCAGAGATTCCACACATAGCGAGAGCGCTCGGCCGCCGCGAGGTCGTCCTCGCTCGCGGGATCGGCCGGCTCGTACACGCGCTGGTGGTGCGCGATGCCGACCGACGCTGTCTCGCCGTCTCCGTCCGCGTCCTTTTGGTCCTCCGCGTGGACCGCGTCGTAGCAGCGGGCATGGGCCTGGACCTGCGCTCGCATCACGGCGGCTGCGCGCTCGACGTCGAGCACGCCGGGCGGGAACACCCCCGCGAGGTAGCCGACGTTGGCCTCGACGTTGGGCTCGTTCACCGTCACCCACAGATCGACCTCGTCGCCCCAGCGCTTCGCGGCGCGGCGGCACCACTCGGTGAACACCGGGACGATGTCTTCGCGCTCCCAACCCTGCGGGTCCTTGCGCTTCGAGGGGTCGCTCAGGTAGTCGGGCCACGAGAAGTGGTGGAGCGTCACCATCGGCCGGATGCCCTGCTTCTTCAGTGCAGCGAGGACCTCGTCGTAGGCGGCGACGCCTGCGGCGATCGGTATGTCGGCGTCGAAGCTCTCGCGCGTCGGGTAGAGCCGCGACATTTCGATCGAGAAGCGGTAGGCGTTGAAGCCTGCGTCGACCATCGAGCCCACGTCCGCGTCGACGTGCGCGAGCGCATCGGGGCCGTCGTCGGGCTTACCGCCTCCCTGGATGTTGCCGCTTTCGTTTGAGAAGATCGCCCAGTCGGTCGCCGCGAGGCCCTTCTCGATCTGCATGCCCGCGGTGGCGCTGCCCCAGAGCATGCCATCGGGGAAGGTGACTTGCGTGACGTCACCTGGGCTTGAGGGAGTGTCCGAGCAGCCGGCGAGGAGGCTGAGCGCTGCCGCCGAGAGGAGCGAGGCATGGTACTTCACGGGACGCGTAGCATAGCGCCATCGGAGGCGTGGCGCGTGGGCGAAGCGACGGGGTGGTGCGAGCGAGCGGAGCGTGGACGGCGAGGTCGCCGCGTGGCAACACTTGCGCGCCATGGGACTCCTCGACGGCAAGGTAGTGGTGGTGACGGGGGCGGGCGGCGGGATCGGCAGGGCCGAGGCGCTGCTCTTCGCGAGCGAGGGCGCGCGGGTCGTGGTGAACGACCTCGGGGGCGCGCGCGATGGCGTGGGCTCGAGCGACGCTGCGGCGCGTCGCGTGGTAGCGGAAATCGAGGCCGCCGGTGGCGTGGCCGTCGCGAGCTTCGATTCGGTGGCGACGCCCGAGGGCGCGGCGCGCATCGTCGCGCAGGCGGTCGAGGCCTTCGGTCGGCTGGACGTCCTCGTCAACAACGCGGGCATTCTTCGCGACAAGTCGATCGTCAAGATGACCGAAGAGATGTGGGACTCGGTCGTCGACGTTCACCTCAAGGGGACGTTCCTCTGTTCGCAAGCCGCGGCGAAGCAGATGATGGCCCAAGGGGAGGGCGGCCGGATCGTCAACACGACGAGCGTCTCCGGCATGCTCGGGAACTTCGGCCAGGCGAACTACGCCGCCGCCAAGGCCGGCATCTATGGATTGACGCGCACGGCCGCGATCGAGCTGCAGAAGCACCGCATCACCGTCAACGCGGTAGCTCCGATCGCGAAGACGCGGATGACGGAGGACCTCCCCATGTTCCAGGGGATCGACTCGCTGACGCCCGAGCACATCGCGCCGGCGGCCTTGTTCCTCGGGTCGTCGCTCTGCTCGGATCGCACGGGTCACGTGCTCGCGGTCAGCGGGAGCCGGATGTACGCCTACAAGGTCGTCGAGTCGAAGGGGCGGTTCAAGGAGGGCACCGAGGTCTGGTCGGCGACCGAGATCGCGGAGCACTGGGACGCCATCACGAAGGTCTGACGTCCGCGACCGAGCGTACGTGGGGTTTTCATTTCGGGCGAGCGCGTGCCAACGTGACGGCTCTTTCAACCCTTCCGCGGAGATCGTCATGTCCAGTGCGACCGTTCGTTCGTCCCTCGAGGAGGCAGAGCTCATCGAGAAGGTCACCCGTCTCGTCGACTCGCGCTTCAAGTCCGATTGGCGTCGAGCCTTCGACCATTACTCGTCGGGCTCGACCGCGGTCGTCGACCGCGACCAGCTCATCAAGCTCCTCGACGACGCCGGCATTGGCAACTGGGTGACGCGCGGCGCTTGGGCCGACGGCGTCCCGAATAAGATGGTCACGAACGGCGACAAGTGTGTGAGCTGGACCGAGTTTCAGTCAGTGTTGCAACCGGGGCGTTGAGCGCGCGCGAGGTGGGCTGAGGTGACGAGCTCTGCGGCTGACGCCGCCTCGCGGGCTGAGGTGACGAGCTCTGCGGCTGACGCCGCCTCGCGGGCTGAGGCGACGGGCTCTGCGGCTGACGCCGCCTCGCGGGCTGAGGCGACGGGCTCTTCGGCTGGCGACGTCCTGGTACGGCCCGACCGGCGCGTGAGGAATGGGTTGCCCTCGTTGACGCGACGCGCTTCGCGGTTGGAGCCGACGTCAGGAGAGTGCGACGGGGACCTGTTTCGGCGCTACGATGACGGTTACGCGTCAGGGTCGCGGACGGCATGCCCCAGCCCCGGTTAAAAGAAGCCCATATTCCGCTTTTGCTGTGGCTTCCGGCCGCGGCAATGCTGCACCTCGGCGGCGGGCAAGGGGCATCGGAGGTCGCGCGTCATGGCGCCGAGAAAGCGTCGATCCTGCGCTTTTCGCGGGGCGTGCGCTCCCACGTCTCCGGGGTCGTGCTGGGCCAGGGGCGGCCGATCGAGGTCGAGATCGTCGACGAGTCGCTGCCGGCTCCGGAGCAGGCGCCGCTCGAGGTGCCCGCGGACGCCGCGACGCCGGACGACGTCGAGTCGCCAGAAGACGCCTCACCGAACGTGCCGACCGAGCCTTCGCCGCCGACCGAGCGCGAACCCACGCCCGCCCCGACGCCGCCCACGCCCGCAGCGGCGCCACCGAAGCCGCTCGAGCCAAGGCCCGAGCCAACCGAGCCAAAGCCACCGGAAGAGGTCGTCGCGACGCCGCACCTGCCGGTGCCTCCGGCGGCACTTCCCAATGGGCGCATCGCGATCGAGAACGATCCGTCGCTCGACCAGAACCAGCCCGATAACCCAGACGCCTCGCGCATCGCGGACCAGGCCAATCGGACCGAGGAAGAGACCCAGGCGTCGCACCGCTCGTACGACCAAAACGTATCGAAGCCGGACGGTGGCGGCCAGCCGACGGCGCGCAGCACCGACCCCCAGGAGGGCAACGCGGCCGAAGACCGACGCGGGCACTCGGTCGAGGCCCCAGGAGAGGGCCCGCCGAAGGCTGGCGCGAAGGCTGGACCTCGTGAGGTCGAAGAGACCCCGGTCGCGCGCAGCACCAAGGCGCCTGAGGAGCGGGTCGGGCGTGCGGCGGTGCAGGGAACGAAGGGCGCGGCGCCGGTCGAAGGCGGCAAGGGGGAGCGGATGCCCGAGGCCGTCGCGGCCGATGGAGGTGCCTATACGCTCGACCCCGAGGGCGGCGACGGGAGGGTTCGCGCCGAGGCTCGCGCGGGGCGCGCCGGAAAGAAGGGCGTCGCCGCGCTCGACGGCATGATCCTGCCGGGCAAGCTGCCGACCCGCTTCAGCATCGACGCGTATGGGCTGCGCGATGCGCTCGGGTCCACTCGACTGAGGGCGGAGGCAGACCACGCGCACGCGACGCGCCTCGATCGCCACCGCGGCTCGATGAAGGGCATCGACTTTCGCAAGTACCGCGCGGCGATCGAGAACTACGTCCCGCAGGTCAAAGAGGGGAACCAGACGAGCTTGAACGCCGCTCGCGTCCCCTTCGCCTCGTTCATCAACCGGATGCACAACCAGATCCACCCGATCTTCGCGGACGGCTTCCTCGCGTCGCTCGGCGGGCATCCGGACCCTCGGCTCGCGAACATGAAGCTCGTGACGCACGTCGAGATCATCCTCGACGGGGCGACCGGAAAGCTCGTCACGGCCGGCGTCGTTCGACCGAGCGGCGTGACGGCGTTCGAGGTCGCAGCGCTGCGCTCGCTCGAAGAGGCTTCGCCGTACGGAAAGGCGCCCGACGTGATCGTGTCGCCAGACGGTCGGGTCTACGTCCACTGGGAGTTCTACCGGGACCCGTTCCTCGCGTGCACGTCGCAGTTTGCGCGCCCGTACCTCTTAAAGGGCAACGGTGCGCCGCCGACGCCGACCGAGCCGGAGCCCGTCCCCACGCCCCCGATGCCGCTGCCAGGCCCCGACCTCTTGCCCGGCGGACCGCAGAAGTTCGGTGCCCGCTGAGATCCGCGCTTGCCGATCTGGTGGCTTCACCGTAAATAGACGGCTCCCCAGCGCGCGCGTCGAGCGCGGCGCCGCGTGCCAGGGGCGCTTCGTCATCGTTCGAGGCTTCGACGAGAGGAAATCACCATCATGAAGAGCTTCAAGTTGTTGGGTGCGGTGGGTCTCATCACCATGGTCGCGGCGGCTGCCTGCGGAGGCGAGTCGGCCTCCGATACGGACGGCTCCGGTGGCGCGACGGCTTCGGCGTCGGTCGGCAACGGCCCGAGCTCCTCGGTCGCCGGTCCCACGTCGTCGGTCGCAGGACCCGCGTCCACTGGCTCGGGGATGACGCCCGATGACGAGAGCAAGTCGTGCGCCGACGCGGTCGAGTTGAAGGCTGGTAAGAACAACCAGTCCGGCATCTCCTACCTGTTCGCCGAGGGGATCCTCGCGGAGCCGAACGACAAGGACTTCTTCAAGTTCACCGCGAAGAAGGGCGACTACATCAACGTCGGGACGGTCGCGAACGCCGACGATGACCCGATGCTCGTCGACACCGTCGTGTCGCTCCTCAGCGCCGACGGAAAGACCGTGTTCGCCGAGGTGGACGACAGCTTCCCCCGCATCTCGACCGACTCGAACTTCGACTTCCGCGTTCCCGCGGACGGGACGTACTGCCTGCAGGTGCAAGAGTTCTCCGCCTGGGCCGGCGATGACCCCGAGGGTGACCCCACCTACCAGTACGCGGCCGTCGTGCTCCCCTACGACGACGCGAACCTCAAGCTTCTTTCTGGCTTGACCTTTGACAAGGAGCCGAACGACTCGCCGGCAGCCGCGCAGCCGCTCGTGACGCGAACGGTCGGCATGGACCTCCAAATCGCCGGCAACTTCTTCGGTCTCCTCGACCCGAAGACCGACAAGGACGTCTTCCTCCTGAAGGCCCCGACCGGCGCCCTCGCAATGTCGCTGACCTTCCAGCCGTCCGGCTCGACCAACGGCAATGGCTCGACGGGCAACATCGGCCTCGTCAACATCTGGAACTCGACCGGGACGAAGCTGCTCGCGCAGCTTGACTACGGTCAAGCCACGGCCCAGGTGAACTCGGGCGGCGATTACGGTTTCGCCTCGATCCCGGTGACGGCGGACGGCACCTACCTGGTCGAGGTCAATCGCAAGGCTGGAGCCGAGGTCGGTGAGAACGACTTCTACGCATTCCTCGCCGTCACCAGCGACGTCGTCAACCCGCAGGAGACCGACGACACGGCGAACGCAACCTTGATGGGCGCCGAGGCGACGATGCCGCAGGTGAACCAGAACGATCCGAACTTCACCAACCGCTTCATCGGCGGTGGGATCCCGGCTGGCGACACCGACTTCTGGAAGCTCGACGTCGAGAAGGACGAGAAGATCATCGTGGTCTGCTCGGCGCGTCGCGCTGGCGCGGGCGTCGCGGACTTCACGGTGGAGCTCATCGGGCCCGACAAGACGACCTCGCTGCAGAAGGAGGTCGAGGACCCGACGAAGGCTCTCCTCTGGAGCGACGAGGGCCAGACGAAGAGCCTCAACGCAGTCAAGGCCGCGACGACCGGCACCTACTACCTAAAGCTCAGCGCGCTGACGCCCATCATGGGCGGCGCCACGCTCGCCTGGTACCAGTGCGGCCTTCACACGCAGTCGCCTTGACGTGACGCGCTCGTCGGCGAGTCCCCTAGACCGCGAGGCGCTCCGCCTTCGGTCGTGGTGCCTCGCTGCGGCGCTCGTCAGCACGACGGCTTGCCACGGCCCGCCGCCGAGCAGCCCGCCAAAAATCACCCCACCGGTGACGACGGCGAGCGCGGCGCGCGGGCCGTCACACGTCGACGGTCCGACGATGACGGCGACGATGCCGCCCGCGAGCGTCGCGTTGCCGGAGCTGCCGTCGACCGAGCCCCTCGACGTCGCGCGCGATCCAGAAGGCGTCCGACGCCTTTGTGAGGCAAACCTCGTCGCTGCCCGCGCTCGCTTCGCCGCGGTCGCCTCGCTCGCCGGGGCTCGAGAGCCGCTCGCCTGGCAGACGACCTTCGGGCGACTCGACGAGGCACGGCTCGCGCTCGCGAACGCCGTGGAGGTCCCGTCGCTGCTCGGGTTCGTCCATCCGGACGCGGCAGTGCGAGCGGCCGGGGCGGCATGCGAGGCGCAGGTGCAGGCGCTCGAGTCTGAGTTCGCGCGCGACCCGGGGCTCGCCGCCGTCGTCGCGCGGGCCGCGACGGCCGTCCGCCCCGAGACCGAGGAGCGTCGAAGGTTCGTCGAGCGCGTCGTCGCGGCGTCGCGCCGCGCAGGAGCGCACCTCTCGCCCGAGGTGCGGGCGAGGCTCGCCACCCTCGAGGCCGAGCTGACGGCGTCCGAGCAAGCGTTCTCGGCTGCGCTTGCCGCGGCGCGCGCGGTGCTGAGGATCCCCGCGGAGGCACTTGCCGGCACGTCGGACGCGTACCGAAAAGCTCACCCGCCCAGCGCCGACGGGAAGGTGAGGGTCGGAGGCGACGCCGACGACGTACGAGAGTTCGTCACCTTCGCGCGCACCCGCAAGCTCGCGCGTGAGCTCTACGTAAAGCAGGTCAATCGCGGAGGCGATGCGAACGTCGCGCGCGTGGACCGCATGCTCGCGTTGCGCCGTGAGAAAGCGAAGGTGCTCGGATTCGACAGCTGGGTCGACCTCGTCACCGCGGGCGACTCGGCTGGGAGCGCACGCGAGGTGCGTGGGTTTCTAGACCGCCTCGAGGCGGCGATCGCACCCCACGTCGCACGAGAGGCGGGTGAGCTTCGAGACGAGCTCCTGCGCAAGGAGGTCGCGGGGCCGTGGGTGGAGCTCGGGGACGCAGATCGGCCGTTCCTCGTCGAGCGGCTTCGGGCCCGACGCTTCAGGCACGACGCGGCGCGGCTCGCGGAGCACCTCGAGGTCAACCACGTCACCCAGGTCGCCCTCGCGCTGACCGGCGACACGTTCGGGCTCGCTTTCCAGGAGGTCTCCGTCTCGACCTGGGAGCCGACGGTGCGTGCCTACGATGTGACGCGTGGAGGGGCGCCGGTGGGACGGCTGTACCTCGATCTCACCACGCGACCGGACAAACCCGCGGAGCCCGCGACGTTCGCCGTGAAGACGCGGGGTCGCCTCGCCGAGGGACGCACCCAGCTGCCGGCCGCTGCCGTAATCGCGCGGATGCCGGGACCGCGCGAGCCGATGGCGCACGAGCATGTTCAGGTGTTGTTTCACGAGCTCGGCCACGCGCTGCAGCAGCTGCTCACGACGAACGAGCTCGCGAGCTTCTCGGGGACGCGGATGCCGATAGACGCCGTCGAAGCCCCCGCGCTGATCCTCGAGGAATGGGCCTGGTCACGACCGGTGTTGGAGCGGCTCGCTCGTCATCGCCAGACGGGCAAGCCCGCGCCACCGTCGCTCCTCGACGCCGCGATCGCCTCGCGCCGCGTCGGCGCTGCGCTCGCGCTCTCGAGGCAGCTCTACCTCGCGCGGGTAGACTTGGCGCTCCACACCGCGGAGCCGCCGTTCGACGCGACGGAGCTCCTTCGGACCATGGAGCGGGAGCACACGCCCTTCGTCCCGGTCGACGGGACGCACCTGCAGTCGAGCTTTGCGCACCTCGTCGGTTACGACGGGCGCTACTACGGATACGCTTGGTCGAGCATGCTCGCTCGCGAGGGGCTCACGCGCATGGCCATGCCTGGCGTCCCAGATCCGACGGCCATTCGCGGGTTCGAGGCAGGGGTGCTCGTGCACGGCGGCGCACGCGAGCCGCGCTCGGTGTGGCGCGAATTCATCGGCCGGGAGCCGAGCGAACGCAGCCTCGTCGAGTTCGTCGCGGGCCGCTGACGCCCACGACGAGCTTCGCGCGGCGAGCCACTGGCTTAACGCCCCGGAGGCGGGACACTGATGCGCGGCAACTCTGCGCGCCCGACGAGGCTCGAGCCGAGCTCTTGTCTAAGCTTCGTGTGAGCGCCGCTCGCCGTGAACGAACATAGGTCGGCGATGCGCTCTCGTGCGGTCGAAAACGCGCTGTCCCCCTCGGCCTCGACGAGCTTGATCGCGAGCTCGAGGTCTCCGCAGAGGACGTAGCCCGCGCGGGTGGCGCAGCGTTCGACGGCTCCGACCCAGGCCGTCAGATCGAGCTGCGCGCTCTTCTTCGTCAGGGCCTTGACGGCGGCGTCGAGCTCGGAGCGCTCTTCGCGGGAAGTCTGCGACGCGAGCGTGGCGGCGAGCGCGTCGACGATCGCCGCGAGCGGGCCACTCGGGGCTGCGCCGAGGGTGAGCTTCACCGCCGCGAGAAAACACGCCGAGAGCTCGTCGATCGACGCCATGTGGGACACCAGCTCGTGCTCGGACTGGCGGAGCGCGAGGTGACGCCCCGCGAGAAACGCGAGCTCGCCGATGCTGCGACCGCGCATGGCGGTCTTGCCCACAACCATGGCTTGGTGTCGGGCGAAGCGCGCCGACAGCGGCACCTCGACCTTGTCGTCGAGGTAGATCGCGGGCGGCTCCACGCCGAGGAACTGGCTCGCCCACCCGATCGAGCGCACGACGCTCGCCGTGCTGGTCTTCGGGTCTTGTCGCTCGGGCAGGGCGGGGAGCCTCTTCTTCTCCTCGAGCTGCAGCACGCGCGCGCGCAGCACGGACGGCGCGATCGCGCGCATGACCCGGTCGACCAGCGTGTCGTGATGCTTCGTTCGCAGCCAGGCCCAGGCCTCGCGGCGGAGCGGGCGCTGGTGCGCAGGGACACCTTGCACGCGGTTCGCCTCGTAGGTCGCGCGCTCGGCGTCGTCGGCCTCGCTTAGCGCGTGGAGGACACTCGCGGCGAGGTAGGCCGTCTCGGGTTCGGAGAATTGCTGGCCGAGGGCATGGAGCCGTCGATAGGTCTCGACGTGAAGCGGGTCGAGCTCCGAGGCGTACCGCAGATGAACGAGCGCCTGGGCAGGTTGTTTGAGCTCGGTCGCGAGCTCGGCCGCGAGCAGGCGGCCCTTGAGATCGTCGGGGCGCAGCGCGAACTCCTCGTCGAGCGCGGCGAGCGCGTGCTCGGGGTCTTCGAGGTGATCGCGGAAGAGCAGGGCGAGCTTGCGATGCAGCTCGGCGAGGACGATGCGCTCGGGGACGCCCTCGTCCGTGACGTAGGGCTCGTAGGCAGCGATCACCTTCCGGTAGATGCGCTCGAGCTCGGCCCACTCCTGATTCTCCGCCAAGATCGACGCGAGCGTCTCGAGGGCTTCGAGCTCGCCGGGCGCGTCGTCGAGCGCGCGCTCCAGCAGCTGCAGGGCCTGCTCCTCGTGGTCGCCGGACTCGATGCACAGCGTGGCGAGATTCAGCGACGCCCGCGCTCGTTCGGCCGGATCCGAGAGGTGGTCGATGAGCTCGGCCCGAAGCGAGAGGATGGTGTCGCGCTCGTCAGCCTGTTCGGCGAGTGCGAGCAGCCGCTCGAGCGGTCGGACATCCGAGGGCGCGGCAGAGCGAGCGGCGCTGAAGCGTGAGCGAGCGTGCTCGAGGTTCTCGTTCTCGAGGGCGCGCTCACCGAACTCGAGAAGCCGCTCGACGCGCTCCTCGGAGTCGGGTTCGAGCGCCGCGAGAAGTTTGTCCTCGGCCACGGTCAGGGCGCGCCAGTTTCGCTGTGCGACATGGCACTCGAGCACACCGGCGAGCGCACGCTCGAGGGTCGGCACGATCGCGAGCGCCTTCTCGAAATTCGACATCGCGAGACGCGCGTTGCCCTGGGCGCGATTCACCTCGCCGACGCGCACGTAGAGCTCGGCACGGGCCGGGCTCGACGACGTCCCGAGCTTTCCGAGCGCCTTCTTGTACTCCGCGAGGCTCTGGTCGAAATCCTCCTGCGCGAAGTGCTCGTCTCCGGCTTCGAGGTGCTCGTCGACCGTCCACTCGGTCACCTTCTTTTGAAGCCGCGCGGCGGATGGTCGCTCGGGCGGCAACGCCTCGAGGGGAGGGCGCGCAGGCGGCACCGGCTCGAGCGTGGTCGGCGTGACGTCGGTCTGCGGGCCGACGGCCGAGCGTGTCGTCTCCGGTGCAGCCCAACTCTCGTCCTCGAGCAGCAGGGCCGGCTTGCGCGCGCCGCGCTTCGGCGGGAGCGGCGGCTCCTCGATGGGCGGCGGGACGCACTCGTCCTCGCCGCGTTCATCCGTCTCGGTCGCCGAGGGGTCGCTCGGCGCGGGCGGCGGCACGGAGTCGCCGTCGAGGGACGCGGACTGCTGCGCCAGCGCGGCTTCGAGTGCACCCGGGCCCTCGGCCAGGCGCGCCTTCACGTCGACATCGATCCGGCGCAGCGTGGGGCGCCGCCTCGGATCGACCTTCGGCGAGATCACCACCTTCGGGAGGGCCGGATCGGCTAGGGGCTGCGGCGCGGGCCTCCGCTTTTCACCGACGGTGACGGTCGCGGCGTCGACGCGCTCGGAGGGAGGAGCCGGCCGGCGCGCCGCTCCCTTCTTCGGCGCGGAGGTCGCGGACTCTCCGCCGCTCAAATCCGGAACGGGCATCGGTGGCGGGAAGAACGGCGCCTCCGTAGGGGGGGCCGGCGGCTCGGGCTCGGGCTTTGCGGCGCGCTTCGGAGGTTGCGGCGGCTCTTCGCCGCGTGGCTCCGGCAGAGCGGCCTTCGACGATCGCGCAGGTCCCAGGTTCGGGCTCGGGGCGACCGGGTAAATCGAAGGGTCACGCAAGGACAGCGACTGGCGGCCCGAGGCGTACAGCTCGGCGCGGGCCCAGCTGCCGAGATCCGCGCGCTGGAGCACCGCGGCGTACACCTGCTTCGCGACCAGTCCGCCGGCCCAGTCGTCGACCTCCTCGAGGAGCCCGACCGTGAAGCGCGAAGGGATTCGCTCGTGGTGCGCGCCGACGGTTCGGAGCGCGATGATCGCCTCGATTCCGGTGCTTGGGGAGTCTACGGCGTCACGCACGATCGCCGCTGCGGCACGAAGCTCGTCCGCGGTCTTCGCCTCGTGGCGGCCCTCGACCACCATCAAGATGCGACTATCGACGTGCTCCGCCAGCGCGGCCACGACGTCGTGGACCGAGTCACCGACGTCCGGGTTCGTGGCGTCCAGGCACACGAAACACTGGCCATCGTCGAGCGTCACCACTAGCGCCGACACGTAGAACAGAACTTCGTCAAGCTGACCCGAGTAGTCCGCCAGCAGCGCATCGACCTGCTCGGCCATGTCACTCGCCGGGTCGATGTCGTGCACGAGGAACCCCATATCCTCGAGGACGAGGCGCTCCTTCACGAGCTGCGCGTCACGCTCGCCGAGGACGGGGTTCGACGTTCCACTGGCCGCTGCCGCGGCGATGATCCCGAGCCGCATGGGGGCCGATAGTATGGCACGCTCGAACCCCGCGACGCATACAATCGTGGCGACGTCGCGCCGCAGCGGCCGGGTGCGACGAGGCAGGGCCGACGCGCCCTAGTCACACACGATCGTGAAGACGTCGACCTCGGTCTCGCAGGTGGTCGCCTCGGCCCGATCGACGAACGCCTCGCACGACGCCCGCTGGTTGGGGTCGACGCACCGGCTGCACACGAGCCGAAGGTCCTCGCAGGGCTCCGCACACCCGGCCACGACCGAGAGGGCCGCAACCGACAGGACCAGGCGAAGCGAGTGGCGAAGCGCGTCGTTCACAGCCTGGACTCTACCGACGCCCCTTGGTCCTGGCAACGAGCTGAGCTACGCGCAAGCGGTCCGCTCCCTGTGACCCGAGCTCCCCATGAATGACGAACGACGAGACCCTCCGGTGCGCGTCCGCGTGACCGGACTTCAAGAGGCCCAGCTCCAGACCCTGGTCGCGACAGAGCGCGCGAGCGCCGCGCATCGCCTCGCGGCGGGCGTCCCGGAAGCCTTGGTCGTCGTGCGTGACGAACGTGACCTCGTCGGGCTGATGCGCCGCCACGACGTCCGCGTCGTCGAGGCCGACGGTGATCCCGCGGGGTACCTCGCTTGGCGTGACGAGGCGCCCGGTGTCGCCATCGTCGAGGCACTCGTCGTGGAGCCGAGCTATCGCCGCTACGGACTCGGGACGCGGCTCCTCCGTGAGGTCGGCGACAAGGCAGGTATCCTTGGCATTACACACGCCTTGGTCCTCGCCCCAAGGGGGGACTCCGACGCGGCGTCGTTCCTGTTCAAGCGCGGCTTCGCGCCGACGGGCTGGCGTCCCGACGCCGCCGAGCTGGGGGCCGACCTCCCGGAGGCGATCCGCAACTGGCTCGACGCCGGGAACGCACGCCTGGTCACCGCCAGCCTCGAGCTCTGGATGGGAGGAACCAACGGCCTTGGGTTCATCCCAGGTCTGCCGATGCCCGAGCCGACGTGGTGATGACCTGACGGTGAACCGCGTCGAGGGGCCTGCGCCTGTCCTCGCTCTCGGGCAGCCGGGCTCGAGGGGCAGCCGGGGAGGCCTGGATGACGGGGTGGGCGTTGCCGAGGAGCCGCTTGGCAACGGCGGAAACCTCCTAAGACAAAAAGTTTACATAATCTATCTTATGCGCGTTTTTTATTGAGAGAAACCAGGGAAATTGCGGCTCAGCGACACTGCGGCTCAGCGACACTGCGGCTCAGCGACACTGCGGCTCAGCGACACTGCGGCTCAGCGACACTGCGGCTCAGCGACGCCGCGACGGCGGCTC